>JBGQJV010000344.1:0-4020 GCA_041499215.1 Gemmatimonadota bacterium | reverse complement strand
CCGACCAGGCACCGCAGGTGGTGGAGTACGAGATTCCCCGCCCCAACAGCTTCCCGCACGATCCCGCCGTGGGTCCTGACGGGATCGTGTGGTACACCGACCAGAGCAACAGCTATATCGGCCGCCTGGATCCAGCCACCGGACAGATCACCGACTGGCCCACGCCGACTCCGGAATCCGGCCCGCACGGTCTGGTGGTCGCACCGGATGGGGCCGTGTGGTACACCGCTCAGCGAATCGGCGCGCTGGGCAGACTGGATCCGAAGACCGGGAAGATCGACGAGTTCGCCCTGCCGGAGGAGGCCAGGAATCCGCACACGCCGATCTACCACCAGGGCAAGCTGTGGTTCACCGACGCCAACAACAACAGCTATGGCCGGCTGGATCCCGCCACCGGGAAGGCCGAGGTGTGGATGGCGCCAACCCAGCGCTCGATACCCTACGGCCTCGTCCCCGCGCCCGACGGGTCGCTGTGGATTGCCATGCTGGGCACCAACAAGCTGGGCCGGGTCGATCCCACCAGCGGGGCGATGCAGGAGTTCCCCCTCCCCAACAGTGAGGCCCGGCCGCGCCGCCTTACGGTCGCCGCGAATGGCACGGTGTACTACACCGACTTCGCACGCAGTTATCTCGGCGCACTGGATCCCGGGACGGGCAAGGTCCGCGAGTGGCCTTCGCCGACCGCGAACTCGGGACCGTACGGCATCACGATCGGCACCGATGGCCGGGTGTGGTATAACGAGGCCCGCTCGAATCTGATGATTGCGTTCGATCCCAGGACCGAGAAGATGGAGACGGTTCGGATCCCCACGCCGGGGTGCGTGGTCCGTCACGTGGTAACCGATCCGGTGCGCAAACGGATCTGGCTCGCCCTCTCCGGCACTGGACGCTTGGGCAAGATCCAGCTGCAGTAGAGAGTTCCGAGTTCCAAGTTCCGAGCTCCAGGCGTCAAGTTCCGGAGGCGATTCCGGAATTCTGAACTCGGAACTCGGAACTGTTTTTCCACACCTTCCACAGTATCCACAGTTCCTCGCCGTCAAGCTGGTGAATTCCCCGCTTGACGGCGGGCCGGTTGCCTCCGATCTTGGGCGCTCTTTCCGATCCACTCGGAAAACGCTCCACCGCACTCCCAAATGACCACACCGCTCGACGACCTCGCCAGTGCGCTGCAGTGCACGCTGTTCCCCGTGCAGGTCCTGATCGTGGATGACGATCCGGACGCGAGGGGCGCCATGCAGCGCGTGCTGGAGCGGCAGGGATACAGCGTGGTGGTTGCGGGCGACGGAGTGGAGGCGCTGCGTCTGCTGGAAGGCACCCACGTTCCGGTGGACCTGCTGGTGACCGACGTGCAGATGCCGGGTCTCCTGGGAGACGCTCTGGTGGTGCAGGTGCGTCAGTCCTGGCCCGATCTGCCGGTGCTGTTCGTCTCGGGCGAGCCGCGGTTCGCCACCCTGCCTGAAATCGCCGGAGGCCGCTCGGGTTTTCTGCTCAAGCCGTTTGGTGCCGCCGAACTGCTGGAAGGGGTGCTGGGGGTGCTGGCACCGCAGGCGGGAACGGCGAAAGAGGCAGAAACGGCGGAACAACGTCCCGCCCCTCCCGCCGCTCCCGCTGCTTTCGACTGGCCAGCGTCTTTTATGGCCGCACGAAGAGGGTCGCCCAGTCCCGGTCCGGCATCGCCATCAGCTTGAGCGACAGTGTCCCGCTGGTGGCGTCATAGAAGTACTTTTCGCCGCCCGAGGCGTTGAGCTCCGCCAGACTCGCGGCCGTGGTCACCGGGTTACCATCCCAATAGTCGCGCTGGATCTTGCTCGGCACCGCCGGATACGGCACGGTGAGGTACAGGGCGTCGCCCGGGTTCGCGCTGTTGAGATAAAAGCGCGGGCTGGTCGGAGTGGCACCGCTCCACTGCACGGCGTAACCGCGGCCGGGGATGGCCGACAGGGCGGCGTGGTCGGTGCCGTTGCCGGTGCCGCTCAACAGCAGGCTGGTGGCGTCGTCCCGCTGGATGGTGAGCGGAGCCACCACCTCGCCGGCGCTGGAGTTGACCGCCAGGTTCACGAACCGGTTGGTGCACACGTGGGCGTTCCACGCCGCCCGGTAGGTGCAGGCGCCGGTGACCAGGATCGGGGTGTTGGCGATGACCCAGCGGCCTGCGGTGCCGGTGACGGCCCCGTCGTGGTCGAGGAAGACGGCGGCTTTGTCGCCGTCCTTGTCCGGGTGGGCATCCTCGAGGAAGACCTCATTGGCGTTGATGAAGGTCATCCGCCCGGCGTAGTTCTGCGGGTCGATCGGGAAGGCATTGGTCCGGTTGTAGCCCAGCCCGCTGGCCGGAACGGTCGTGGCCGCGGTGTAGTTGATGAACTTCACCTGGTCGGCCCAGACCCGTCCGTCGTAGAACTCATAGCCCCGCAGAATCGTGGTCGAAGGCAGCCGGCTGATCGAGCCGGACTGGCCGATGAACGTGGTGTTGGCGACGTAGGTCTCGTTGGCGGCGAAGGTCGCGCCGATCGCGTTATCCGCCAGCAGCGAGTTCGACAGCTTGAGGTACCTGCCCCGCAGCCAGACCGCCCGGCCGAAGTGCTTGTACGCCCGGAACCCGGTGAAATCGGCGATCACCGGATCCGATTCGGCCGCGGGATCGGCCCGGGGGGCGTAGTTGGTCACCTCGGTGGTGCCGTCCAGCTTGGGCCCCTCATCCACGTTGAGCCCCGTGCTGTTGTTGGAGTGGGCCACATTGCCGGAGAACTCGCGCAGCGGAGTGGTACGGGGCAGATTGGGCTGGCCCACCGACAGACCGGTGGGAGAGGCGGGGAAGGCGCACCAGAACCCAAAGCCCTTGGAGCCCGCCGCGACGTTGCCCCGAATGGTGTTGTCCGGATTGGTGATCCAGAACGTGGCCGGCCTGGAGTCGGAGCCGAGCAGCCGGTCGGCGCCGCTCGGAACCCGCGAGGCCAGGCCCAGGTTGCCTTCGATCAGATTCCCGGTCTCGGCTCCATCCTCCATGAAATAGCCGTGCCCGGTGTGGTCGTAGCATACGTTGTTCTGCACCGTGGCATTGTCCGAGCCGTGCACCGTGACGCAGCGGTTGAACGTCCGCCACACACTGCTGTTCCTGAAGTACTGGCCGGTCACATCCCCGGCCATGTGCCAGTGCATCGGATACCGGGCGAGGTGGCCGCGCTGGCCCATCTGGAACAGCTCGATCCCCTCGATCCTGGCGGTGGCACCCGCCAGCACCATGAGATGGCCGCCGTACCCAGGAGTGGACCCGGTGTCGCCCTGGATGGTGATGTTGCGGCTCAGCAGGGCCACTTCGCCCCGTTCATCCACCTGAGTCCCGCTCACGGTCAGGACCTGCCCGAAGTGCTCGTACTTGAGCGGCGCGGTGAGGGTCACCGTCCTGCCGCTCACGCCCGCCACCAACGCCTCTTCGAACCTGTCGGGGTTGTAGTCGCTGGACGCCAGCACCAGCCGGTCGCCGGTTCTCCAGCCCGGGCTGGTCGCGAGCTCGATGGAGGTTGCCCCGACCGCGGCAGTCTGCTCGAGATGGGTCCACCCGGATCGCCGCTCTCCGTGCAGGTCAATCTTGCCAGTCACCCCGAGAACCTTGTTGCCCATGCCGAAAACATCGGGACTGGTGGCACTGCCGGTCCCGGTCAGCGTGATCACTGCCCGTTTGGTGTAAGGAGACGCCTCGGTGCCGATCTGCAGGGTGCCACCCACCACGATCCAGCCGGCCGTCAGCGACTGGTCCTCTTTGCCGAACATCAGTGCGCCCTGGATAGTCAGGCTCTGCAGGGCCGGAGGACTCACATCCAGTCCCACCGTCAAGCCGGCGGGGATGACCACCGAGTCCCCTGCGACCGGGACTTGTCCGCTGGGCCAGGTGGCCGGATCGGACCAGGGTTCCGCGCTTCCTGGCGGGATGCCACCGGGATCGGTGGGAGAGTGCTGATCCGCCGCGCAGCCGGCCGCAAACAGGACGGCGGCGGCCATGGCAAAGCGACTCGGGCGCATGGG
>JBGQJV010000343.1:0-4054 GCA_041499215.1 Gemmatimonadota bacterium | reverse complement strand
CCCGGAACAGCGGGATGCGCGGCACCATCGTGGCGCGGTGATGCGCCGGGCGCTCTGGATCGCCTGCCTGATCGGGCAGTTCCCCGGTACTCTCGCCGCTCAGGGGGATTGCTTCCCGGCGGCCGGCTCGCACGAAGCCCGGGCGCTGGCCCTGGTGTCGCTGCCGATCGTGTTCAGCCGGGTGGAGGCGCCGGCGGCTCCCACCCACCGTCTTCGCTTCGGCCTCGAAGCAGCGCGGCTGCCGCGGGTGAGCGACCGCCTCGCCACCCCGACCGTCTGCCGCCCGGGAAAGGGGCCCGAGAACATCAACCTCCTGCCCGGGCTGCTGCGTCCCCGTGTAGCTCTCGCGATCGGCCACGGGCTGGAGCTGGAGGGCAGTTGGATCCCGCCCGTCCGGGTAAGCCAGGTCAAGGCGAATCTCTTCGCGGTCGCGCTGTCCGGTTCGGCCGCATTGGCGCCCGTGGGGCTTACCGTCGGCCTCCGGGCCCACGCCACCTTTGGCGTGATTCACGCGCCGATCACGTGCGATGACGACGCCCTGCGCGACCCGGCCAGCGAGTGCTTCGGTGGAACCCGCTCGGACGATGAGTTCCGGCCCGGCACCCTGGGTCTTGAAGCGGCCGTCGGCTGGCCGCTCCTGGGCGGGCGACTCAGGCCCTACGGCGGCGCCGGTTACACCCGGCTCAAACCTCGCGTCCGGGTCAACTTCACCAACTCTGTGGGTGACACCGACCGCCGCCGCGTCAAGGTCAATCTCGACCGGGCGGCACTGTTCGGCGGCGCCAGCTGGCTGGCAGCTCCTGGGGTGGAGCTGACGGGCGAGATATACGGCGCGCCGGCGGACGGCGTCATCGCCCGGCTGGCCATTCGGGCCCACCCTTGAATGGTGGCAACATTATGGCCCGGGCCCGTCGGCCTGAATTCGATTGGAACGGCATGGTCCTCAGGCCAGTCACCAGTGAGAGTTACCCCCTGTAGTCCTCCGGCCGACACCGCCGTTCCGCAAACTCCCCGCCGCCCGTGCCGCCATGGCTGATACTTCCATCGAACACCGATCGCTAGGATTGCCCGGGTCAGCAGGCAATCCGATTCTCGATGGAGCAAGAAATGAAGCCGCTGGTCTTCCCCGCGTTCCTGGCAGTGCTGGCGCTCAGTGCCTGCAGTGATGGCTCCGCCCCCAGCGACCCCCGGGTCAGTCCCGCAACCTTCACCGCGGTCGGCGACAGCGCCGCCGTCGCCGCCAAGCTGAAGGTATTCCGGACCGCGCTCGGAGGCTTCCTGCACCCGCCCGCCGCCGCGGCCGCGGACAGCGGCCGCCGGGAGATCAACTGGGATGGGGTCCCGCCCGCGCTGACCAACGTCGACACCTTTCCGGCGAATTTCTTCAACGCCACGTCCACGCGCGGAGCGCTGTTGACCGGGCCCGGGACCGGTTTCCGGGTCGACAGCACCGGCTTCGGTGCCATCAATGCCGGGCTGGCGGCTCAGTTCAAGCCCTTCTCGCCCAGGAAGTTGTTCATGCCGGTGGGCAGCAACGTCACCGAGGTCCTTTTCGATGTGGTACACACCCAGACACCGGGCCTGGTCAAGGGGTTTGCGGTCGTGTTCTCCGACGTCGACCGGGCCGGCTCCACCCACGTCCAGTTCTTCGACGCGAACGATGTCGAGCTGGCCGACCTCACGGCCCCCGCGCGACCCGGAGCCCAGACGTTCTCGTTCGTAGGCGCGGTGTTCCCCGCGTCGATCGTGCATCGGGTGGTGATCACCAGTGGCGACGCGGCGTTGGACGGCAGCATCGCGGACCTGAGCGCCGGCGGAACTAACGACCTCGTCGTGATGGATGACTTCATCTACGGCGAGCCTCAACCCCAGCAGTAACCCGCACCCCACCGAGGATCCCCGGCTCCGGGGCTCCTCTCCCCTGCTTGACTGGATCGGAGACCAGGACGGCCACAATCGTCTCACTCAGCGTTCGGTTCCCCAATTCCTTCGGTCTCGGCACGCCAGCGGATGAGCCGCTGGGCGCGGCCGCTGTTCCTTCGAGGAGGCACGTATGCGCAGGTCGATGCAATGGACGGGCGCGGCGCTGGCGGCCGTGACGATGATCGCCGCATGCGGCGGCAGCAGCAGCACCAGCAATACTCCGGCGAGGACGATCGCCAGGGCTCCGGTCGCGAGTGGCGATGCCCAGTCCGCCGTCGTGGCGACGAAGCCCTCCGATTCGCTCCGGGTGATCGTGAACGAGGACGGTGCGCCTCTCGCTGGCGCGACGGTGACCTGGGCCACGACCGGCGCCGGCGCGGCGGTGTCGCCGCCAACCGGTCAGACCGACGCGGCCGGGCTTGCCGCCACACAGTGGACCCTGGGACGGTCATCCGGCAGCCAGACCGCGACGGCGTCGTTAGGCGGCGCGTCCGGATCGCCGGTCACGTTCCACGCGACGGCCACCCCCGGCCCCGCGACCAACCTCACCAGGCTCGCCGGCGACGGGCAGACCGGGATCATCGGCGGCTCGTTCCCGGCGCAGGTCAAGGTGGCGGTCACCGACCAGTTCGCCAACCCGATCCTCGGCGCGACGGTGCACTTTGTCGGCACCGGGGGAGTCACTCCGATCAATCCAGTGGTTTTGACCGACGCGAACGGCCAGGCGGTCACCACGGTCACCGGCGCGGCGGCGGCAGGAGTTGGTGGCGTGACCGCCGCCGTCGCGGGCATCGCTACTCCGGTGAACTTCACGCTCACCACCGCCAACGCGGTGCGTGAGGTGACGGTCGGGGCCGGCATCGTCTTCACCAGCGAGCGCAACGGCGGCCGCAACCCCGCGGTCGACACGATTTCCGCAGGCCAGGGGGTGCTCTGGCGCTGGGCGGGCGGCGATCACTCCGTGGAGTCGACCGGCGCCCCGAGCTTTCCCAGCAGCACCATCTCCAGCAGCGCAGGGAATCTCTACGTCCTGACCTTCGGCTCCGCCGGCACCTATCAGTACGATTGCGCCGTCCATGGCATATCGATGACCGGCCGGGTGGTAGTGCGGTAGAACGTGCGGACCGGAGTGGGACGTCTCACCACCCGCTTCCGTCATTGCGAGGGTCCCGGTCCCGCCTGTCCCGAGCGCAGCGAGGGGGGACCGGGCCCGAAGCAATCCCCCAAGCCCCCCTCGGGAATCGTTCGAGAGCTCGCTTGAGACGGATTCCGATTGGCCGACGTATAACAGGCAACAGCAGGCTTCCCCGTCGTCCCCCGCAACAGGAGCTGGATATGGGCGCGAAGAAAGGCAAGACCAAGACCCCCAAGGGAATGAAGCTCAAGAATCTCAAGGGCAAGGTGAGCGGTGCCGAGCTCGACGCGGTTCGGGGCGGATGGTCCGCCGAGGAACATGTATCGTTGACCGATAGAAAACCGATCGGCGACCAGGCCTATCCGAGCAGCGGAGCTGCGACCAAGGCCTGAGCCAGTCGCGGACTTGTGGCGGACGACGCGGGGCCGGGATGCTCTCCGGCCCCGCTCGTGTTTCCACCAGTGCCCCGTCCTTGACCCAGAAGATGTCGAGGTTCACCTTGTCGCGTTTGGTCAGCTCGTCGTGGGTGAAGCTCCTGAACCGCTCGCTCTCTTTGCGGCTGGTCCGGTCCTTCTGCCGGTAGCAGGCGACGAAGTCGTCCAGGTCGCTCCGCTTGAGGGTGTTTTCCTTGAGGGTGAAGTGCAGGTTAGTGCGGAGATCGTAGATTCAGAGGGCCCGGGGCCCGGGGCCCAGCAATGCCGCTCGAGCGGGTGCTGCCCGGATCCTTTGCTCCCACACCCCACGAGGGCGAAACATGCACCGACGCCTGTTCATCCAGACTGGCGGCTCGGCCGCACTGGGCATCGCGGTCGGGGGCTGCGCTTCTCGAATCGCCCCGGCGGCAGCCCCGGCCGTGGCCCGGCGGCGGCGACTGGTCAATCTCGCCCCGGTCGAATGCTCCATAGACCGGATCATTCGAACCACCGTGGGTCTGCGGCCCCATCGCGACTCCGGGTTCCTGCTCCGCGCCGAACGGCTCGACGACAAGACGGTAAT
>JBGQJV010000342.1:0-4104 GCA_041499215.1 Gemmatimonadota bacterium | reverse complement strand
GTCGCGGTTCGATGCACTTGCCAGTTCTGCCGCGAGGTGCTGGCAATCAGCCGCGCTGCCGCCGTTGCCGCAGAACAGGACCTTGCCTCCCGCCCGGTAAGCTTCCGTGACCAGTTCGACCGCCCGCACGATCGCCTCGCTGCAGTGTTCGGCAGTGCGGCGCTTGACCTCGGCACTGGACTCGAGGTACCGGCGGACGTGGGCGAGCGGATCGGTCGAGGCCATGCAGGCGGGGCTCCCCGTCAGTCGTTCGGGGGCGGCGCCGCAACGGCGAGCCCCGCCGGGTGAAGGCAGATCCGGGCCATTTCGTCCAACCCGTCCACCAGATAGTCGGCCTGGATGGTCGGGTCCGTAAGTGTAGACCCGCCGTAGCAAGTCGTCACCAGGAAGGCGGGAACGCCAAGCCGGCGGGCGAGGGCGATATCCGCGGGCTTGTCACCGGCGACGACGGCGCCCTCGATGTCGAAGTCGAGCTCGGAGGCGGCCCGAAGGGCGAGCCCAGTCGCCGGCTTCCTGCAGTTGCAGCCGGCGTCGCTCCGATGGGGGCAGCTGTAGATCCCCGCCAGGATGATTCCTTCCGCTGTAAGCACAGCCCTGAGGCGGCCATGTACCAGGCCCAGCTGCGCCAGGCTGATTCGCCCCCTCCCGACCCCACTCTGGTTGGTAAGGACCACGAGCCTAAGCTGTTGTGAGGCAAGCAGTCTGAGGCCCGCGGCGGCCCCGGGTAGCAGAGTGACTCTTTCGGGGTCGGCGAGGTAATCGCGATCGACGATGATCGTGCCGTCCCGGTCGAGCAGCACCGCCGTAAGCGGCCGATGCCCGGGAAAGGCAACTGTTCGAGCGCGCGGTCCGCCAAGCGCGATCAAGCTGCCCGGGTTCCAGGTATCGGGATCGAGGCTGGCGTGCTGGAGGAGCTCCCGGTCTACGGCGGCGATGCCGACCCAGCGCTCCGACCCGGTCACCAGGGTGACCCCCCCTCCCCGCGCGCGGTGCCAACCCACGAGGGCGGCCAGATTGTGACCGGTCCCGAGGCCCGGGGGTGCTAAGAGGAGGATCGAGGCTTCGTCAGGTGCGACCAGCCGGTCGATGGAGATCCCCCCGAATGCCTCTGCCGAGGCATCCGGGCGGGCAGGCCGGGCGTCCTCATCCGTCACCAGGGCGATACGACCGGGTTGGAGCGACATCAAGGCTCCGTGTGTGAATGACGCAGGGCGAGCGGAAGGTTAGGCAACGCGACCGGCGGAGCGCAAGAGTGAAGCTATCCTAAGTCTTGATGTGACTTGACATTGACTATGTTGCACCAGGCTGTACTCTTCATTGCACCGGACTTGCAGTCCTCCGGTCAGGCTCAGACCCCAAACAGCGCATGACACCATTGCTTCGGAACGGACTCCGGAACCGTTATCTCCTCGCGCTTGACCTCCTGCTTCTTCCGGTCGCCACCTACCTAGCGCATGTGGTACGGTTTGAGGGCCTGGGGTGGCCTCCGGGCTATGCCGCCGTGGCAGTGGCGTACATCGCGGCGTCGCTGCCAATCAAGCTCGCGCTGCTCCTCGGTTTCCGGCTCTATCGCCGGCTGTGGCGCTTCGCCAGTGTCGCGGACCTGGAAGCAATCCTGCAGTGTGCGACGGTGTCCGGGGTTGTCAGCTTCTTCCTGGGCGCGGTCCTGCTCCCGGCGGCGGGGGTGATTGCGCATCGGGTTCCGCTGTCGGTGCTGGTGCTGGACGCCATGTTCACCGCTCTGGTCATGGCTCTGCCTCGGCTCCTGGTACGTTCGATCGGCTGGCACCGGTCGCACGCCTCACACATCGATGCCCAGCCTGTGCTGATCGCCGGCGCCGGCTCCGCGGGGGTCATGCTCCTGCGCCAGATCCAGGTCAGCCCGGGCATCGGCCTGGAGCCGGTCGGGTTCGTGGACGACGACGTGGCCAAGCATCGGCATCGGATCTCTGGTGTTCCGGTGCTCGGGTCGCTCCAGGATACCTCCCGGATCTGCCGTGAGACACGGGTGAAAGAAGTGCTGATCGCGATGCCGACGGCACCCGGCCGGGTGGTGCGCGAGGTCGTCAGAGCCGCGTCCGAGGCGGGAGTCAAGACCCGCACCCTCCCGGGCATCATCGACATCCTCTCCGGCCGGTTCGACCCGTTCGCGCTCCGCCAGGTGGAGATCCAGGACCTGCTGCGGCGCGAATCGGTGAAGATCGATCTCCGGCAGCTGCAAGGCCTGGTGACGGAGCGGACGGTGCTGATCACCGGCGCCGGCGGCTCGATCGGCTCGGAGCTGTGCCGTCAGGTTTGCTGGCTCGAGCCCCAGCGGCTGGTGTTGCTGGGTCATGGCGAGAACTCCATCTTCGGCATCCAGCAGGAGCTGGCCCGGCACTTCCCGCACATCCCGATCCACGCAGTCATCGCCGACGTCAAGAACGCTGCCCAGCTGGCGCACACCTTCGAGCGGTTCAGTCCATCCACTGTCTTCCACGCGGCGGCCCACAAACACGTCCCGCTGATGGAGGAGAACATCGCGGAGGCGGTGCTCAACAACGTGCTGGGGACGCGCAACATGGTGGAGATCTCGAGCGAACACGGGGTCGACCACCTGGTGCTGATCTCCACCGACAAGGCGGTGCGCCCGACCAGCGTCATGGGTGCCACCAAGCGGGTTGCCGAGCAGATCCTGCAGCTCGAAGCCGAGGAGCGGGGCCACAACTTCGTTGCGGTCCGCTTCGGCAACGTGCTGGGAAGCCGGGGCAGCGTGATCCCGACCTTCCTCCAGCAGATCGCGGACGGCGGGCCGGTGACGGTGACCCATCCCGAGATGCGCCGCTACTTCATGACGATCCCGGAGTCAGTTCAGCTGGTGCTGCAGGCGGGCGGGCTGGGGAAGGGCGGTGAGGTTTTCGTGCTCGACATGGGTGAGCCGGTCAAGATCGCCGACCTGGCCGCCGACCTGATCCGCCTGTCCGGCAAAGAGGTCGGCAAGGACATCGAGATCCGGTTCACCGGCACCCGGCCGGGCGAGAAACTCTACGAAGAGCTGTTCTTCGACGCTGAGCACGCGACGCCGACGGAACATCCGAAGGTGCTCCGGGCACGAAACTCGGCTCTGCCGATTGGCGTGTCCACGGTGACGGGGGATCTTATCGCGGCGGCGCAGGAGGGCTGGCCGCCAGAGGAGCTACGGGCGCTGCTCCAGCGGCTGGTGCCGGACTACGAACCCTCGCTGGCGGGGATGCCGGTGCGGCAGGAGACCAAGCCGGCGCGGGACAGCGGCGGACGTCCGCGGATCGACGAGGCCTAGCGGGAAGGGCGGAAGGGGCGAGAATGGCGGAAGCGGCCACCTTCCGCCTGTCCGTCCTTCCGCCGGTCCGCCCTCACTTAATGTTATTCACCACCAGCACCGTCGTGGCCAGACCGGCGATGATCTGCGCCAGCGCGGACGCGGTCGCAAGCCAGTCGCGCTTTTCGGCGGGATCCCGTTCGGGGACGAAGATGGCCCCGCCTGCCATCGGGCGGGGCTTGCTGTCCGGGAAGAACCAGAACCGGGTGTTGACACTCTCCACCTTGCCACTCGGCTGAGTCACGTAGGCCCGACCCTTGTCCGCTTTGCGAGAGTAGCCGCCGGCGGCCGCAATGTAGTAATCCAGGCCCTTTCCAGGCACATAGGTCACGGACATCGGCGCATTGATCGCCCCGTTCACGTACACCACCGGGGTGTACTCGGGGATGAAGATGGAGTCGCCACCCGAGAGGATCAGATTGTCGCGGTACTTCGGGTTCTGCAGCACCCGGGGCAGGTCCACCCCGATCCGGCCGCCGCGGTCCATCGTACGGAAGAATCTGATCCCCGAGGGATAGGCTTCCTTGGTGAGTCCGCCGGCCCGCTGAATGAGGTCCAGCAGCCGGTCGGTCCGGGTTACCAGGGCGTAGCGACCGGGGTAGCGCACCATGCCGGTCAGCGTGACGGTACGCTGCAGCTCCCACTCGGGCTGCCGGAAGATCAGGACGTTGTCATACGGCTCGAGCTTCACGTCGGGCGCGCCACCCGGCGGAGCCGACTTGCCGGGAGGACCGAGGTAACGCCCGTCCGGATCACGATCGAAGATG
>JBGQJV010000341.1:0-4141 GCA_041499215.1 Gemmatimonadota bacterium | reverse complement strand
TCCAGGTTCACATGCCGCCGTACCCGACATAGCTTTCCAGAGACGAGGCCCTGCGTCTGCAGCTCTTTCGAGGAGTCAGGCCGCACTCTCTCCTTCTCCCGGTACCCGCTTGGCCACTGACGCCACGGCTTCCACCCGCGCTGCTCCCGCACGCTTCCCGATCGTAGCGATCGCATCAGGCCTTCTCATCCTCGCATTTGGTCTGTTCATCCCGGCCCCGGTGGCCCTGCCGCCGCCTGGAATGGCGTTCTCGATTCGGCGCGCGCAACGCCCGCGGCCATGCCGGCCGTGCCCTTTGAGGCGCTCATCGCGGCCGTGGGGCTGGGCGCGCTGATTCGCCGGCGCCGTGAGATGCCAGCACCGGCCGGCGCAACGTGACCAGCGCTCTCTTCAGGGTCGGCACAGGAGAAACTCTCCAGGAGGCTTCTATGAAGCGGCTCCGCTCACGTCACCTGCACTTCCTCATCCCGGCACTTGGGCTTCCAGCCTTCCTCGCGTGCCAGGCGCCCGCGACCGTCACCTGTGCCGACGGCACGACCTCTAAGCCCGGAACGGACGCATGTTCGGGTCACGGCGGGGCAAAGGCCACCGCTTCGGCGACGACTCCGAAGCCGGCGCCCGCGGAGGCCAAGACGGGGACAGCGGCAGCGACCGCCCCGGCCACCTCTAAAGGCGGCGCGGCTGCCAAGGCGCCGACGACTCAGAAGGCCGCCGCCACGAGCGCCTCAGCGGCGGGAATAACACCGGGTCCGCCGCCCGCGACCGCGCTGCTGGGCCAACCCGCGCCTGCCCCCGCTCCCGCCAAGGCGCCCGTCACGAAGCCAGCCGCTCCCACCAAGGCGCCGGCTGGCGCGAGCGCGCGGTGTAAGGATGGCACCTATTCCATGAGCAAGAACATCGCGGCGACGTGTGCAACTCACGGCGGCGTGGCGAAGTGGATCAACAAGCCCGCGTCCTGACCCCAAACAGGGCGAAGGGGCGCCCAGGCCTTCAGGGGGGCTTCAAGCGGCTTCGCGACGAAATGCGGCAACCGTCCGCGCCAGTCAGCGCGGGGCCAGAGGCCGGATCCAGATATTGCGGAACCTCACCGGCCTGCCATGGTCCTGGAGCAGCAGCGGCAGCCGATCGTCGTGCGCCTGATAGACTGCCGCCTTCCCGTGCACGGTTCCGCCGGTGAAGGCGACGCCGTCCTGCACCAGCACGCCATTGTGAAAGACGGTGGCGCGCGCCGGCGCCAGCAGCTTTCCATCGACCCCGATGCGCGGCGCCCGGAACACGATGTCGTAGCTCTGCCACTGACCCGGCGGGCGACTCGTGTTCACCAGCGGGGGCGACTGCCCGTAGAGCGCCGCCGCCTGTCCGTCGGCATAGGTGTCGTTGTGCCAGGAGTCGAGTACCTGCACCTCGTAGTGGCTCATGAGAAAGACGCCGCTGTTTCCCCGCTCCTGCCCGCTCCCTTCCGGCACGGCCGGAGCGGCCCATTCGATGTGAAGCTGCGCGTCCCCGAACCGCTGCCGGGTATGCATGGCGCCAGTGCCCGGGACGATTTCGACCGAGCCGTCCTGCACCAGCCACTTCGCCGGCCCGCCGTCCTCAGCTTGCCACTCTGCGAGATCGCTCCCGGCAAACAGTACCACCGCATCGGCCGGGGCCGGAGCCGGCGGCCCCGGGGGGCCGGGATCCACCACCGGCGGCCGGGGACGGTCCATGGAGTTGACGGGCCAAGTCGGCTCCTGTGCCACTACCGGCCTGGCCGCGGCAGAGAGCACGACGGCAAGCAGCACGGGAGTGCATCGCCCGATCCGGACCGGCACGGCCAAAGCAATCCGGCCAGAGGAGAGCACGTCAACAGGACTCGACACAAGACTCCGGGCAGTAGGGGGATGAGCGGAGAGCCGGGGCGAGAGCGGGCGATCCCCAGAAGCAAAGGTAGGCAATCGGGCCGCCGTGCCAAGGAAGAGTGGGGCCCTGTCGGTCTCGCTACCGCGGTCAGAGACCTAGGATGTGGCCGGGGGACGAGGGGAGGCGGACAGGAGTCGGGTCAGTTCTTGGGGCAGCGACCGGATGGGGCAGCGCGTGAGTCCCCCCGGCAGTGCTGGATGAGCCAGGACGACCTGATCCTCTGCATCGGCCCCGAAGCAATCCACCAGCCGAATCACGACGGCGCCTGAGAGGACGCGGGCAATCCGTTCAAGCCCGGAGTCGGGCAACTGTGCCACTTCCACCAGGACTGCCAGGCACCTGGGCGCGACCACCTGAAGCCCCGGGTCGCTTTCACGCCAGCTGGCGGCCGCCGAGACCTCGAACCCTGCTTCGGCTAAGGCCGTCGCGACCCGAGTTCGCAGCGCCCCCTGCGAGTGGACAACCACGACGGCGCGCCGATCGTCGCTCATCACCGATCGCCTTTCTCCCACCCGGCAGGATCGCAACGACGGGGTGGCCAGATCTCAGGAAGACAGGATGCACTCGAGGAGAGGCCGCACTTTATGCTGCTCGCCACGAGGCAAGGTGACAGCAAGCGCCGGCCAGGGGAAAACCGGGGTCTGACAGCGGGGATGGCCCTCCGCGCCTCACTCGTGCGGCGCTGAGACCCAGTTGCAGCTACTGCAATGGCGGAAGGAAGATGCCACGGCGCTCACCCTACTTGACTCCGCTGCCGGCGGGCGGAGCCAGTTCCCCCAGCAGGCCTTCTGCCGCCAGGAGGTACTCCCGGATGTCGAAGTGCTCCGGATCGATCATGGACTGAACCGCGCAGCCCTTGATGAAGCTCACCGCGACGCCGGCCAGCCCGTCGGCGGTGACCTGGGAGAAGCGCTCGGGTTCTGCCTCAAGGACCTCGACAGTCATCGGCCGGAAGGCCTCACGGTACCTGGCCAGTTCGGCCCGCATCTTGGTCCCGATCCGGGCATGACGGCCACCCAGCACCCAGAACTCGAAAAACAGTCGAATCCGCCTGGGCTCGCTGGACAGGCGGTCCATCTCCTGGCGCAGCAGCGCGAGGAGCCGTTCGAGCGGCGCGCTGATCGCCTGGATCTCGGCGCCGATGTGCAGCACCGTGGTCGTCGCGAGAAGCCAGTCGAGGAGAGCGACCACCAGCTGGTCCTTGGACTTGAAGTGGAATAGCACCAGCCCGGTGCTCAGGCGCGCCTTCGTCGCCACCAGTCTGACGGTGAGGCCTTCCAGGCCTCGGCGTGCCGCCACCTCGTATGCCGCCTTGATGATCTGTTCGCGCCGGGTTTCCTCCGACGCCTTCCGTCCAGGCATGTTGGTCCTCAGGGAGAGTCGCCCCCGGCAGGCGGCCGGGGCACCTCAAGTCTACCGGCTTGTCGGCAGGGCAACGAGCGCGGGGCCGGCTGTCGGCCGTCGGTCAACCCCGAGGACTCGCGCCGAGCAACTGGCGCCCGTTGCCCGAAGGGGAGCGCAGAAACACCGTCGCCGTGATCCCTGCCCCGGGCACGGCGCCGATCTGGACCGCCCCGGCACGGCGGGCCGCCAGCGCGTGAAGTGTCCGGCCGCCGAGCCCTCCCCCCATGGAATCCACCGCGGCCGCGGCCAGCCGCGCGAGCGGGGAGGTTCTCGCCCACCCCTCGAACCGCACCGCGACCCGGAGCGTCGCGTGCGCGCCACCCCTCAGGCCCAGGGGCGCTGCATCGCCATCGCTGAGCGTAACCCGCTCAACCGCCACCAGCATCCAGCCGTCCTCCTCGACGCAGCGGCGCATGCGCGCCACCAGACCGAGGACGATCTGCTCGATTTCCTCCTCCGAGAGGGTCACCAGCACCGGGCCGGGTGGCAGCACCTTGAGGAAGCGCACCTCGCCATCCATCAGCGCCTCGAGATCGGGAGCCAATCCGACCAGCACCCGCACGAGGTCCGTGGTTACATCGGTGAACCGTGGATCCGCGGCTGCGCCGTCCCCGTGCATCGTCACCGTCCCTCTCGCCAGCCCGTGTTGACCATCGGTTCAACTCATACTATGTTGAACGCGCGGTCAATGCATGGCACCTGTCCGAAGGAGTGTGGCCATGGCGGACGAGCGTGCGGTGACGGGACCGGTCCGACCCGTCCCTCAGGCAGACGTGAAATACCGCGAACGCGAGAACCACGCGCGAATCGAACGGCATCAGCGAGCGGCGCTGGA
>JBGQJV010000340.1:0-4169 GCA_041499215.1 Gemmatimonadota bacterium | reverse complement strand
GAGTCCCACGCCGCGGCCACGGAGCAGGCCGCCGCCGCCGCCGAGGAGGCCGCCGCATCACTGCAGGAGGTCGCGGCGACGGGACAGCATCTCCGGGAGAGCGCGGACAAGCTGAAGCAGCTGGTCGCGAGCTTCAAGGCGTGACGTAGGCGTGAGAAGTGAGAAGTGAGCGGTGAGGAGTGAGAAGTGAGGAGTGAGAAGTGAGAGGTGAGCGATGGTGCTGTCATCCCGAGGGAGCGAAGCGCCCTCGGAATGACAGCACGGCCCTTCACTACCACGTCTTACGTCTCATGTTGTATGTCTCACACCTCACATCTCACCTCTCACGTCTTACGTCTCACTTCTCACGTCTTGAGGCCCCAGGCCCCCAGTCGTCCCCTTCGAAGCCGTCCTCCGGCCGCTGATGAGTGTCCAGGTCGCGGACGTCCTGCTCGGCGGCCTCGAGCTCCTCCTGGTCCACCGGCTCCACGTCCTGAGGCGCTCGATGCTTGCGGGTGCCGGGTGCCACCAGCCAGACGAGGACCGCGGCCACCAGAACCAGGACGAACATCCCCCCCATTAGAACCTCTCCACGCCGGACTTGGTGACGCGGTGCGAGATCAGCGGGAGCTGAGCCGGCCCCTCGCCAAGGGAGATAGCCTCGGACAGCGCGGCCAGGCCGAGTCGGGCGCCTTCGTCGTCCCTGGCAAAGACGGACGCGATCGGCTCACCCTTGAGCACGCGGGCGCCCGGCCGACCCGAGACCACGAACCCCACGCTGTGGTCGACCTGGTCGCCCAACTGGCGGCGGCCGCCACCCATCGCCATGACGGCCTCGCCCAGCGGCCGGGGAGCGACCGACGCGATCACACCAGTGGACGGGGCCTCGAACAGTTCGACGACCGCCGCCTGCGGCAGCGCGCCAGGGTCGTCCACGATAGCGGGGTTCCCGCCCTGGGCCTCGATCAGTTGGCGGAACTTCGCCAGCGCCTTGCCGGAGGCGAGCGCCTCGTCGACCACCCGGGCCAGTGCCATCCGGTCGGGGCCCCGTCCCGCCACCAGCAGCATCTCGACCGCCAGAGCCCGGGTGATGGTCATCAGGTCGTCCGGCCCCTTCCCTTCGAGTGCGAGGAGCGCCTCCTCCACCTCCAGGGCATTGCCGATGGCCCGTCCCAGGGGCCGGTCCATGGCGGTCACGAAGGCCGCGGTCCGGCAGCCGTTGGCCTCGCCCAGCTCGACCATGGCTCGGGCCAGGGCCACGGCCTGGGCGGGATCGGTGATGAAGGCGCCGCTACCGGTCTTCACGTCCAGCACCAGGCCGGCGAGCCCTTCGGCCAGCTTCTTGGACATGATGCTGGCCGCGATGAGGGAGATGGAGGGAACCGTGCCGGTCACGTCCCGCAGAGCGTACAGCCGCCGGTCGGCGGGGGCCACACTCTCGGTCTGACCGAACATCGCGACCCCGATGCTGTCGACCTGCTGCTTCACCTGCTCCAGGGTGAGCGAAGTCCGGAAGCCCGGGATCGCTTCGAGCTTGTCGGTGGTTCCCCCGGTGTGGCCCAGGCCCCGTCCCGACATCATGGGGACCGGTACCCCGCAGCTCGCGACCAGGGGTGCGAGCACCAGGGAAACCTTGTCGCCCACGCCGCCGGTGGAGTGCTTGTCCACCCGCGGCACCGGTCCGGGGCCGAGCCGTTCGCCGGACTCGAGCATGGCCTGGGTGAGAGCGGTGAGCTCCGGCGGGGTGAGCCCCCGCCAGCAGATGGCCATGAGCATCGCGGCCATCTGATAGTCCGGGATCTTCTCCTGCAGGTAGGCGTCGATCACCGAATGCCACTCGGACGGCGTCAGGACGCCGCCGTCCCGCTTGCGCTCGATGAGGGGGGTGAAGAGCATAATCAGGCGTCAGGCGACAGGCGTCTGGGGTGAACGGTGAACGGTGAACGGTGAACGGTGAACGGTGAACGCCGCCCCGCGAGGATACGGCTGGGCTCCAGTCTCCGCTAGCCTTGCGGTCCCTGCGGGTAGCAACGAGCTTCCTTCCAGCTGCCAATGGCCCATAGCCAGCGGCCAAGCGCCGAGCGACGACAGTTGCAGGGCTGGCGGCTAGTGGCTAACGGCCCGTTGCCAGCGTCATCGACTTCCCGGAGCCCTCATGCGTCATCCCGCCCGCCTGGCCTGCCTGCTGGCGCTCGCGCTACCCTGCCCTGCGCTCGCTCAGGATGTGGCCGAGTCGATCCGGCTTGGGGTGGAGTCGCAGCTGGCACGCGACCCGGCGACCGCTCTGGCGCATCTGCAAGTGGCCCTGGCAGCCGACCCCAAGAGCTACGAGGCCAACTGGCGGGCTTCCGAGGTCTTGATGGACATCGGCAAGCAGACGCCGGATTCAGTCAAGAGTCCGGAGCGCGACTCGATCTATGCCCGGTCGGAGCGGCTGGCGCGCGTGGCGGTGGAAGCCAATCCGGAGGGCCCGGAAGGCTATTTCGTGCTGTCGGCCTCGATCGGCCGGGCGTCGCTCACCAAGAGCAGCAAGGAACGGGTCCGGCGGGCAGCCGAGATCCGGAGCGCGGCACTCCGGGCCATCGAGCTCGACAGCCTGAACCACAAGGCCTACCACGTCATGGGCCGGTGGAACGCGGAGATCATGCGGCTCTCGGGGTTCTCGCGGTTCTTCGCGAAGACCTTCCTGGGTGGCAAGATCTTCAGCGCCGCCTCGTGGGACAGCGCCGCGGTCTACATGCAGAAGGCGCTGGCGGTCTCTCCGGACAATATCTACCACCACCTGGACCTGGCGGAGATCTACATCGACCGGGACAAGTACTCCGAAGCCCGGGTCCACCTGACCCAGATCGAGTCGCTGCCGGTGTTCGACGTGATGGATCCGGCCTACAAGGAACGAGCGGCGTCCCTGCTCAAGAAGATCGAGGGCAAGAAGGACAAGGGCGACTGAGGAACGAGACGGTCGGGACGGACAGGGCGGACGTGTCAGCCGACCGTCTCGGCCGCCATCGTGCTTCACTCCAGCCGGTCGGCCACCTGTTCAATCCGATCCCTGAGCGCGGCTTTCTTCTCCCGCAGCTGGCGGCGCGCCTCTTCCCGCGCCGACACCCACCCGCCTGCCGCGTCCCGCCGCAGGGCCTTGGCCCGGCGGCGAAGCACCCGACGGGTCTCCTCGCCCGAGGCGGGGGCCAGCAGCAGGGCCACTCCCGCGCCCACCGCCACACCGACGAGCAGACCGGTCAGGAAGCTGCCGGTGTGCCAGCCGGACCCGGTGGGCTCCCGGTCGGCCTCGGCCGCATCGAGGGGTTCGGACTCATCGGACATTCGGGCTCCGCGTGAATATGGCGCTCCAAAGGTACCTTGATTCCGGTCCCCTCCGCCACGTAACTTCGGCATCCTCCTCTAGGCCAGCCATGACCACCCCAGTCACGCAGGAAGAGGCCGAACGTCTGCAGGCCCGGGTCCGCGAGCTGGAACACGAACGGAAGCATTTCCTCGCCATCATCGAGATTCTCCAGGAAATCGCCGGTTCGCTGCATTTCGTCGACATCATGCAGTCGATTGCCCGGCGGCTGGGCGAGGCGTTCGGCCTGGACCGGTCGTCCATCTTTCTGGCCGAGCGAGACGGGAAGACCGCGCGGCTGGTGGCCAGCTTCGAAGATCCGAGCATCCGGAACTACGTGGTGGACCTGGACCGTTATCCTGAGCTTCGGCGGGCGCTCACCACCGGCCAGACGGTCTACATCCCGGACGTCGAGCTGGACGCGTCGATGGCCCACCTCAAGGGGACGTTCGACACCCGCCGGGTGCGCTCCATCACCGTGGTGCCCATCACCTGGCGGCGGGCCGCGATCGGGGCGGTGCTGCTGCGTACTTTCCGGGACAGCGCCCCGTTCTCCGAAGCGGACGTGCGATTCTGCGAGGTGGTCGCCAGCCTCACGGCCAAGGCCCTGCGCAACGCGCATCGGTTCGAAAAGCTGCAGCAGCGGGTGGGAGACCCGACCGGCTCCCGCGCAGTCGAGCGGGAGCGGGTGGCGCTGATCGGGTTTCTGCGCCGCCTGCTGGACGATTTCGCCTCTCGCGAGGGCCCGTGGAGCGAAGGCGTACTGGCCCGGGCCAGCGCGGAGGAGATCGAACGGCTGGTCGGGGTCGCCCTGACCGTTTTGCAGCAAGAAGCTGCTGCGAGATAG
>JBGQJV010000339.1:0-4222 GCA_041499215.1 Gemmatimonadota bacterium | reverse complement strand
TTCTCACTTCTCACTTCTCACTTCTCACTTCTCACTTCTCACTTCTCACTTCTCACTTCTCACTTCTCACTTCTCACTTCTCACTTCTCACTTCAGTGAGCCCCGCCCGGCGGAAACTGCCGCAGGATCGTTGCGGCGACGTCGTCCAGCTCCTCCTGGGTCCCCGCTTCGCCGCCGCTCCCCACCACCGCCCCTTCCGCCGACCCCCGCCAGACCAGGTCTCGGGTCTTCGCATCCAGGACGTCGATCACCAGAGTGCCGGCCAGCCGGCTTCCCGGGTCCTCATACACCGGAATCCATAGATACCCGAAGCCAACGCGATAGCCGCAAGCGTAGCCCCACGGATAATGGAAGAACGGGCTCCGCCAGGGCCAATGACGGTGCGGTCCAAACCCATAGGGATATCCGATTCCGATCGAGATCGACACGACCTGGCCGCAGGGCGCCGTGGGCCAGTATTGCCAGCGGTGTTCCTCCTGGGTGGGGCCGATGACGAACGCCGTCACCAGGAAATCGGGGTTCCTTTCCGAATCGGCAACGAAGCCGCGGGTGCGCAGGGCCCGGTCGACCGCGCGACGCACTCGGCGCTCGAGGAAAGGGCTCGCCATGCTGTCGCGCACCCCTTTCCCGGAATCCACCCAGGCGTAGCTTCTGAACGCCCCGAAGGCGATTTCCCGATCGTAGTCGGTTCGGACACCGACCGAGGCACACCCCAAGGTGATTGCCGTTGAGGCGACCACCCAACCCAGCAGCCCTGACGACCATCCACCATATCTCGTGCTCATCGCCGACTCCCGCGCGGTTCGGAGGGCAGAGTAAACCCGCCGTCCTGAACGCCGCGTGAACCGGTGATGACGAAGCCACGAGTCTGGCGCCGGCACCGGGCCAGCCGATACCCAGTCGATCACCGCGGCTCGATCAGGCCAGCAACCGCAGCGACACCTCCCACAGCCGATCGGCGTTGCCGGAATCCAGCGCGTAGGGTGCCACGCCGCTCATGTCTCCGGTGCGGCGGGTGACGGGCACCGCCTCGTTGCAGTCGACGAAATACCGTCCGCCAATGCTCTCCAGCAGCGGGGAGGTGGCCAGCAGAACCGAGGTGGCGGCACCCTGCTCAGGCGTCTTCCGCCGCTCCAGCGGGGTCTTCATCCCGCCGAGGTGACGCTGGAGGTTGGTGGGGATCGCTCCGGGCATCAGGGCGTTGGCAAAGACGCCGTTGCCGGCCCAGCGCGCGGTCGCCGCGACGGCGAAGAGCACGTTCGCCGTCTTGGACTGCCCGTATGCCAGGAGCGGATCGTACGGCCGGAAGGCGAAGTGGAGATCGTCGAACACCACCGGCGAGCTCTGGTGAGCGCTGGAGCTGACGGAGACGATGCGGGCACCGCCTGCGGCGACCAGGGCGGCGCTTAGACCGATGGTCAGGGCGAAATGCCCCAGGTGATTGGTTGCGAACTGCATCTCCCAGCCCTGGGCCGTGTGCTGTTCGGGCAGGGCCATCACCCCGGCGTTGTTGACCAGCACGTGCAGCGGCCCCGTCCATCCGGCGACGAAGGCGGCAATCGATCCCAGGTCGGCGAGGTCGAGCCGCGCGACATGGAGCCTGGGGTTGCCGGTCGTGGCGGTGATGTCGGCCGCCACCCGCCATCCGGCCTCGATGTTCCGCACCGCGAGAGTGACCTCGGCTCCGGCTGCGGCCAGCGCCCGGGCCGTCTCGATCCCGATACCCGATGCCGCCCCGGTTACGATCACCCGCCTGCCGGTGAGATCGATTCCGGCGACGACCTCCAGCGCGGTGGAGTACCGCCCGAACGGTGTCGCGATCAGCGTCATTGTGTTCTCCATCCGTGATTCTGCCACCCCTGGCCGGTGCGATCGCCGCCCGGCCCCGAGCAAAGCGGTGCGTTCTCGCCCCGCCCTCCTGCCTCGTTTTCCTGCAAGGCATACATAGAGGTAAGGAGACGTTGACTTTCGGCATTTGTTCGGGTATGGTAGCAACTGCCCAACGCCGGAGCCTCAGGTGCTGAAAACCCCCGACCTTGAACAGAAGATCCAGGCCCTCATGTCGCTCGCGACCGAGGACCGGGAGGGCCTCCCGCCTCGGCTCCGCAACGCCGCGGCCGCGGGCGCGCTGCGGCCGATCAACATCCGGACCCTGGCTCCCCTTCCCGGGATGCGGATCCGCCTGCTCCGCATCCTGATGACGAATGCCTGCAGTTACAACTGCCACTACTGCCCGATGCGGCGGGATCGGGAGATGCCGCGGAGCCTGCTCAAGCCGGAAGAACTGGTGCGGATCTTCCTCGGTGCGCGGGCTCGGGGCTGGTGCGATGGCCTCTTCATCACGACCGGCATTCCCGGCCGGCCGGTGAAGGTGGTGAACGACCTCATCCAGGTGCTGGAGCTGCTGCGGGAACGGCACCGGTACACCGGCTACATCCACGTGAAGCTGGTGGCAGGCGCCGAGCCGGCCCAGATCGAGCGATTGACCGCGCTGGCCAACCGGGTCTCACTCAACCTGGAGACGCCGTGCGGCGCGAGCCTGGCTGCCATCGCTCCCGAGAAGAATCTTGCCCTGTCACTCGAGAATCTGGAACGGGTGCGCGGGCTGGTGGCGCTGGAGCGGGCGGAGCGCGCCCAGGGGCGTCCGCCCGATCCGCTACGCCCTCAGGGCGCCAGCGGGATCACCACCCAGTTCGTGGTCGGTGCGACGCCGGACACCGACCGGTCGATCCTCGGCACCGTCGCGCGGCTGAAAGGAAAGGGGGAGGTACATCACGTCCATTTCAGCGCCTTTCGCCCGATCGAGGCCACGCCGATGGAGAACGTACCCGCCACGCCTGCGCTTCGTGAGCACCGGTTGTACCAGGCGGAGTATCTGCTGCGGGACTACGCATTTGCCCCTGAGGAGATCGTTTACCGTCCCGATGGGAACCTGCCGCTGGCGCAGGATCCCAAGATCGCCTGGGCGCTGGCGCACCCGGAGCTGTTCCCCGTGGAGGTCGCCACGGCAGGCATCGAGGCGCTGCTCCGGGTCCCCGGCATCGGTCGGGTGAGCGCGCGCCGGTTGGTGACCGAGCGGCGCCGTACGGTGCTTCGATCGCTGGCGGACATGGCACGCCTCGGAGTTCAGACCACCCGCGCCGCTGGGTTCCTTACGCTTCGTGGTCGCCGGCTCCAGACCGCCCGGTGGACCGAGCAACTGGGCTTCTGGGCGCCGGAGAGCGACGCCGGCGTTCCCCACGTGACCTATCAGGTAAGTCCAGGCACGTTTCGATAGGGTCGGCCGCCGGAAGAGAAATAGCTCGACTCAGGGCGGGTTCATGTCCATGACGAGCTGCTTGTCCAGCCGCAGACTCTGAATGCCGTTGGAGAGCAGCACGTTGGCGCGGTCGTGATGACCGAAGAGGCCACGCTCCTTTCGCAGGTAGTGCGCGATCTCGTGTGCCAGGGTGAGCATGAACGTGTCGATCGGGTCGGTGATCTCCGGATGGGACGGCCGGTCGTCGACCACCGCGGCGTCCTCCTCGTGGAAGAACGTCCCGCTGCTGTGTCCCGAGGCCCCGCCACCCCACTTGCCCACCAGGAAGACGGTCACATCGGGGCCGGCCGGTTTCTGGCTGACGATGTCATTGAGGAACGTCTGCTTGCTGATCGGCTGATGGGGGGCCTGATCGAGCGTGACCCACTCTGCGTCCCACAGGTCGAAAGAGATGTTCGCCTGCGGGCCGTAGACCCAGTTGAGCCCCGCCACCCATTTCGCCGCATCGCCCGGCGACCAGATCGTATCCGGCACCAGGTTTCCGCTGCCGTCCTTGTGTCTCAGGAAGCGAAAGGACACATCGACCGACTCGTTCTTGGTAACCGCCACATTGAGCACCGTCGTCTTGCCCCCGTGGGTGGCCTTGATCGAGGACCACCCCGGACTCTTGCCGGAGACGAGCAGGAGGTTGCCCGGATTGCCGTGCAGGATCGCGTACATCGCGGCCCAGAGCGCCTTTCTCGCATCCTCAATCTCGTCGAGACCCATGCCGGAAGCGTGCCGGCGAACGTAGTCGCCCGCAATCCTGCTCACGTCCTTCTCCTTGACCGGATGGATGGAGATCTTGGAGTCGGGCTTGAAGGAGACCGCGCCCCCCCGCGCCCCGGTGAGCCAGACCAGGTTCTCCCCTTTGTGCGGCACCACCATGAAGTCCGGCTGGGGAACACCGGTTTCGCGGAACAC
>JBGQJV010000338.1:0-4231 GCA_041499215.1 Gemmatimonadota bacterium | reverse complement strand
CCAGCGGCAGGGCGCCACGGTGCTGCTGGAGCCTGCCGCGCCAGGTGGCTTGCGGGCGGTCGTGGCGATGCAGGCGTGGCGTAGGAACTAGGCGGGAGGGCGGGCGGGCGCGGCGGGAGGGCGGACAGGCGGGACGGCGGGAAGCATGTCATCCCGAGGACCCCGAGCAGAGCGAGGGGACGAGGGATCCCTCTGGGTGCGAGCCCAAAGGGATCCCTCGCTGCGCTCGGGATGACACGCATGTGCTCCCGCCGTCCCGCCGTCCCGCCTGACCGCCTTACTTCGGCTGCACCTTCAGCGGAATCTGCTCCACCCACTCCGTGCCCGAGGACCGGGCGTTCGCGCGGCGATTCTCCTCGGCGATGCGGGAGACCAGCTCCTCACGCTGGATGTTAACGCTGACGGGCGCCTCGATGCCGATCCTGGCGCCGCGTCGATCGCTCGACAGCACCACGATCCGGATCCCTCCGTCGAGGATGATCGCCTCTCCCTGGCGACGATTCAGAATCAGCACGTCCGCTCCCGCCTTCCGTCCGCGTCGTCCACTTACCGGACCATCCCGATCACATCCTTGATCATGTCGTCGGCGACCGTCACCAGCCGGGCAGCCGCCGCGTAGGCGTTCTGCTGGCCGATCAGCGCGGTCAACTCCTCGTCCACCGATACTCCGCTCACCGCCTGGCGCTGAGCGTCGGCGTTGCTGGTGATGACGTCCTGGGCTTCGTGCCGTCCGGTGACGTCCTGCAGCGCCATCGCGACCTCCGAGACCAGCTGCTGGTAGCCCGAAGCCAGGGTCTGGCCCCCGAAGCTCGCCACCCCGGTGGTGCGGAGGGCGGCGATGGCGAGGGCGTTGCTGTTGTCGCCCGCGGCCCCGCTCCGGCCGGCCGCGATATTGTCGGTCGTGAGAGACACCGCCTGCGAGACCGCCATGGAGTCCATGGTGAGGCCGGCGGGGTCGAAGAAGTCCACGTTGGTGCCGCCGGTGAGGGTCCGTCCGCCGCGATGGATGCCATTGACCTCGGTCACGATCCCCTTGACCAGCGTATTGAGCTTGTCACGCACCCCTGGCAGCGTGGTTTGCGACAGCTCGGCCAGCGCCGCGAGGCTGCCGCTCTTGAGGCTGATCGGGCCCGCGCCCCCGGTCACCGAGACGGTGACCCGCCCCCCGCTCGCGTCCCGCACCTCGAGCTTCATGGCCTGGCCGCCATCGACCAGGAGCGCGTCTCCCGCGGCGACTCCGATCGTACCGTCGGGGCGTTCGAGCACCCGCACCCCCGCGAGCGAGGAGAGCCGGTCGATGAGCTGGTCGCGCTTGTCCTTGACGTCCGGCGATTCCCGCATCCCGCCCGAGGCGGTGCGGATCTGCACGTTCAGGTCGGCGACCTGCAGGGTGATCTGGTTGATCTCGTCGACCGCCCCTTCCATGCGGGCGCGGACGTCACCGGAGATGCTGCCGAGACGCTGGTCGATCTGCCTGAACTGCTGCACCAGATCCTGGGCCGACTGGCGAGCCAGGGTCCGCGGCGTGCGGCCGGAAGGATCGTTGGCCAGGTCGCCGAAGGCGGCGAAGAAGCTATCCAGCCCGGCGGCGAGGCCGGTGGAGCTCGGCTCGCCGAAGATGTCCTCGACCTGGCCGAGGGTATCCTTGAGCGTGGCGAAACGGCCGAGGTCGCCGTTTTCCCGGCGATAGTTCTGGTCCAGGAACCCGTCGCGCAGGCGCTCGATCCCCGCAGCGGTCACGCCCCGGCCCACCTGGCCGATCGGCGTCTGCAACGGAACCTCCGCGGTCAGCGCCAGTCGCTGCCGGGTGTACCCCTCAGTACTGGCGTTGGCGATGTTGTGACCGGTGGTATCCACCGCGCGCTGGTGGGTCAGCAGCGCGGTGCGCGCGATACTGAGCAGACTGGCGAGGCTCATCGTCAGGCCGTCCGGTTGAGGATGAGCCCGCTCCGGGGCGCCGACTCGGCCAGACCCTCGTTCCGCTGGTAGTTCGGCGCCGGGTCGGAGGCCATGGAGAAGAGCCGCTGCAGAAAGGCGTCGCCCGCCTCCAGCGCCCGCCTCAGGATATGCTGGTTGATCGCCACTTCCTGGGCCGTGGCCAGGGCGGCGCGCTTGACTTTGGTGCGAGCGGCCTCGAGCTCGGGCGGCAGGATCCCGCCGAACATCGCCTCGAGCTTCTCGAGCGGGGTCGGCTCGCTGCCGGTGATGAGCGCGGTAAGCGCCCCCCGACGCCGCCGGGCTTCGTCCAGGGTGAGCAGCGTGCGCCCCATGGCGTGGATGCTCGCCTCGACCAGCTCGGCATCGTCGGCGGCCACCCCGGCACGCTGCCGGAGCAGCGCCTGGCGCAGCTCCTCGATGACGTTGGCTTCGTACAGGAGCGCCTGGGCCAGGTCCCCCATCCTGAGGGCGGACGCCGGCTCGGTCGCGATGAACTCCTGGTGCCCGTAGGGCATTTCTCGGCCTCCTAGGGCCGACTGCCCTCGTCGGGCAGCCGGCGGCTCAGCTGGCGGTACAGCGCCTCACCCAGCCCGCCCCGCGATCGCCCGGCGTACAGATCGGCGACGCGGTCATCCATCATGCCCTGGAACAGATCCTGGCCCGACGCCTGGCTGAAGATGCCGTCCTGCGGCACCGTCTCGCGCATGGCCTTGAACAGTTCGGCGACGAACACACCCTCGAGATCGTGTGCCGCCTTGCGCAGCTTGGCGTGCGCGCCATCCGGTTTCGCCGACGCATGCGTCTGCGGTGCCCGCCCGATCGGATCGCTCATCGCACCACCACCTCGGCCCCGATCGCCCCGACCTCGCGGAGCGCCGAGAACATAGCCGCGATCTCCTGCGGCTTGGCACCGGCGGCGTGGAGCCCCGCGGCCACTTCCTGCACTGTGGCGCCTTCTCCCACCGCGAGCAGCCCGGTCGGTTGCTTCGTGCCCGCGGCGCTGTCCGCCGGAGTCGGCGCCGCCGGCGGCGGACCACCGATTCGGAGGGTCATCCCCCGGTGACTCACCGTTGCGGCCGCGACCCTGATGGTGCCGCCGCTCACGACCGTGCCGCTTCGCGCGTCGATCACCACTCGCGCATCGGGGACCATCCGGACAGGCAGGGTGTCCACCGAGGCGAGGAAGCCTACGAGGTTATCGGCCCCCCGGGTGCCCGGGTTGAGGGTGATCGATCCCGGATCGTCAACTTTCGCGACACTGCTGTCGCCCAAAGCGGTGTTGATCGCCTGGGCGATCCGCTGGGCCGTAGCCAGGCTGGGTCTCCGGAGCAGCAGGCGCGGCGTCAGGGCGGCGAGCTGCCCCGGATCGACCTCGAGCACGCCGCCATCGGGGATCCGGGCACTGTTGCCCCGGCGGCCGGTGTAGCGCACATCCTCTTCGGGCACCATGATCGACCCCTGGGCGGTGGCGACCGGCGGCTGGTCCACATCGGTGAGCAGCGGGGTGATCCACAGCACGCCACCCCGGAGACTGGTGGCATCGCCGATCGAGCTCACCTGCACCTCGAAGCGGCCGCCGGCCCGGAGCCAGGGCGAGGCCTCCGCCGTGACGACTACCGCCGCGACGTTGCGCGGCCGGAGCCGCTCGGCCGGGACCTCGAGTCCGAACCGGCGCAAGGCGTTGGCGATGGAGCGAACGGTCTGGGTGCCACCGGTGACGCCGCCGAAGGACTTGTCGCCAGTGCCATCGAGACCCATCACCAGTCCGTAGCCGATCAGACGCCGGGGCACGTTGCCCGTGGTGGTGACCAGGTCGCCGACTTTCTCGGTTGCCTGGGCATGGAGCGGGGCGACCGAACCCGCGCTGGCCATCAGCAGTGCGAAGGCAGCCAGGGCGGACCGGCGGACCAGCGGACCGGCGGACCGTTGCGCAGCAGGGCGCACGGCCGTGTGGACTCGAGGCCAGCCGTCCGCCCTGCCCGCCTTGTCCGCCCTGCCCGCCATCATGGTTCTCATACTCACGGCCAAAAGATCGAGAGAATGCTGCCCAGAATGCCCTTCGCCGGTCCGATCTTCTTGCCCTTGTAGCTGATCACCGATTCCGCGATGCGGCTGGAATAGACGGTGTTGTCGGAGTTCACATCCTCGGGACGGACCACGCCCTCGAGCTGGATCACCTGATTGCGGCCGTCGACACCGACGGTCTTCTCGCCCTTGAGGCGGGCCATGCCGGTCGGCTCGATGGAGACCACCCGCACGCTGATCGTGGCGGTGAGTCCACCGGCCCGGTTGG
>JBGQJV010000337.1:0-4288 GCA_041499215.1 Gemmatimonadota bacterium | reverse complement strand
GGTGGACAATGAGGAGCGGCTCAATTGCCCGATCACGGCTCCAGCAGGTGGAGTCCAGTGATGCAGGCCGATTTCGACTACGATGTCGACCACTGCCCTGGCTCTCTGCCATGCGATCAGGGATTTGTGGTTTCTCATGGCCACAATCTGGCGCTTCTAAAGAGGCCCGGGGTCGCAGTTTCGCGGCTGGCAGGATCATTGCGACGCGTCCTCTCCCTGACGGGGCTCCACGCGGTCCCTTCTCACTTCTCACTTCTCACTTCTCACCTCTCACTTCTCACTCATGCGACCGATCCTCCTCGTCCTGGTCCTTACGGTGTTGCTCTGGTCCGGTGTGGCACCCCACGACCGCTTCACCTGGTTCCTCGAGGTGGCCCCGGTCCTCATCGGCCTGCCGATCGTGCTGCTCACCGCCCGGCGCTTTCCGCTGACACCACTGGTCTGCACCCTCCTCGCGATCCACGCCTGCATCCTCATGGTCGGCGGGAAGTACACCTATGCCGAAGTGCCGGCGGGGTACTGGGTGAGCCACCTCATGGGATGGACCCGGAACAACTACGACCGGCTGGGACACCTGGCCCAGGGGTTCGTGCCGGCCATCGTGGCGCGGGAGATTCTGCTCCGCACCTCCCCGCTCAAGCGGGGCAAGTGGCTGACCTTCCTGGTGATCTGTGTCTGCCTGGCCATCAGCGCCACCTACGAGCTGGTCGAGTGGCGTACCGCCGTCTCTACCGGTGCCGCCTCCGATGCATTCCTCGGCACCCAGGGCGATCCGTGGGACACCCAGGAGGACATGGCCATGGCGGGCATCGGTGCAATCCTGGCACTGCTGTCGCTCTCGCGCCTGCACGACCGTCAGCTCAAAGAGCTGGCCGAGTGAGGGGTAGGGAGTGAGAAGTGAGAAGTGAGAAGTGAGGAGTGAGAAGTGAGAAGTGAGAAGTGAGAAGTGAGAAGCGTCCTGGTTTGTCATTCCGAGGGGGCTTTAGTCCCCGAGGAATCCCTTAGGGTGAGCGACGTTGCCTACCTATAGGGATCCCTCGCGCCCGCTTCGCGGGCACTCGGGATGACAACTCTACAATCGCCGTTCGCGCCATTCCCACCTCGTCGCCCCTACCACTGACCGCCTGACCGCCTGTCCGCCTGACCGCTCCGGCCCATACCTTGACATTCGACAACAAGCCCTCATGTTGTTGTAGACTGTCTAGGCAACGGAGCCTTCATGCGCGATCGCGCCGATCTGCTGCAGGGCACCCTCGACCTGCTGGTGCTGGAGACCCTCGCCGCCGGGCCGCTGCATGGCTGGGGCATCAGCAAGCGCATCCGCCTGCGCTCCGGCGAAGTGCTCGAGGTCAACCAGGGTTCGCTCTATCCCGCGCTCTACCGCCTGGAGGAGCGGGGCTGGATCGAGGCGGAGTGGGGCATCTCGCCGGAAGGGCGGCGGGCCCGGTTCTACCGCCTCACGCCGCCCGGCAAGCGCCAGCTCACCCAGGAACGGGCCCAGTGGCGCCGGTTCGCCGCGGCGGTCGACCTGGTCCTCACCCCGAGTTGAGGAGCAACCCATGTGGACCATCGGCCGGATCTGGCGTCGGCTGACCGCGGTTGCCCGCGGGCGCAAGCTCGATGCGGAGATGCACGAGGAGATGCAGTTCCATCTGGAGCAGGAGGCCGGGGCGCTCGAGGCCGACGGGATGCCGGCCGCCGAGGCTCGGCGGCAGGCGGCGCTCCGCTTCGGCGGCCTGCCGCGGCACGAGGAAGCGGGACGCGATGCCCGCGGGATCACCTGGTTCCGGGACTTCAGTGCCGACCTGCGCTACGGGGTACGCTCGCTCCGGCGTACCCCGGTCTTCGCGGTGACCGCCGTTCTCACCCTCGGATTCGGCATCGCCGCCTGCGCCACGATCTTCAGCCTGGCAGACGTCTACCTGTTCCGGCCGCTGCCGTTCCCCCATGGCGACCGGCTGTTGATGCTGTACGACGAACAGCATCCGGGGGACTACGAGCCCGCCTCCCTGCCGGAGTTCCAGGACTGGCGCACCGGGCTGCACACGGTCGACGTGATAGTGGCTGGCTCGACCGGCAACGTCACCTGGGTGGGTACTGAGTCTGCCGAGCGGGTGAGACTGGGCCGGGTAACCGAGGGCTACTTCGATCTGCTCGGCGTGCCGGCGATCGCCGGGCGGGTGCTGCGACCCGCCGATCACCAGCCCGGTGCCGATCCGGTGGTGATCGTCAGCCGGCGGTTCTGGCATGACCGGCTCGGCGGGGCGCCCGAGGCGATCGGCCGGCCGATCTCGCTCGAAGGCAAGTCCTACACGGTGATCGGGGTGGTGGAGCGGGGGCTGGCGATTAGCGCCGCCGTCACCGAGGCCTGGGTGCCGCTCGAGCCGGCACCTCCATGGACCGAACGCGGCACCCACTACCTCACCATGTTCGGCCGCCTCAAGGATGGCACCACGCTGGCCGCGGCGCGGGCGGAGATGGCGACCCTGGGCACACAGCTGCGGGAGGCGAACGGCACCACCCACGGGCTGGCCGCCGTGCCGCTCCGAGACAGCATGGTGGGCAACGGCCGGGTCCCACTGCTCGTCCTCTTTGCCGCGGTGGCCTGCCTGCTCTTGATCTCGCTGGCCAACCTCGCGGGGCTGCTGCAGGCCCGCGCCTCGGCCCGGGGACGGGAGTTCGCCCTCCGCGCGGCACTCGGCGCCGGCCGGGGCCGGTTGCTCCGCCAGACCGCCGCCGAGGTCCTGCTGCTCGCGCTGCTCGGTGGCGCCGTCGGGATCGCCGGCGCCTGGGGCGGTGTGAGGCTTCTGCTCGGGCTCTGGCCCGCGACCCTCCCGCTTCCCCTCACCGTGCGGGTAGACCAGCGCGTCATCCTGTTCGCGCTCGGGGCCGCGCTGGTGTGCGGCTTCCTGGCCGCGCTATCGCCGGAGATGCTGCGACTCCACGGTGAGGCGTTCCGTGTCCGTGGCGCCACCCATAACCGGCGGTTCCGGCGGCTGCTGGTCGCCGGAGAGGTGGCGCTGACCGTGGTGCTGCTGGTCGGAGCGGGGCTGACACTGCGCAGCCTCGACCGGCTGCTGCGGGTGGACCCGGGGTTCCAGCCCGAGGGGCTCCTCACCTTCCGGGTGAACCTGCCGGCGAACCGCTACGACCAGCCCGAACGGCAGCGGGCGTTCTTCGACGACCTGCTGGGGCGGCTCCGGCAGGACCATCGGGTCAAGGCCGCCGACCTGGTGCTCAACCTGCCGCTGTCCGGCGGCGGCATGAACGGCGACCTCGCGATCGACGGTCGCGAGTTCCCCGAGGGGGAAGTGCCGAACGCCGAGAAGCACATCGTCACCGACTCCTATTTCACCACCATGGGCATCCGGCTGGTCCGGGGCCGGCTGTTCAGCTCCGGGGACCGCGCCGGGACGCCCGAGGTGGCCATCGTCAACCGCACCATGGCCGCCGCGCTCTGGCCCGATCGGGATCCGCTGGGCGCCCGCATCCACGTGCTGGGCAAGCAGGGCGAATGGCAGGAGGTGGTCGGCGTGGTGGAGGACGTCCGGCTCGATGGACTCGACGCGCAACCCCGGAACGAGGCGTACATCGTCTTCGATCAGCATCCGGCCGGGGGCATGTTCCCCGTGGTGCGGCACACCGGCGAGCCGGGGCCCGTTGTCCTGGCCGCGCGCGCCGCGGTGCGGGAACTCGATCCCGCCCTGCCGGTCTACGCCTTCCTGCCCATGCCGGAGGTGGTGGCGCGGTCGGTGGCGATCCGCCGGCTTCCCGCCGTGCTGCTCGCCGGCTTCGGCGCCACCGCGCTGCTCTTGGCCGCGGTGGGACTGTACGGTCTCCTGGCCTATAGCGTCACTCAGCGGACCCGCGAGATCGGCGTGCGCATGGCACTGGGTGCCGAGCGCGGCCGCGTGGTCCGCGAGGTTCTTGGCGACGGGATCCGGCTGGTGCTGGCGGGCGCGGCGGTGGGGCTGGTGCTCGCCGGCGTTCTCTCGCGAACCGTCACCCGCCTGCTGTATGACACCACACCTCTCGACCTCCCCACCTACTTCTCCGCCACCGGCACTCTGCTGCTCGTCGCCTTCGCCGCGTGCGCGATTCCGGCGCTGAGGGCCGCAAGGGTCCAGCCGGTCATGGCGCTGGGGGCTGAGTAAGGCGGGAGGGGCGGCGGACCGGCGGACCGGCGGACCGGCGGACAGGCGGACAGGCGGACGGGCGGTCAGGCGGACAGGCGGACAGGCGGACAGGCGGACAGGCGGAGGGTGGGCAAGGCGGACAGGGCGGGCCG
>JBGQJV010000336.1:0-4298 GCA_041499215.1 Gemmatimonadota bacterium | reverse complement strand
GGAACCGTCAGGTCGGGATTGCCATCCAGCACCTTGGCGGCGGGCTCCACCGGGACAAAGTCGGTGAGCGCGTCTGGTACGATCACCACCCCACCGGGGTGCAGCGACAGATGCCGGGGCACACCCACCAGCGGCTGGGCCATGCGGGCAAGGTCCTGCCACACCGCCGGGAGATCGAGCTGGCTGAAGTTGGGATGTTTCGCCAGCACATCGCCGATCGAGTCTTCCTCCATGAACCAGGGGAACCGGCGGGTGATCTCGCGGATCTCGCCCGGCGGGCGGCCGTGCACCTTGGCCACCTCGCGCAGCGCGCCGCGGAGCCGGAAGCAGTTGTGGTTCGCCACCATGGCGGCGCGCGGGTGGGGATAGCGGCGGAATACCCACGCGAGGATGCTGTCCCGCTCATCCCAGGGAAAATCCAGATCGATGTCGGGCGGGTCCTTCCGCTCGGGATTGAGGAACCGCTCGAACAGAAGGCCCGCGCCAAGCGGATCGACGTGAGTGATGCCGAGACAGTAGCTCACGATCGAGTTGGCGACCGAGCCCCGGCCGCAGTGGGTCGGGCCGTGCTGCACGATGTCGTGCACCACCAGGAAGTAGTCGGCGAAGCGCTTCTCCCCGATGATCGCGAGCTCGCGCTCCAGCCGGTCGCGGGTGACCGGGGCGACCAAGCCGTAGCGCTGCTCTGCGCCGGCGTAGGCCAGCGCCCGGAGCCGCTCAAAGGCGTCGTCGGGACAGGCGAACCGCGGGGAGACCACCCGGCTGCCCACCGGAATCCGGTACTGGCACCGCTCCGCCAGCTCCAGCGAGCGGGTGAGCGCGTCGGGACAGTCGGGGAAGTGGCGCGCGAGGTCGGGCGAAGGGCGGAGCCATGCGTCCTGAGCGGATGGGCGGACCGGCGGACCGGCGGACCGGCACGTACTTCCGCCCTTTCCGCCTTTTCCGCCGGAGGAAGAAGCGGGAGATTCTGCCAGTCTCGAGATCGCCGCGTTCGCCGCGATCGCGACTCTCAGCCGGTGGACCTGCCACTCCTCCGGATGGGCGAACATCACGGCACCGGTCACCACCGTTGAAATTTTGAGCTTCCTGGCGGCCGCACCCACCGCGTGCCGCTCTTTCCCGGGGCGCAGTTCAGCGTAGAGATCTCGCGGACCGGAAATCCGGGAGACCTCTTCCAGCAGGGTTACGTCGCGTGAAAGGAGAAGCAGCCCTTCGCGGTCGGAGGAGAGTTGAGCGGATAAGGAGAACGGCCGGTCCGCCGGTCCGCCCGTCCGCCGGTGCGACCGTCCGCCGGTGCGACCGTCCGCGCGCCGTCCCGCCCAGTGTATCTGCGTAATCGCCCGGCACAGCGCCGCCCAGCCGCTTGCGTCGGTCGCGAGCGCTACCGCCTCCTGTCCTCCTGCCACCAGCTGCGCGCCCAGGATCGGACGAAGCCCGTGCGCGAGCGCCGCCTGCTGGAACTCGACCGCACCGTAGACCCCGTTGGTGTCGGTACAGGCCAGCGCGGTGAAGCCGCGCGTCGCCGCCGCTTCGGCCAGCACTTCGGGGCTCGAGACGCCCTCGCCGAGGGAGAACCAGGAGTGGACGTGGAGGTGGCAATACATGGAGGAATGGCGGGAGCCCCTCTAGACGGATAGACGGTCAGACGGTCAGACGGTCAACTCACCAAGAGCCGGAGGTCCTAGGTTCGCGGAGTTGACCGTTGTGACCGTTACAACGCACTCATAGTCGCCCGTCTTGCCGTGTGCCTGTCCGTCCGTCGTCTGTCCGTCTGTCCGTCTATCTCAGCCACATCGGTCTCTTCTTCACCACCCTCGCATACACCGGGCAACTCTCCTGGTGCGCCCCCGGCAGCCAGCCGGTGCTGATCAGGAACTCCCCCACGATCTCTCCACCGGTGAACCGGAAGGTCTGCTTGAACAGCTTTACCCACTTCGGCTTGGGCCGGGGATGGTGCGCCGCGAGCCAGCGGTGGAAGCTCCCGTGGCTCTCGCAGAGCGCCAGGATGGTGCGCGCGTTGGCGATCGCAGCCTCCACCTTGAGCCGGTTGCGGATGATGCCCGCGTCCGCCAGCAGCCGGCGGGTCTGCTTCGCTCCGTAGCGGGCCACGATCACGGGGTCAAACTGGTCGTAGGCCCGGTGGAACGCCTGCCGTTTCTTGAGAATGGTGAGCCAGGACAGCCCGGCCTGGTTGATCTCCAGCACCAGCCGCTCGAACAGATCCGCATCTCCCTGGAGCGGGAAGCCGTACTCGCGGTCGTGGTAGGGACCGTGCCACTCATGTCCGGGGGCGATATCGCAGTAGGAGCTCATGGCCCTTGATTCGGTATTTGTTCGGTAATCCTAGGGCTTGGTCCGGCCGACCGCAAGGTCGATCCTTTCTGAAACACCCGCTATCCTTCACCGTATATCCAGTCGTGGATATAGTGCCCACCCCCCTCGCTGAACGGTTGTACCGCGGCCTCCTGGGACTCTTTCCGGGGGACTTTCGCCGAGCCTCCGAGCCGGAGCTGGCGGCGTGGTTCGCCGCGGCCTGGCGTGACGCCGGGACCTCGGGTGCCCGTGAGAAGATCAGGCTCGCGGGTGTCGTGCTGTTCGATCTGCTCCGCTCGATTCCCGCCGAGTGGCTGGCCACGCTCTCCAGCCCTCGCACGCGAGGAGACGCCTCGTCCATGGAAACACTCCTGCAGGATCTCCGCTACGCCGCCCGTTCGCTCAAGGGGACGCCGATCGTGATGCTGGTGTCGGCGCTTACCATCGCGATCGGAGTAGGGGCGACCACCACGATGTTCAGCGTGGCCAACGCGCTTCTGCTCCGGCCTCCAGTCGGGGTAGAAGATCCGGGTCGTCTGATCACGGTACACGTCCTGGATCAGAAGGACGGCTCAAGCTTCCATTCCTTCTCCTATCCCGATTACAAGGATCTCAATGAGGCTGGGGCCGGGTTTGGCCAGCTGAGCGCCTACACCATCCTTGCCGCCAGCGTGCGCAGTAATGATGAACCGCGGCTCGAAGTAGGCGAGGTTGTTTCGGCGAACTATTTCCCCATACTCGGCGCCCACACCTCGCGGGGCCGGTTCTTCTCCCCCGAGGAAGATCAGCCCGGCGGGCCCCCCGTGGTGGTGCTGAGCTACTCACTCTGGCAGCGCCGCTTCAACAGCGATCCCGCCATCCTGGGCAAAGTCATCAACGTCAACGGACACCCACTCACGGTGATCGGGGTGGGAGAGCGGGGATTCCGGGGGCACATCGCGGCCATCGACTTCGGGCTCTGGGCTCCGATGGCCTTGATGGGGGTCCTCAACAACCGCCCGGAGCTGCTGCAGCGGAGATCCGCTGGGCTGGAGATCGTCGGCCGTCTTGCTCCGGGGGTCACCCGCCGGCAGGCGTCGGAGGGCTACCGGGCGGCGGCGATTCGCGTCGGACGTGATGCCGGCCTCGACTGGGACCGCGGGGTGGACGTGCGCCGCTACCTGCCCATTCCGGCCATGATGGCGCTTCCCGCCGGTGGATTCCTTGGATTGCTGATCGTTCTGGGGGGGTTGGTGCTGCTGATCGCCAGTGCCAACGTGGCGAACATGCTGCTGGTCCGTGGCAGGGCGCGAGGCCGCGAGATCGGAGTTCGCCTCGCGCTGGGTGCCAGTCGTGGGCGACTGGTGCGCCAGCTGGTCACCGAGAGCGTGATGCTGTTCCTCACCGGTGGGGTGCTGGGGACGGCCCTCGCTTATGTCGCGGTCGATGCGTTGGTGCGGTTCCAGCCACCGATGCCAATTCCGATCGCACTCGATTTCCATCTCGACTACGTGGTGCTGCTCGCTTCGCTCGGTATCACGCTGGCCGCCGGTCTCACCTTCGGACTGCTTCCGGCATTGCAGGCCACCCGTACCGATCTGGTCGCGGTGCTGCGTGATACACTGGCCAACTCCCGGCTGGGCCGCTGGCGCCTCCGCGGTGCCATGGTGGTGGCTCAGGTCGCCGGCACCGCATTCCTGCTGATCATCGCTGGCCTCTTCGTGCGCGCGCTGGGCCGGGCCGGAGAGGTCAACCTGGGATTCAATCCCAGGGGCATCCAGGTGATGGCGATGGAGCTGCAGGTCCGGGGCTACCAGGGCGACAAGATGATTCAGTTCACCGACGCGGTCGAACGCCGCCTGGGAGAGGTGCCGGGAGTGACGTCGGTCGCGGCCAGCGATTTCCTGCCGGTGAACATGAGTACCCAGCAGACCGAGATCGCGCTCGACGGCAAGGGCGACGAGCACGAGATTGGGGTATTCGAGACCGACTTCGCCAGCGTCACG
>JBGQJV010000335.1:0-4324 GCA_041499215.1 Gemmatimonadota bacterium | reverse complement strand
TTGGTACGGGGTGTGGCCCCCCCGGAATCAACCGATTCCGAGCCGGCGGCCTGGCTGGTCCCGATCCCACCCGGATCCGGTTTCGGCTTCCGCTCCCGGCCGTTGCCCCCGCCGTGGCTCGACCCTCGCGCCCCTCCCCCGATCGGCCCCTGCTCCATCTCCCGCACCCGCAGTTCCAGATCCGCCAGCCGCTTCTGCAGCTTGGATCGGGCGGCCTCTCCATCCCTGAGTTCCTGTTCCAGCTCGCGCGATCGGCTCTGAGCGGAGACGGCCCGCTCGGCAAGCGGTTCGAGTTCCGCGATCCGTTCTCGGGCGATGGCGAGCTGAGCGTCACGCTCGCCGAGTTCGGCCGCGGCGACCTCGAGGGCGTGGAGCCGCTGCCGGACCGACTCGAGTTCCGCTTCCCGGGCCTGAGCCTGGTCCAGATACTGTGCTTCCAGCTGAGCGAGATCGTCTTCGTGGGCGGCAACGAGCGCCGCCAGCTCCCGCTCCGGTCCGGTCACCCTGGTACCGGGGAGGCGGGTACTGTCTCGGTATACCCCTAGCTCCGTCAGTTCACGGGTCCGGGCCGCAAGCGCGGCTTCCAGGTTCTGCATGGCCTGTTCCCGCCGGGCCAGCCGCTGGCCCAGCTCCTCTCGAGTCCGGGCGAGCTGAATGGCCTCCTCGCGGAAGGTGACGACCTGGAGTTCCCGGTGCTCGAGTTCCTTCTCCAGTTCGGCCAGCCGCCCAGTCTGTTCCTGCTGCAATGCCTGGACACCGCTCAGCTTTCCCCGCTCCCGCTCGAGCGCGGTTTCGCGGTCCCGCATCGTGCCGGCGAGGAGCTGTTCGAGGCTGTTTGCGTAGTTGGCGCTCCTGGTCAGGGCCGGACCGCGCAACAGCCAGGCGATGGCGAAGCCGAGGCCAGCCGCCAGCACAAGCCCGAGGAGGACCTCGAGGAAGCCGAACTGCATTGTTACCCTCTCACGGGAAGAGGGTATGCAGCGCCGGCCATTGATGGCGGGCGGGTGCGGGCCTTGGGAATCATCCGTTCGCTTGCGCCAGGGGGTGCGCGTTGGACCCGGTGGATACCGGAATCCGGGGCCGGACATGTTCCGGCCACCATGACAGAATCGGCCAAGGACGGGCCGAAGGCAAGGAGGGTGGGTGGGCAGGGGGTTGCCGCCCGGTCTCGACCCAGGGCATGCAGCGGCCCGGACCCTTGTCTAAGGACAGCTTCAGAAGCGGTCCGTGACCGCTCCGAGGCTCGCGCTGGATACCAGCCGGGCGTACTTGGCCAGGACTCCGCTGGTGTAGGGGGATGGCCGAGGTTTCCAGGCGGCGCGACGCCGGGCTATCTCCTCCGCGGGGACCTCGAGCTGCAGCTGCCGGCGCGGTGCGTCGATCGCGATGATGTCTCCCTCCGCCACCAGAGCGATCGTGCCTCCCACCGCTGCCTCCGGCGCCACGTGACCCACCACCATGCCGTAGGTCCCGCCGGAGAACCGCCCATCGGTGATCAGGCCCACCGAATCGCCCAGGCCGGCGCCGATGATGGCCGAAGTGGGGGAGAGCATTTCCCGCATCCCGGGACCGCCCCGTGGGCCCTCGTACCGGATGACGATCACGTCTCCCGGCCGGATCCGGCCGGCAAGGATGGCCGCCAGGCAGTCCTCTTCCGAGTCGAACACCCGGGCCGGCCCCGACATCCTCGGCGCCTTCACCCCGGTGATCTTTGCGACTCCTCCCTCCTCCGCCAGGTTGCCACGGAGGATGGTCAGATGACCCTGCGGGTACAGCGGGGCGGACCACGAGTGAATCACATCCTGGCTGGAAGCGGGCTCGGCCGGAATGTCGCGCAGCAGGTCGGCCACGGTCTGGCCGGTGATGGTGAGGCAGTCGCCATGGAGCAGCCCGTGGGCCAGCAGCATCTTCATCACCTGGGGAATACCACCGGCCCGGTGCAGGTCGGTGATGACGTAGCGGCCGGAGGGTTTGAGGTCGCACAGCACCGGGACCCGGGGCCGGATCGTCTCGAAGTCGTCGAGCGACAGGGGAACGCCGGCAGCGTGGGCGATGGCCAGGAGGTGCAGTACCGCGTTGGTCGAGCCCCCGGTCGCCATGACCACCGCGATCGCATTCTCGAACGCCTTCCGGGTCATGATCTCGCGCGGAAGTCGCTGGGCGTTCACCGCCTCCACCAGGACCTGACCGGAGCGCGCGGCACTCTCGGCCTTTTCCGCGTCCTCCGCGGCCATGGTCGATGAGCCCATGAGACTCATCCCCATCGCCTCGATCGCGGAGGACATGGTGTTGGCGGTGTACATCCCGCCGCAGGAGCCCACGCCCGGGCAGGAGTGGCACTCGACGGCGTGCAGCCGCGCGGCGTCAATCCGTCCGGCGCTGAACTGGCCCACGGCCTCGAAGGCGCTCACGATCGTGAGGTCCTCGCCATCCAGGCGGCCCGGCTTGATGGTGCCGCCGTAGACGAAGATGGCCGGGATGTTCATCCGGGCCATGGCGATCAGCGCCCCCGGCATGTTCTTGTCACACCCGCCGACGGCGATCACGCCGTCCATGCTCTCCGCGTTGCAGGCCGTCTCGATCGAGTCGGCGATCACTTCGCGGGAGACCAGCGAGTACTTCATCCCCTCCGTGCCCATCGAGATGCCGTCGCTGACGGTGATGGTTCCGAACAGCTGCGGCATGCCCCCCGCATCGCGGATCGCGGCCTCGGCACGGCGGGCCAGCAGGTCCAGTCCGGCGTTGCACGGGGTGATGGTGCTGTAACCGTTGGCGACACCCAGAATGGGTTTCTCGAAGTCCTGCTCTCCGAATCCGACCGCTCGGAGCATCGCCCGGTTGGGAGCACGCTGGACGCCCTGGGTGACCGTTCGGCTGCGGAGGTTGTGGGGCATTTGGGGGCTGAACGGTGAACGGTGAACCGTGAACGGTGAAGGGTCGGAGCGGTGAATCTAGCGTCTTGTGATCGGGAGCAAAAGAAAGAGCGGGCGGTCAGCGACCGTCCCGCTCCCCCAATCCCGGTGGCGCAGCGCCACCACTTACCGTTCGGTGTTCACCGTTCCCCGTTCCCCGTTCACCGCTTACGTCTCACGCCTCACTTCACACTGGCCAGCGAGTCCTGCAGCGCCTGGCGCTGGACCTCGTCCGCGGTGACCGGCGTGAGGGCGGCGTTGTCGGCCTCTCCGGTGCGGATCCGGATCACCCGCTCCAGCGGTTGGACGAAGATCTTGCCGTCGCCGACGTCGCCGGTGCGGGCGGAGGCGAGGATCGCCTTGATGGTCGGCTCGACAAACGGCTCCGAGACCGCCATTTCGATCTTGACCTTCTCCCGGAACTCGAGCACCACGCTGGCGGCGCGGTACATCTCGATCAGTTCCCTCTCGCCGCCGTGGCCGCTGACACGGGAGATGGTGATGCCAGTGACGCCCGCGCGGAACAGCGCCGCCTTCACTTCCGGCAGCTTCTCGGGGCGGATAACCGTGCTGATGAGCTTCATGGCACATTCCTCGGGTTGAGAGAGGCCCGGGTGTTCGGGCTGTCGGAGGCCGACTGCCAGCCGCCCGCCACCCGGTTCACAGTCGCCCTGGCCAGTCCGCACCCCAGGGAGGAGGCGGCAGGACTTCCGATCCCCGACAGCTGACGACTGACAGCCGACAACCGACAGCCTCGGCACACGGCCTCCCGGATCAGGCGTCGTAGTACAGGAAGAATTCGTAGGGGTGAGGCCGGAGGTTCACCGGCGCCACGTCCTTGGTCCGCTTCATGGTCAACCAGGTCTCCAGCACGTCGGGGGTGAACACGTCCCCCGCCAGCAGGAAGGCATGGTCCTGCTCCAGCGCGTTGAGCGCTTCGGTCAGCGAGCCGGGCACCATCTTGATACTGGCCTTGCGCTCGTCGTGCAGCTCGTACAGGTCCTCGTCGATCGGCTTGGGCGGCTCGAGCTTCCGCTTCACGCCGTCCAGGCCGGCCATCAGCATGGCGCTGAACGCCAGGTACGGGTTGCACGACGGGTCAGGTGCGCGGAACTCCACCCGGCGCGCCTTGGGCGACGACGAGTAGGTCGGGATCCGGCAGATCGCCGACCGGTTGCGCTGGGAGTACATCAGGTTGACCGGCGCCTCGAACCCCGGCACCAGCCGGCGGTAGCTGTTGGTAGTCGGGGCGCACAGGGCCAGCAGGGCCGGCGCGTGGGCAATCAGGCCGCCGATGTACCACCGTGCCGTGTCGGACAGCAGGGCGTACCCCTTGGAATCGTAGAAGAGCGGGGTGTCGTCCTTCCACAGCGACTGATGACAGTGCATCCCCGAGCCGTTGTCCCCGAACA
>JBGQJV010000334.1:0-4374 GCA_041499215.1 Gemmatimonadota bacterium | reverse complement strand
GTCGTGGCCTGGGGATGGCGGTCGAGGTCTTCGATCCGGCCGGCAAGCCGCTGGCCGGCACACCGGGGGAGCTGGTCTGTACCCGTCCGTTCCCCAGCATGCCGGTGAGGTTCTGGGATGACCCCGATGGCCGGAGATACCGCGCCGCGTACTTCGAGCACTTCCCGGGGGTCTGGCGTCACGGCGACTGGGCCGAGCTGACCGCGAACGACGGGCTGATCATCTACGGCCGGAGCGACGCGACGCTCAACCCAGGCGGGGTACGCATCGGGACCGCCGAGATCTACCGTCAGGTGGAGCGGCTCCCGGAAGTGGTCGAGAGTCTGGTCATCGGGCAGGACTGGGAGGATGACGTGCGCGTCGTCCTGTTCGTACGGCTGCACGACGGGATTGAGCTGGATGACGTGCTGCGGGAGCGCATCCGCCGGGAAATCCGGCTGCACGCAAGCCCGCATCACGTCCCCAAGAAGATTCTCCAGGTGCCCGATCTCCCTCGCACCATTAACGGAAAGCTCTCCGAGCTCGCCGTGCGGGCCGCGGTCCACGGCCGTGCCATCGGCAACCGCGACGCCCTGGCCAACCCCCAGGCGCTCGACCTGTTCCGCGACCTGCCGGAGCTGGCGGTATGACCCCGTTGACCCGCGCGCTGCTCACCGGCCTGATCGACTACGCCGGTCTCTTTCCGCCGGCCGAATTGGGCATGGCGGAGACGGTGGCCAACTACGCCGCCTACCAGCGCCGCCCCGACTGCTGGGCGCTCGCCCGGCTGGTGGTTCCCGTGGCGCGGCTGGGGGAGTTCGAGGCGGAACTCGATCGGCTCTCCGAAACCGAGCGGCTGGGCACCCGCTGGCCCATCACCGCGCTGCTGGGTAACGACCCAGCGGCGGACCGTGCCGCGGTCGGCGCCTTCAACGAACTGCACGTGCACGGCGGACCCGCCGTCGAGGCCCTGGAGGCGCGGGTGGCATCCGGACCCCAGATCGAGTCGCTCAAGGCCGCGATCGGCATGGGGCCCGAACTCTACTGCGAGCTACCTCTCACCGCCGACCTGCCCGCGCTGATGGCCACGGTCGGACGAGTCGGCGCCCGGGGAAAGATCCGCACCGGCGGGATCAACCCGCGGGATATCCCGGCTCCGGAGGCGGTGCTCGCCTTCCTCGCGTCCGCCGCGGCGGAACGGGTGCCGTTCAAGGCCACGGCAGGATTGCACCATCCGGTTCGCGGCATGGCACCGCTCACCTATGCCGCAGGCAGCCCCTGCGCCACGATGTTCGGCTATCTGAACCTCCTGCTCGCCGCCACGCTGCTGTGGGCGGATCGTCCCGAATCCGAGGCAATGGTTGTGCTCACCGCGGAGAACCGCGCCTCGCTTCGCCTGGAGCGGGATTCCATCGAGTGGGCCGGGGTGCGGGTGACAGCCGATGAACTCGCCCGTGCCCGCCGGGAGTTCGTGCTGGCCATCGGGGCCTGCTCCTTCACCGAGCCGCTCGGCGAGATCAGAGAGCTGGGTCTGGAGCCCGCGACCGCCGGTAGCCGCGGTCGTGATCGGGGAACGTCGTGATCGCCCCGCGGGACGAGACCCACGACCCCGGTTTGCGGAGCTGGGTGGAGTCCGCCAACCAGCCGGGGGCCGATTTCCCCATTCAGAATCTGCCCTTCGGTGTCTTCCAGTCGGGGCGCGCGGCGACACCGCGCATCGGCGTTGCGATCGGGGACCAGATACTCGATCTGCGGGCCGCGGCTGACGCCGGGCTGCTCGATGCACTGCCGGTGGCGGCGGAGGCCTGCCGTGCCCCCCGGCTCAATCTGCTGATGAGCGTGACACCGGAGGTCCGGGTCGGGCTCCGCCGCCTGCTCAGCCGGCTGCTGGCGACGGGAGGCCGGCGGCCCGCCTCCGCCGTGCTGGTGCCGGCGCGGGATGCGCAGCTGCTGCTTCCGGCGGAGATCGGGGACTATTCCGACTTCTACGCCTCGGTGTTTCACGCCACCAACGTCGGCTCGATGTTACGGCCCGACAACCCGCTGCTGCCCAACTACAAGTGGGTGCCGATCGGGTATCACGGCCGGGCCTCATCGGTGGTGCCGAGCGGGACCCCGGTGCGGCGGCCCTCGGGGCAGGCCAAGCCGGCCGGAGCGGACCAGCCACACTTCGGCCCCTCTCGTCAGCTGGACTATGAGCTGGAGGTGGGGGCCTGGATCGCTGGAGAGAACCCGCTGGGCGAGCCGGTGCCGATCGCCGCCGCGGAGAATCGGATCTTCGGGGTAACGCTGCTCAACGACTGGTCGGCGCGGGATCTGCAGTCGTGGGAGTATCAGCCGCTCGGGCCGTTTCTGGCGAAGAGTTTCGCGACCTCGGTCTCGCCGTGGGTGGTGAGCCTCGAGGCACTTGCGCCCTTCCGGGTTCCCGCCTTCGAGCGGCCGGCCGGCGACCCGACCCCGCTTCCCTATCTCGACGACCCGGCCGATCGGGCGTCAGGGGCGATCGCGATCACGCTGGAGGTCTCGCTGTCATCCGCCCGGATGCGAACGGAGGGTGGGCCGCCGGCGCGGGTCAGCCGTACGGACTTCCGGCAGATGTACTGGACCCTGGCTCAGATGGTGACGCACCACGCCAGCAATGGCTGCAACCTCCGGCCGGGAGATCTGCTCGGCAGCGGCACAGTATCCGGTCCCGGCCGGGAGGAGCGGGGCTGCCTGCTCGAGCTGTCATGGCGGGGCACGGAACCGCTGACGCTCCCGACCGGTGAGACCCGCACGTTCCTGGAGACGGGAGACGAGGTGGTGATGAGCGGCTGGTGCGAGGCACCCGGGGCGGTGCGGATCGGGTTGGGGGAGTGTCGTGGGGTGGTAGTGGGCTAGTGGGCTAGTGGGCGGGTGGGCGGGTGGGCGGGTGGGCCAGTTGGGCGGCGGTACCGAGCCTGGACCGCCGAATCAAATGAGAGGGGAACGTCATGAGCGCGACGACGCAGCCGGACTACGTGACCGCGGGAGTCGCTCCGGGGCTGACCACCACCCGGGCACCGTTCATCGAGTTCGCGCAGGAAAACGGGAAGCTCTACATCGAGCAGCCCTACGAGCTGTACAGCGACGAGAATCACCGCACCTGGACCCGGCTGCTGGAGCGGATTCGGCCACGCTGGGAGCGGTATGCCAACTCGCGCTTTCTGGAAGGGGTGGAAACGCTGCATCTCGATCCCAACCGGGTGCCCCGTTGCTCCGATATCAACCGATTCCTGCAGCCCCGCACCGGGTTCAAGGCCAAGCCGGTGAGCGGCTACGTCCCGGCCTACCTGTTCTTCGACTGCCTGAGACAGCGCGAGTTCCCCACCACCATCACGGTGCGAGACGGCAGTTCGCTCGACTATTTGCCCGAGCCGGACATCTTCCACGACATCGCCGGTCATGTTCCGATGCACACCGACCGGGCCTTTGCCGACGCGCTGGTGAAGTTCGGGCAGTTCGCCGAGCGCGCCGCCCGGCGCGCGGGAGAGATCAAGGACGAGGCGGAGCGGATTCGGGCCCTGACCAGCAACGTGAAGGGGCTGGCCCGGTTCTTCTGGTTCACGGTGGAGTTCGGGCTCATGCGGGAAGGGCCGGGCGTGCCGATCGGACCTGGTGGTGTGCGGGCCTACGGCAGCGGGCTGCTCTCGAGCTATGGCGAGCTGGCCCACGCGGTGGACTCGCCGGCGGTCCAGCGGGTTCCTGCGCAGACGGAGTGGATACTCAACCAGTACTTCGAGATCCACCACTATCAGCCGCTGCTGTTCGTCATCCAGGATTTCGAGCACCTGTTCTACCTGGTTCACGACCTGGAAAAGCGCCTCGATGCCGGCCTGCTGGACAACCTCCAGCCGGGCGAGCCGGAAGTGAACGAGGTCGATCTGAAGAGCTTCCTGGATGCAGCCCTGAAGTAAGGGCGGACACGTCGGACAGTAGATCCCTCGCTTTGCTCGGGACGACGAACCAGTGCGCCGTCGTGACCGTCCGCCCTGTCCGCCCTGTCCGTCTTGTCCGCCCTTACCTCAGGCGGGGAGCAGCACCTTGTCGATCACCAGGATGACACCGTTCGACTGATACACATCGTACACCGCGATGTTGGCCTGGTTGCCCTTGGCGTCCTTGACGATGATGTTCCGGTCGCCGTTCATCACGAAGGTCAGATTGGCACCATTGACCGTCTTGAGCGAGGCCTGTCCATGCCCCTTGTGGATCAGGTCCATCAGCGCCTTGGCATCGTACCGGCCCGGGACCACGTGATAGGTGAGAACCGAGGTGAGCATCCCCTTGTTCTCGGGCTTGAGCAGCGTCTCCACCGTGCCGTCCGGGAGCAGCTTGAAGGCCGCGTTGGTCGGAGCGAACACCGTGAACGGGCCC
>JBGQJV010000333.1:0-4404 GCA_041499215.1 Gemmatimonadota bacterium | reverse complement strand
GCGGATCTCGGTAAGGCAGTCATCCTGCGGGACGGCAGCGAGTACTGGCCCCGGGAAGAAGTGCGCCGGGCGATGGCCTCGGGTAAGTCACTCGACGTTGTCGGATTGCAGAGCGGAGACGAGATCCAGATCGGGCGCCGAGGCGGGGGGTTCGGGCCTACCCTCGCGATCATCACCGGGGTGGTGACGCTTGGGGCGACGATCATACTGCTGACGCGACACAACTGATTCACTGATGAGAGACCAAGCATGACTGCGATTCCCAACCTTGCCCAGCCGCTGCCGGTACACAGCCACAGCCACCGGCGCTCCTCGGCCCGATTCCATCTCATCGAGCCGGCACCGCGGGCGGTGGTCTTCGCCGCGCGGGAGCTGTCTTCGGTGCATGAAGGCTTGCGCCGCCTGGTGAACATCCTGGCCGCCTCGCTGGGGCTGGTGTTCGCCGCCCCCATCATGCTGATCGTGGCGATCGCGGTGAAGCTCACCTCTCCCGGGCCGATCATCTACTCCCAGGTACGGGTCGGACAGGACCGTCGGCGCCGCTTCGGGCGCGCCGGCGACCCCCGCCGGGCCAACGATCTGGGCGGCCGGCCGTTCCGGATCTACAAGTTCCGCACGATGCGGGCGGACGCGGAGAAGGCGTCGGGTGCGGTCTGGGCCAGTCAGAACGACCCGCGTCTCTCTCCGATCGGTGGTTTCCTGCGGAAGTACCGGTTCGATGAGCTGCCGCAGCTGGTGAACGTGCTCAAGGGTGACATGAACATCGTGGGACCGCGCCCCGAGCGACCCAGCATCTTCCAGCAGCTGAGCCGGAGCATCCCGCAGTACGAGGCGCGGCAGCTGGTCAAGCCCGGTATCACCGGCCTTGCCCAGGTGAGCCAGCAGTACGACCAGTGCCTCGACGACGTGCGCAACAAGCTCCGCTACGACCTCGAGTACCTGCGCTGCCAGAGTCTCTGGGCGGATGTCCAGATCATGGCGAAGACGGTCCCGGTGGTGCTGCTCAGGCGCGGGGGCTGGTAGGACAACCGACAACCGGCCCGAAGCAGCAACTGGCGCACGCACCGTGATGGTGCGTGCGCCGGTTCCGTTTCTGGGAAGCCCGCCCGGGTGATTCGGGTCAGGCGGTACGGCGGGTTGGCTCCCAGATCGAACTGGACTCGCCTCCCAGCGCCTTGACCCAGGCCAGGAAGCCAGCCACGTGGGACGCCAGCACAAAGCCGCACAGGGCCACCAGCCGTGGGAGCGGCCGTCCCTCGGGAGAACGCATCGCGACTGTTCCCAGCCCGATCCCCGCCGCTGCCCCGGCGAGAAGCACCCGGGCGGGGATTGAGACGAGGCTGAGCGGCACCAGGGCCGCCAGAGCCAGCGGTGCGGCCAGAAACACCAGCCAGCGGACCAGCTTGTGGGACCAGAGCATCCACGCGAAGCTCCCGTACCGGAGTGGATTGAGCAGCCTCCGCTTGAGCCACAAGGTCCGAAGCCCGCGGGTCATGGTCCGCACCTTCCTGCGGAATTCACGCTGCAGCGAGGCCGTGCGCGGCACCAGGCAGACCGCCTGGTCCACCGAAACCGCGCGATAGCCCTGTTCCCGGACCACCAGCGCCGAAGCAAAGTCGCGGGAGTAGCCCGGCGGAATCTGACTGCCGTGCAGCGACCGGCGGATCGCATAGAAGCAGCCACTCGCCCCCACAATCGAGTTCACCCTGGTCTCCAGCGACCGGACCCACATCTCGTAGCCCACGTACCCCGATTCCCCCCGGTTGGCCTCCACGTTTACCGATCCCACGCTGACGTCACGACCGGAGGCGAGGCCCACGGACGGGTCGTGGAAGGCACGGATCAGGGGTTTGAGTGCGTCGGGCAGGATCCGGATGGTCGCGTCGGTGTTGACCACGATCTCGCCCCGGAGATGCGGCAGCGCGGCGATCTCTCCGGCGTCCTTCCCGCCCCGCTGCTCCTGGCGGAGCAGCTGCACGCCGCGGCCGGCATACTCCCGGACGATTTCGTCGGTGCCGTCGGACGAGGCATCGGAGATCACCAGGATGTGCCGCAACTCCGCCGGGTAGTCGAGGGCGAGCAGCGATTCGATCGTGCGCCGGATCGAGGCTTCCTCGTTGTAGGCCGGCACCACCACGGTGATCTGCGGCCACCGGGCGGGATCGCCGGGCGACGGTCTCGGCGGCCGCAATCGGCCCGCCAGCCAGAGGAGCGCGGGATAGCCCAGGTAGGCGTACCCGTACAGAACCCCCGGCAGCAGGACAATTCCCCAGCCGACGTCGACGGCGTTCATGCGGTCTGGCCCGGCCCTTTCGCGAGAATCGATCGATACAGATCGGCATGGCGATCGAGCCATGGGCCGGGAGCATAGTCCCGGGCTACCCTGGTCGCCGCTCGTGCGGCACGGCTGGCGGCGCCGGCCGGGTCGATAAGCACCGTCCGCACGGCGGCGGCGAGCGCCTCGGGGTCTTCCGGCGCCACCAGGAGGCCTTCGTCCTCTCGCACCACGTCGGGCACCCCGCCGACCCGGGTCGCGATCACGGGGATGCCCCCGGCCATCGCCTCGAGCAGCACGATGGGCGTCCCCTCTGTGCGGGAGCTGAGCACCAGACAGTCGAACGCCGCGTAGCACCGCGCCGCATCGGGGATGAGTCCGTGCCAGCTGACCCGGTCAGCGAGACCGCGCTGGTCGACCATCTCCCCAAGCTCAGCCCGCAGAGGACCATCACCGATCATCGAAACTCGCCAGGCAGGGTCAGCCAGGTGCGGCATCGCGCGGAGGAGGATATCGGGTCCCTTTTCCGGGGAGAGGCGGCCGACCCAACCGATCACCGTCGCCGTCGGGGCCAGCCCCAGCTCCGCGCGGGCAGCGGTCCGATCGAGTACGGCTGCTCGCCGGGCCAGCGCATTGGGAATGAGGTGCACCCGAGCCGGGCTCACATGTGAACGGAGCAGTCGCGCGCGGATCGGCGCTGAGACCGCGATCGCCGCGTCGCACCGGCGCGCGGCGCGAATCTGCAGATACTCATACAGTCGGTTCTTCCAGCCACCGCCCGTGAAGCCGTGGAATGTGCTCACCCGGGACAGACCCAGCGCACCGGCGGCCGGCCCGGCCAGCAGATCGGCGCGGTAGCCATGCGAATGCACCACCGCCGGTTGCCACTCCCGGTATATCCGAAGATAGTCCGCCCGTTCTCGCCAATAGGCGCGTGGCGCGGTCCAGAAGGGGAAGAGTTCCACGCCGGCCGCCGCCAGCGTGGCGATGCCGGCCGGCACCAGGGCCCCGGAGTCGAGAGCCATGGCAATCGCCACCCTCCCCCCGCGACAGGCCCATTCCCGCGCTAGCATCGTCACCACGCTCTCGAGCCCGCCGACGGGCGCCGGGGCGAGGGCATGGAGTACCCGGGGCAACGCACTACCCGGAGCGTCGCTCACGCCCGACCTTCCCTGAGCGGTGGCAGCCGCACCCGGCACATCGGGTCAGGACCGGCCCAGGAGACGCTTGAGCCAGCGGATGGCGGCGGGCCCCACGACCCGGCGAGCGGTCTCCCGGGCCCGGGCGACGGTTGCGGTCCGCCGAAGCCCCGGTGTATCGCCCACCGGCACCTCGATGATGGTCACGCCTCCCAGGTCCAGCGCCGCCCGAACCGCCGGCTCGATGCCGTCACCCCCTGCGTTCCGGTACCCGGCCCCGATCGCAGCCGCGAACAACGAGAAGTCCGGATTCTCCAGTTGGACGGCGTGGGTCGCTCCGTACTCCGCGAGCTGTTGCATGCGGATCTGTCCCAGCTGGCCATCCACCAGAACGATGACGATCAGATCGAGACCTTCCCGCACCGCGGTGAGCAGCTCGAGCCCGCTCATCGCAAAGCCGCCGTCACCGACGATCACCACCACCGGCCGCTGGGGCGCCGCGAGGCGGGCGCCGATCGCGGTCGGGATGCCGAACCCCATCGACTGCAGATCGCTCGGCAGCAGCAGCCCGCGTGCCGACAAGACATCGAAGTATCGCCGTGCCAGGATCTGGTGCAGTCCGGAATCCAGCACCAGCGCGGTCTCGCGGGGGAGCGCTCGCCGCAACGCGGCAAAGAACATTTCCGGCTCACCCCCGCATACGCTGGGCTCGGGGCCCCGCGGGCCGGGGGCACGCAGCCGCTGGCGCCACTGAACCAGCTCCGCGGCCGTCCAGTCGGCGCCTCGAAGCGGAGCGGCGAGGAGTGCCTCGACAGCGAGGCGCACATCTGCCGCAATCGCGAGGGAGGTCGGGTAGTTCGCGCCAAGGACCTCCGGGCTGGTGTCCACATGTACCAGGCGGTCCGGTGGAATGACCAGCCCGTACCCGCAGGTGCCGTTGTGACCCAGCTTGGCCCCGAGCACCAGAACCAGATCGGCCGCGGCGAACAG
>JBGQJV010000332.1:0-4416 GCA_041499215.1 Gemmatimonadota bacterium | reverse complement strand
CGCCCAGGCCGTAGCCGAGCAGCAGGAAGAGAGACCGGCCTTTCTTCACGAAGAGCTGACGGAATGCGAGAATGGTCAGCATGACGGTTCCGCGTTCCGCGTTCCGAGTTCCGCGTTGGTGGGGGGCGAGTCTCCTCCCGACCCGGGCCCCCTCGCATCTTCCGTCGCTTCCGAACGGGGAACGCGGAACGGGGAACGCGGAACATCGTCAACAATCCGTCCATCCAGCATATGAATCACCCGCCCCGCTTCCGCGGCGAGTCGCTCGTCGTGGGTCACCACCACCAGCGTCGACCCGTCGGCGGCGAGCCGGCGGAACAGATCCAGAATCCCCCGCCCCGTCGCGGCATCGAGCTCACCGGTCGGCTCGTCGGCCAGGATCAGCACCGGGTGGTTGGCCAGCGCCCGGGCAATCGCCACCCGCTGCGTCTCGCCACCGGAGAGCTGGGTCGCCCGGTGATCCGCCCGGTCCTCCAGCCCCACGTAGCCGAGCAGCTGGCGGGCCCGGGTCCGCCGCTCGGCCCGGCCCACCCCGGCCTCCGCCATCGGCAGCTCCACGTTCTCCCGCGCCGACAGTACCGGCAGCAGGTGGAAGCGCTGGAACACGAATCCGATCCGGGTGAGCCGGAGCCGGGTGAGCTCGCGATCCTTCATGGTCTCGAGCCGGGTGCCGAGCAGCTCCACGCTGCCGCTCGACGGAGTGTCTATCCCCCCGAGCAGCTGCAGCAGGGTCGACTTGCCGCAACCCGACGGCCCCACGATCGCGGCGTAGTCGCCCTGGCGGATCTCCAGTGAGACGCCCCGCAGCGCATGCACCGTCTCCCCGTTCATGGGATAATCTTTGGTGAGGTCCCGTGCGGAGACCACGAGCGTAGGCCCGCACAGCTGTGCGGGCCTACTCACGTGGCCTCCGTGCGCAGCGTCGCCGCAATCGGCGCCCGCGCCGCGATGAGAGCCGGATAGGCCCCGGCAATCACCCCGGTCGCCAGCAGAACCCCCGCCGCCACGACGAGGCTGGCGGGATTGGGCACGAAGAAGGAGATCGCGGCCGGCAACCCGGGGAAGGAGGTGAGGATGCGGTCGAGGTAACGCGCCGTGACCGTTCCCAGGCCCACCCCGAGCAGACCCCCGATCAGGGTGAGTGCCGTCCCCTCGGCCATGATCCCCCGCACGATGCTCGCCCGCCCCACCCCGATCGCCCGCAGCGTGGCGATCTCCCCCAGCCGCTCGTTCACCGTGATCGTCATGAGGGTGGCGACCAGCAGCACCGTGACGATCAGGCTGATGCTGCCGAGGATGTAGGACAGCTGCCGGAAGTAGACCAGCCGCTCCCGGAAGTGCACCACCAGGTCGGCCACGCTGTTGATCTCCAGCATGGGGAAGCGCCGCTGAAGCCGCCGGCTGGTCTGCTCGATCTGGGCATCGCTCCGTACCCGCAGCACCACCGCCGAGACCCGGTCTTCCGCTCGGAGGCGTGACAGGTCCTGCATCACCGGCACCACGGCGCCGACCGAGGGCTGTCCCCGATAGTCGTACAGCCAGCGTACCATCCCCCGCACCATCAGCCGGCGCTGGACCGCCGCCGCGGCCATCTGCGGATCGAGCCGGCCAACCAGGGTGACGCTGTCCCCCACGCCCGCACCGATGAGACGGGCAGCGGGAACGCTGAGCAGCAGACCGGTGGTGTCCCCCGGGGCGAGGTCGGCTCCCGCCTCCAGCTGGTACAGCGCCTGGGCAGCGGGGTCGATGCCGTAGCCGAACAGCGTCAGGAGGGTGTCGCCCCGGCGGGCATAGACCGAGGTTCCCAGCACCGGACCTGCCTGGACGATGCTGCTGTCGGCGAGAATCGATCGGATGAGGTTGCCGGTTCCGGGGATGGTCGCCTCGGTATCGAACGGGAGCGTCCCCTTGGGCGAGATCCGGATCTGATAGCCCCGACCCAGCAGCATGCGCTCGAACGACCGCTCGATCCCGCCGGCGAGCAGGACCATGTCGAGCAGCATTGCGGTGGTCACCGCGATCCCGGCCAGGGCCAGACCGGAACGGATGGGGTGTCGCGCGAGATTCCGGAACGGGCTGGCAATCATGGGCGACACCGTTCCACGTTCCGCGTTCCGAGTTCCCCGTTCCTCAGGGAGAGTTGTGTTCGCGAGGGGGAATAGTCCCCCTCCTTGCGCCAACGCGGAACGCGGAACTCGGAACTCGGAACGATTAAGGTCATCCCCGCCCCCACAGAATCATCGGACTGGTCCGCACCAGTCGCCACGCCGCCGCACAGCCGGCCGCGAGGCCCAGGCCCAGCGAGAGCAGTACACTGAACCGGACGATGCGGGCGGTGATCACCGAGAAGACCAGGGTGGTATCGAAGAACCGCTGGTAGTAGGCGTTGGTCACCACGCTCGCCGCGGCGGCCAGCCCCACTCCCATGACCGAGCCGAGCGCGGCGACCAGCACCGCCTCGAGCAGGAGTGCGCCGAAGATGGTCCGGCGGCTGATACCGGTGAACCGCATCACCGCCGCATCGCGCCGGCGTTCCTCCACCTTGAGCAGCATGATGCACAGCAGGAAGATGGCGCTCGCCACCACCGAAATGACCGCGATCGCCCGGTGGAACCGGCTCACCACCTTGAAGGTCTGGGAGGATTCGCTGGCGATCTCGGCCGACGGGTACGCCCGGTATCCGAAGGCCACCTGGTCCAGGACCCCTGCGGCACTGTCGGGTCGCACCCCCGGCTCGAGCCCCACCCCGAAGCGGTCGACCCGGTCCGGGGCCTCGAGCAGCGCCGCCAGGTCCGCCAGGTGAAAACGGAGGAAGAACTCCCGCTTGGTAATCGCGGTGGGATCCGCGGTGGGCTGGTAGATCGCCGCCACCACCACTCGGCGTTCCGGTTTCCCCGCCTCCAGCCGGGCCTGGATGGTGTCGCCCACCCTCGCCTGGAGCCGCTCGGCGAGTCGCCGCTCGAGGGCAACCGTCGGAAGGGCGGACGGGCTCAAGGGTGGAAGGGCGGACCGGCGGACCGGCGGACGGTCATCCTGAGCGGACCCCGGGGACACCGTGAGAAACACAATGCAGAAAAAGGATACAAGCACTCTTGATCCGCCTAACGTGTACTCGGAGTGATCTGCAGTTCGGTCCGCCGGTCCGCTCGTCCGCCGGTCCGCCTGACCGCCTGTCCGCCTGTCCGCCTGTCCGCCTGTCCGCCTGACCGCCTGCTCAATCTACCTCCGCTTGGCGCTCCGCCCGTCCAACGTTATCGTAGACACACACATGACGCGCTTCGAGACGCCTCGGGTCACGATCGTTGGTGCGGGCGAAACGGGCCGGGGCTGGGCTGCCCTCGCCGTTGCCGCGGGCTGGCCGGTCACGATCTATGACGCGGATGGCGAACTGCTCGCCACGGCGGCGGAGGCGATCGGAGACCGCGTGGTGAGCCTGGTGCGTCTGCACCGCGCCGAGCTCGGCGTCGCTGAGGATGCCCTGAACCAGATGCGCGTCGGCCGGAGCCTCCTCCAGGCGGTGGAGTCCGCCGACTGGGTCATCGAGGCGGTTCCCGAGGATCTGACCATCAAGCACAAGGTGCTCCAGCTGGTGGAGCAGGTCGCCCGCCGGGCCGCCATCATCACCAGCAGCACCAGCGGGCTCACTCCCTCGGTCCTCTCCGGCCGGCTCGAGCACCCGGAACGCTTCCTGGTTGCCCACCCGCTCAACCCGGTCGAGCTGGTGCCATTGGTCGAAGTGGTCCCCTCTCCCATCACCGACCCCACCTGCGTCGAGGACATCCGGTTCTGGCTCAGCATGCTGGGCCGGGCGCCCATCGTCTTCAAGAAGGAAGTGCCTGGCAACATCGCCGGGCGCCTCAGCGCCGCGGTGTGGCGCGAGTGCATTCACCTGGTGCTGGATGGAGTGCTCGACGTGGAGGACGTCGACCGGGCGGTGTCGGTGGGGCCCGCCCTCGGCTGGGCCGCTTCAGGGCCCCACCTGGAGCAGCACCTGTCCGCCGGAGGTTGGGGAATCGAGGTGTTCCTCGCCCAGCGGCTCGGCACCTACGAGGAAATCTGGAAGACCCTGGCGGAGTGGAGACAGCTCAACGGGGAGGACCAGAAGAAGCTCGCCCGCCTGGTGGAGAAGGCCTACGCCAACTACATCCCCGAATTGCGCGAGGCCCGCAACCAGAGACTGGTCAGACTGCTGGAGGCGTTGCGGGAGTAGGAGAGAGTGAGAAGTGAGAAGTGAGAAGTGAGAAGTGAAAAGTGAGCGGTGAGAGCGGGCCGTTGTCATTCCGAGGGGGCAACGCCCCCGAGGAATCCCTCAAGGGAAGCGACGTGCCCACCTGGAGGGATTCCTCGCCGCTTCGCGGCTCGGAATGACAGTCCAACCGCTCCTGCCTTCCTTCTCACTTCTCACTTCTCACTTCT
>JBGQJV010000331.1:0-4442 GCA_041499215.1 Gemmatimonadota bacterium | reverse complement strand
GGAGGACTCGATCCCGGGTTCGCATCCCGTGATTCTCCTGGGACACGGTCTGTGGCGCCGGCGTTTCGGAGCCGACTCGGGTGTCGTGGGCCGAACGGTGCGGATCAACGGGGAGCCACTGACCGTTGTCGGTGTCCTGAGTCCCGGGTTCCAGGGACTCAGCGGCACGGCGGAGTTGTGGATTCCCGCGGCGATGGCACCCCGCCTGACCTACCCTGACTACCTGGTTTCCGGCCAGCACTTCATCAGCGTGGTAGCCCGGTTGAGCCCGGGCATCACGCTGGTCGCGGCCCAGGAACGGCTGCGAATAATCGGGGATCGGATCGCGTCCGAGCTGCCGGATTCGGAGGGGGACGCCGCGGCGTCGATGCGGACAACCGCGGTGCTGCTCAACAGCGCGAGAGTCAGCGCCGTTACCCGCCGCTCGCTGACCCTCCTGCTCTCCGGCGCGGCGTTGCTCCACCTGCTGGCTTCGGCCAACGTGATCAACCTGATGCTCGGCCACGCGGTCGCGCGCCGGAGGGAGGCCGCGATCCTGGTTGCGATCGGCGGCTCAACCTGGCGGCGGCTCCTGCACCTCGGCGCGGAGGGAGTACTGCTGGCGATCCCCGGGTGTCTCACCGGTGTCTGGATCGCCTCCTTGGTCGCTCCGCGTCTCGACATTCCCCCCGATGCGTGGGGTCCGAGGAGTCTGTACGGGAGTCTCTCCCCTTTTGCCGAGCCTGCGTTCGGGCTACGGTCGCTGCTGTTTGGCGCCGCGCTCACGGTGGTTACGACTGCGTTGGTCTCCTGGGCCCCCGTGATCACCCTGCTCAGATCCGGGGTCGCCGCTGACCTCAGGGACGGGGCTGGCTGGGCGAGGAGCGCGGCGACCTTGCGGCGGGTCTCGTTGCGGGGGGTGATTGTCGCGGCCGAGGCGGCCCTGGCCATGCTCCTCCTGATGGCGGGCGGGCTGATGATCGACAGCTTCCGCCGGATGCGAAACACCGATCTGGGTGTCCATGCGGAAGGGGTGTTGACCTTCTGGGTCCGGCCTTCCGAGTCGAGAATCCCCACTGACCAGGCGCCGGAGTTCGTGCGCCGCCTGCTGGCGGCCATTGCCGCCGTACCCGGAGTGGAGGCGGCCACCGTGGATGGGGGCGCTCCGGTGAGCGGCTCCGCACGCAGCACCCTGATCATCGCCAGCCGGCCGCCCCTGACACCGGCCGACGCACCGCCTGTCCTCCGGCACTACATCGGGCCGGATCACTTCAAGGTGCTGGGAGTGCCGTTGCTCCGCGGGAGGGTGTTCAACACTGGCGACGTCGCCGGTCGTGCCCGAGTGGCAATCATCAGCCAGACGGCCGCGCTCCGCTTCTGGCCGGGCCAGGATCCGATCGGCCAGCGGATCTGGTTCGGCGGCGGGAGCAGCTTCGACAGTCCGGAGCGGAGCGCGGCAATCGTCGGAATCGTCGGGGATGTCGTCTACCAGCCCTTGGACGCGGGTGACAACCGAGCCGAGTTCTACACCCCCTACCAGCAGTTCACCTACGCCGCGCGCGTCGTGATGGTGCGGACAGTGGGGGACCCGCTCGCGCTGGTGGGCAGCATCCGCCGCGCGGTCACCCAGGTCGATCCCGATCTGCCGCTGGTGGAGGTGGAGACGCTGCAACAGCGGATTGGCAACTCCTGGGCTCGCCAGCGGTTCGACAGCACGATCTTCGGCGCCTTCGCCGCCGTGGCGCTGCTGCTCGCGGCGGCGGGGGTATACGCGGTAGTGGCCTTCGCGGTGGGCCAGCGGACCCATGAGATGGGTATCCGGATGGCGCTGGGAGCCGAGCCGCGGTCGCTGCTCCGGCTGGTCATCGGGGAGGGGATGGTGTTTCCGGTCGCCGGGCTGCTGCTCGGCGGAGTCGGATCGCTGGCGGTCGCGCGGTTGCTGCGCGGCTCACTCTACCAGATCTCGCCGGGCGATCCGAGGGTCCTCCTGTTCACCCTGCTCCTGCTTCTGGTGGTGGCGGGCCTAGCCTGCTACTTCCCCGCGCGCCGGGCGACCGACGTCGATCCGGCCCGGGCCCTCCGCGCCGAATAGACGCCTGCACGAAAGGTGGGACACGGAACGCGGAAGGTAGGTGGGTTTCTCGCCTTGCCAGACTCGTCGTGGCGTCCCTTTCTCCCTTCCCACTTTCTTGCTCCTCACTTCTTACCTCTCACTTCTCACTTCTCACTTCGCACTAACTGGAGGTTGATGCCGAACGGCGTGCGGGGTGGTACGTCTTCGGCGCCCTCGCCGTAATTCTGCGCCAAGAGTGCGGCAGGGGCCGCGACCAGGCAGGGGCGAGCCGGTAGCTGAAGGCCTTCACGCTGTTTCTCCGGTGGCGGTCGGGCTATGGATAACCGCCGCGATCGCCCCTCCGTCAAGGCCTGCTGGCCCCGTTACAGCCCGGGCGGTATGTTCGAAGCAGTGGTCCGACTTCCCAATTTGTCCCATGGACGGGACACCACCCCATGTGGGGGTTCCGTCATGCGGTTCAGTCGCGATCGCGTCCGCCTGCCAGCGGCGAGGTCCCGACGGTCATTTCTGGCCGTTCTCCTCGTCCTGTTCTGTTCCTCCCAGACCCTCCTCGCCCAGGGCGCGCGCGCCCAGCCCTTCACCCGGGGACGCCCGCTGGCGGAGTGGGTCATCCAGACCGAGCACTACATTCCCGAACTGCGCCGGGAGGCGGTGAAGGCGATTGCCGCTCTGGGCCCCGGTGCGGTCTCGGCCGTGCCCGCCCTGGTCCGCGCCACCCGTGACGAGAACGTCGAGGTTCGGTTCTGGGCGGTCGAGGCGCTCCGAAAGATCGGTCCGCCTGCCCGCGAGGCCGGGTTCGCCCTCACCGTGGTCCTGGCGGATGATGTCCGGCCCAATCAGGAGGCCGCGCGCCGGGCGCTGGAGGCACTCGGACCAGGCGTGCTGCCAGTGGTGCTGCCCGCCCTCAAGTCGCCCGACCCTTGGGTCCGGGCCAACGCCGCCGAAGTGATCGGGGCGATCGGAGGCGGCCGCAAGGATGTCGTCGCGGGCCTCGGGCGACTGCTGGAGGACGACTCGCTCTGGGTCCGCGCCTCCGCGGCCTGGGCCATCGGCCGTTTGGGTCCGGCTGCCAAGTCGGCGGCCAAGCCGCTCACCCGCGCCCTCGCGGAGGAGCTCCGGCGGGATCCGACGCTCGCCGAACCGGGGCAGCGGCTCCGGGTGGAGAACCTGGTGTACGGGCTGGGACGGCTGAAGAGCGCCTCCAACGATGCCGTGCCGCTGGTGGTCTCGGTGCTCTACGACGGCACGGACTCACTCCGGGCGGTGGCGGCGGAGGCACTGGCCGGGATCGGGTCGAAGGCGGCGCCGCCGCTCGGCTCCGCCATGAGAGCGGGCTCGATGCCCGTTCGCCTCGAGGCCGCCCGGGCGCTGCGCCTGATGGGGAGCGAGGGCCGCAAGGCGGTCAATGACCTGGTGAAGGTGCTCGAGGCCACCGACGAGCTCGAGGGCGGACACGACTTGGTGGTCGCCACCGCCGACGCCCTAGGCGCCATGGGGAAATCGGCCAAGGGCGCGCTCACGGTGCTGGAGCGGCAGCGGAAGAAGAGCGTTACCCCCGATGTCGTTGCCGCGCTGGACCGAGCGATCCGCAAGGTTCGGCTGGGGGGATGACCTCGTAGCCGTCTGACCGCAATCCCTGGCGCTCGTGGCCGCCCCAGCTTCAGGGCTGGCTCGGTGAGACTCAGCACGGAGGCACGAAGGACGCTGCCTCCGGTTGGTCCGTGCCTCCGTGGTGCGCTGTGTCTGCCGTCCCTGCCTCACTGCCAACCTATGGAACCACCCGCACCATACCCAGCCCCGTGCTGGCTCCGTTCCGCGCGAAGCCGGCAGCCACAACCATGCCGTCAGGTTGAATCGCCAGTGCCTCGATTCCATCGAGGGAGGTGAAGAAATCGACGATCACCTTGCCGGCGGTCCCGAAGCCCGAATCGAGGGCGCCCGCGCCGGTGTAGCGGGCGACACCGAAGTCCGAGGTTCCCAGGAACGCGACCCGGCCGCCGACCACGATCTTGCCGTCAGCCTGCAGGGCAATCGAGCGGCCGACGTCACCCTGCGAGGTGAATGCCGTCATCGTAACCCCGACAGTTCCGAACCCCTGATCCAGCGTTCCGGCGGCGTCCAGCCGCGCCAGCAGGAAGTTGAACTGACCGGTGATGCTGGCCTGGCCCGCGATCACGATCTTGCCGTCGGATTGGACCACCAGGTCGAAGGCCTCCTTCCAGCCGCTCCCCAGGCCAAGATCGGTCTTCGCCACGCCCGCCGAGCCGAAGCCGCGGTCTGGCGTCCCATCGGTGTTGTAGCGGACCAGCGCAATGTCAGGATCGGATCCGCCGTCGACCGCCGAGCGTCCTGCCAGCACGATCTTCCCGTCACCCTGAATCCGGAGTGC
>JBGQJV010000330.1:0-4448 GCA_041499215.1 Gemmatimonadota bacterium | reverse complement strand
TGTAATCCCCGGAGGACCCCGCTCGTCCGGCCGAGTAGTCGCCAGACCGGCAGGACGGCCTCATCCTGGACCGGATCGACGGCAGTCGAGTGGAACGCGCCGGCGGTCCGGCTGATGCGGGTTCCCGCCAGCGGACCGAATGCGGTCAGGAGGGGGGCGGCATACGAGGAGGCGGTGTACTGCATGCGAGGTGTGGCCGCCGCCGCCGCGCACCCCCAGGTCGGGGCGAGCCGCGGCACACTGGGGACCGGCAGCCACCGGCGCACCAGCAGCAGCAGGACCGTCACGGCGACCAGACCGGCGCCCAGCAGCGTGACGCCTGCGGCGTCGGCGTTCCAGGCCGGGTCGGCCAATACGCCGCCGTCGAGACCGGTCAGCCCGCTCACGATCAGCCGGGCCGGACGCAGCACCACAAGAGGGAGCAGGCCGATGCCGACGCAGAGCCCGGCGAGCAGCAGCATTGGCCACAACATCGTGGGCCCTGGATCCCCGGCCGGGGTGCGGGCGATGGCACCGCGGGGATGACCCAGAAACAGCGATCCGTCGAGCTTGGTGAAGCACGCCAGCGCCAGGGCTCCGATGAGTCCGAGCCCCGCCGCACCAACGACCGCATAGCGGAGGTTTTCCCGTGAGGCTCCTGCCGCCAGCAGGGCCTGGAACACCGTCCACTCGCTCACGAACCCGTTGAGCGGCGGGAGGCCCACGATCGCGACCGAGCCCACTCCGAACGCCACCGCGGTCCATGGCATGTGCCGCCCAAGACCCCCCAGCCGGTCGATCAGGCGCATCCCGGTAGCCCTGAGCACCGCTCCCGCGCCAAGGAACAGAAGGCTCTTGAACAAGGCGTGGTTCAGCGAATGCAGCAGCGCCCCGGCGAACCCCAGCAGCGCCACGGACGGCTGCCCATAGGCCTCTCCCAGCACGCCGACTCCAAGCCCGAGCAGGATGATGCCGATGTTTTCCACGCTATGGTACGCCAACAGGCGCTTGAGTTCGTGTTGGGCGAGCGCCCAAAGCACCCCCAGCACCCCCGACAGCAACCCAAGTCCGAACAGCGCCCACCCGAACCAGGGCGGCGGCGCGCCCACCAGGGCGAGTACCCGGAAGAGGCCATAGACGCCCACCTTCAGCATGACACCCGACAGCACCGCGGACACATGCGAGGGAGCGGCGGCATGGGCACCAGGCAGCCAGAAGTGGAGGGGCACTGCGCCGGCCTTGAGCCCGAACCCCACGAGGGCCAACCCCAGCGCCATGGTCCGAGCGGTCCCGGGGGTCCGATTCGCCACGCCGAGCTCTGTAAAGGAATGGCCTGTCGCATTCACGCTGAGCGCGGCGAACATGCCGATAAGGGCGAGCGTGCTCAAATGGGTGAGCACGATGTAGATCAGGCCGGCCCGCCGGACTTCTGCCTGCTCGTGCTCATGCATGACCAGCAGGTAGGCGCTGACCGCCATGACCTCCCAGGCCGCCAGGAACGGCATCATGGCCTGGGCGGTTACCACGCCGGTGAGCCCCACCAGCAACAGCGCAAACAGTCCGTGGGTCGAGGCGACGGAACGATGGTTTCGTTCCGCATCCAGGTAGCCGATGCCGAAGACGCCGGCCAATGCGCCGACGCCGAGAATCGGCAGGAGGAACCAGGCGGAGAGCGGATCGAGGCCGAAGGCCCACGCGCCGCCCGGGAGCGTGCCGGGGAGGAGCGTGGTCAACTCCGGCCCCCCACGGAGCACCGCGACCGCCTGACTCAGGCCGACCACCGCCCCGGCGAGCAGCAACGCGATATAGAGCCGGTCCGCCAGGCGGGGCCAATGGCGCAGCACCACCGCCGAGGCGCCCGCGCAGAGCAGGAGGACCACCGCGAGCAGGAGGAGGCTCATGGCCGCCTTACGATGGAGACGAAGAGCGCCGCGAGCAGCGCCAGCACCGTCAGCACGATGTACTGCAGATACCGGGTGACCGGGCCCTGCTGCAGGGGACGGAATCCGGCGGCAACGTGCCTGGCCCTCTGCCATAGCGGCCGGACCAGGCCATCGAGCACCTTGTCGCGGGATCGGGTCTTCAGTGACCCGGGCTCCCGGGTGACCTCCGGTGCTGCCAGGCTCCCGAAGCCGAGCAAGAGCGGAGCGGCGAATGATCCCGCGGTGTACTGCATCCGCGAGGTGGGCTCCGCGTAGGCGCAGCCCCATGTGGCTGCGCCGCCCGGTCTCGGCACCTGCGCCGTCCGGCGACGCAGAAGCCAGGTCACTCCACTCAGCCCCAGCACCAGGATCCAGACTCCACCAAGGACCAGCGCGGCGGCGGGAAGGTCCAGCATCGTCTCGCTCGGAGGGGTAGCGCCGGTCGAGACCATGAGTGCTGTCGTCGTCGCTACCGCCGGCCGAACGGCCAGGATCGGCATGACACCGATTATCGCGCAGGCAGCGGCGAGGGGGAGCATGGGAGCCACCAACCCCCACTCCTCCCGCACCGCTGCCCGCGGCCGGCGGGGCTGGCCCAGGAACACTCCGCCCAGTGCCCGGCTGAAACAGGCCAGCGCCAGCGCCCCGATCAGGCCCAGGCCCGCCACGCCCAGCACCAGCAGCGCCAGGGGCCCCGGCTGCCGTGCCCCGGTCAGCAGCCCCTGCACCGCCACCCATTCGCTCACGAACCCGTTGAGCGGCGGGAGGCCCACGATGGCCACCGCCCCAACTCCGAAGGCCGCCGCCGTCCACGGCAGCTCCCGGATCAGCCCGCCCAGCTGGTCGATCAGGCGCGTCCCGGTCGCCCGCAGCACCGCGCCCGCGCCCAGGAACAGCAGACCCTTGAACAGGGCGTGATTCAGCACATGCAGCAGTGCGCCGGTGAAACCCAGCAGCGCCATCACCGGCTGCCCGTAGACTACCCCCAGCACGCCCACACCCATGCCCAGGAGGATGATCCCGATGTTCTCCACACTGCTATAGGCCAGCACCCGCTTGAGATCCTTCTCCCCCAGTGCCCACAACACGCCCAGCACCCCGGAGACCAGCCCCATTCCGAACAGCGTCCAACCGAACCAGGCCGGCGGAACACCCAGCAGACTCATCACCCGCAGCAGACCGTATATGCCCACCTTGAGCATGACCCCGGACAGCACTGCCGACACGTGCGAGGGAGCGGCGGCGTGGGCACCCGGCAGCCAGACGTGCAGCGGGATGGCGCCGGCCTTGAGACCGAACCCTACGACGGCAAACAGCAGCGCGAGGGTGCGCGCCGTGCTCTCGCCCTGATTGGCCGCGCCGAGCGCAGCGAAGGACCGGCCGTCGGCGTGAATGCTGAGCGCGGCGAACATCGCCAGCAGGGCCAGCGTGCTGACATGGGTGAGGGCGATATAGATGAAACCGGCCCGGCGCACCTCCACCTGGGTGTGCTCGAACATGATGAGCAGATACCCGCTTACCGCCATGACCTCCCAGGCGGCGAGGAACGGCACCATGGCCTGTGCCGTCACCACTCCCGTGAGACCCACCAGCAGCAGGGCGAAGAGTGCGTGTGCCGGGGCGACGGCGCGGTGCCCCCGCTCCGGCCGGAGATAGCCGACGCCGAACACGCCGGCGCACGCCCCCACGCCGAGGACCGGCAGGACGAACCAGGCCGACAACGGATCGAGGCCGAACGCCCAGGGCCCTCCGGGCAGCGACCCCGCGAGGACCAGCGAGACCGCCGGCCCGCCCCGGAGCACCGCGATCGGTGCGCTCATCCCCAGCAGGGCTCCGGCAGCGAGCAGGAACGCGTAGACCCGGTCGGCGGTATCGGGCCAGCGGCGGAGCAACAAGCCGCCCAGCCCGCCGGCCAGCATCAGCCCGCAACCAAGGAGAAGAGCGGACATCAACGGCCCGCGGGCGCGGCGAAGGGCGCCCGGCGCAGCCGCGGGGTGGGGAGACTCACCGCTGAATCATCCGCGCCGCGGGGAAGGATCCGGTACTGCGTTGCTCGAGATCGCGGACCCGGGCGAGGATCTCCGCCGTGGGCGCGCGCTGCGCGAGCAGGTCACGCATCTCCTGATCCCGCAGAATGAACCCGAGCTGGGCCAGGATCTTGAGGTGGGCAGGTACGCTCGGGCTCACCACCAGGAACAGGGCGTGTACCGGCTTGCCATCGATCGCCCCGAACTCCACCGGCTTGCGCAGCAGGCATAGACTCACGAACGGTTGGTCGACATGCAGCAGGATGGGGTTTCGTACGTGCGGAATGGCGATCCCGTCCCCGATGCCGGTCGAGCCCATGGCCTCCCGCGCGTCGAGTACGGTCAGCAGGAACTCGCGATCGACCTCTGGTGAGAGCGGCAGCCGCTGGACAATGGCGGCGAAGGCCCCGCTCTTGTCCTCGCCTTCGACGTCGTGGTGGATGCCGCCGGCCTCGAGCAGTTTCGAGAGCGGCGGAACCTGCTCCGGCGACCGTTGGGCTTCCTCGAGCAGGCTCCGCGA
>JBGQJV010000329.1:0-4450 GCA_041499215.1 Gemmatimonadota bacterium | reverse complement strand
CACTCCTCACTTCTCACTTCTCACTTCTCACCGCTCACCCCCGCCTCCAGCTCCTCCTCCGCTTCCTGCCGCCGGAGCAGTTCCCAATACCGTCCTCGTGCCGCCATCAGGGCCTCGTGGGAACCCTGTTCCACTATCCGGCCACCGTCCAGTACCACGATCCAGTCGGCGTCCCGCACCGCGGAGAGCCGGTGGGAGATGATCACCCGGGTGCGGCTGGCGAGGGCGTTCCTGAGCCCGCGCAGGATTCGCACCTCGGTCTGAGCGTCGACGGCTGACAACGAATCATCGAGGATGAAGACCGGTGGGTCCTGTGCCAGCGCCCGGGCGATCGCGGCGCGCTGGCGTTGTCCGCCGGACAGATTGATCCCCCGCTCGCCCAGCATGGTATCGTACCCCTTGGGGAGATCCGGGAGGGCGGCCGCCAGCTGCGAGGTCTCAGCCACCCGCTCCAGCCGGCCGTCGTCCGGGGCGCCCAGCAGCACGTTCCCGCGGACGGTGTCGCTGAAGAGGAAGGTTTCCTGCGGCACCACCCCCACCGCGCGGTGCAGGTCGGTGAGATCGAGGTCCCGGATATCCACCCCGTCGATCAGGATCCGTCCCCGGTCCGGGTCATAGGTCCGCGCCAAGAGCTCCGCCAGCGTGGACTTGCCCGCACCCGTGGAGCCCACCACCCCGAGGGAACCGCCGGCCGGAACCGAGAAGTTGAGGTCCTGCAGCACCCAGCCGCGCTCGTGGGCGTTCGGGTAGCGGAACCAGACCCCCTCGAACTCGATGGCGCGGGCTCCGCGGCTGGGCGGGAGCCGCACCGGGTTCTTCGGGGAGGTGATCGCGGGCTTCTCATCGAGCAGCGCGTTGATGCGCCCCATCGATGCCTCACCCCGCTGCACCAGGTTCACCACCCAGCCGAGCGCGATCATGGGCCACACCAGGTAGACCAGCCAGGTACCGAAGGCGACGAACTCGCCGACCGTGATGGTGTGCTGGATCACCAGGCCTCCCCCTACCCAGATCACCGCCACCCCTCCGAGCCCGCCGAGCAGCGCGAGCAGCGGGTGAAACGCGCCGGAAACCCGGGCGAGCGCCAGGTTGCGGCTCGCGTACTCCGAGTTTATCGTGCGGAATCGGTCGGTCTCGGCGAGTTCCTGGCGGTACGCGCGGATGATTCTCGTGCCCGACAGGTTCTCATGGACCGCGGTAGTGAGGTCGGCATAGGCCGCCTGGATCCGGAGGGTCCGGCTGTGGATGGCCTGGCCGAAGAAGACCATCCCGACCGGCAGGGCCACCAGCGGCAGCAGCGCGATGCCGGCGAGCCGCGGGCTGATGTGCAGCAGGTAGGGCAGCACCATCGCGGCGCGCACCAGGGTGTCCGAGAGATACATGACCCCTGGGCCGGCCACCATCCGAACCGCGAGCAGGTCGTTGGTGCTCCGCGCCATCAGGTCGCCCGTCGTGTAGCGGTCGTAGAACTCGGCCGACATCCGCTGCAGGTAGGCGTAGAGCTGGTCCCGGAGATCGGTTTCGATCCGCCGGCTGACGCCGTTCAGGGTCTCGCGCATTCCATAGCGCGTGATGCCCCCGAGCAGCGCCACCCCGACCAGCAGGGCCAGGGCGCGGCGGACCTCGGTCATCGACCCGCCCTGCCCCAGGGCATCGATCCCCTGCTGCAGGTACCGGGGTCCCAGGGTGGTGAAGAAGTTGGAAATGAGGACGCAGGCGAAGCCCGCGGCGAACATGCGCCAGTAGGGCCGGGCGGTCGGCAGGAGGCGTCTGAGATGTGTCAGCACAATGCAAAGTTGCCCGGCCATGAGTGGCTGGGCAAGTCATCGCTTCAGGGAGGATGTCGAATGCAGAAGTCAATCATTGCGGCCCTCGCGCTCGCGGCTGTCACGGCCTGCGGTGGCAAGGGAGACCAGCAGCAGGCCGCCGCCGACAGCCTGTCGCGCGATCTGCAGCTGGCTCCGGCCGAATCGACCGCGGCGCTCAACGACCAGCCTGCCGCACAGCCGAATCCGGCGCCTTCGACCCCGGCGCCCAAGCCGTCTACGCCCAAGCCCAAGCCGACCACCCCGCCTCCGTCCCCGGCGCCCACACCGGCGCCCAAGCCCGCGGCTCCGGCACCGAAGGCGCTGAGCCTGGACAGCGGTGTGGTGGTTACCGCTACTGCCGATGACAGCCTCCACTCCCGGCACAACCATGAAGGCGAGACCTTCCACGCCACCGTCTCCGAGGATGTGAGGGACGCCCGGGGCAACGTGGTGATTCCGGCCGGGTCGCAGGTGAGCTTCCGCGTCGCGGTGCTCGAAGCCGCCCCCAACAAGAGCGCAAAGGACGGCAAGATCCGGCTGCAAGCGACCGAGGTCGTCATCGACGGCACGCCCCGCGCCATTTCCGGCCAGGCCTTGACCGCGTCGGTCGAGCATGAACTGGTTGGCCAGGGCGTGACCGCGGGTGGTGCCGCCCGCGTGGGCGGCGGTGCGGCCGGCGGCGCGATCGTCGGCAAGGTGATCGGCGGGAAAACCGGCGCGATCATCGGCGGCATCGCCGGTGCCGCGGGTGGCGCGGTACTCGCATCGAAGACCGCCGACCGCGATGTGGTGGTCCGCCCCGGGATGAAGGTGGAGTTCACCCTGGCGTCGGACTTCACGGTGACACGGTAACAGAAGGCGGGCGGGGCGGGGCGGGCGCGGCGGGAATGGTGGTAGGTAGGGCCAACGCATGCATTGGCCCTATCAGGTGCCGTCCCCGGAAACACGATGGAGGCCGCACACGGTTGTGCGGCCCCCATCGTTTCCCGCCATTCCCGCCTTCCCGCCCTTAATACCCGCTCCCCGCACCTCCCAATCGTGGATCGCTGACCCCCTGCCACCCCCTCGCGGTGCGGATGATCGCCTCCACGTCCCCCCAGCGGCTGCGGAACTCCACTTTGTGGCCGATCGCTTCAAGCCCGCCGATGGTGGCCGGCTGGAAGCCGTTCCGCTCCAGCCGGATGGCGTCCGGCAGCGCCTGGTGATGCATCCTGGGCGCTTCCACCGCCAGCGGCAGCGACATCCCGTGATCGATCACGTTCGATAGCACGTGATAGACCTGGGTGATGATCGTCGGGCCCCCCGGAGTTCCGACCACCATGAAGAGCTTGCCCTCCGGATCCAGCACGATGCTCGGCGTCATGGCCGAGAGCATGCGCTTGCCGGGCTGGATCGCGTTGGCCTCTCCCTGGACCAGGCCGTACATGTTGGGCTTGCCCGGCGCCGCGGCGAAATCGTCCATCTCGTCGTTGAGCAGGAACCCGGCGCCCGACACCGCGACCGCGCTGCCGTAGCTGTCGTTGAGCGTGGTGGTGCAGCTGACGGCGTTGCCCTCCGCGTCCACCACCGAGTAGTGGGTGGTGGAGGCGCCGTCCCGCACCTCGGGCGTGAACCGCGCGGTCGCGGAGGCATGATTGGGATCGACCTCCGACCGGAGCTGGGCGGCGTATTCCTTCGACATGATCCGGTCGAGCGGCATCTTTACGAAGGCGGGATCGCCGAGCATGGTGTTGCGCACCGTGAAGGCGCGGCGCATCGCCTCCGCCTCGCGGTGCAGCAGCGCCGGCGTCCCGAACGGGGGCAGCTTTCCGAAGCCTTCCATGATGTTGAGGATGAGCCCGAGCGTCACCCCGCCCGATGAGGCTGGCGGCATGGAGTAGATGGTGTAGCCGCGGTAGCTGATGGTCACCGGCTCGCGCCAGAGGGCGCGGTAGTTGGCCAGATCCTCCCGCGAGATGAGCCCGCCGCCGCGCTCCATCTCCGCCACGATGGAATCCGCGACCCAGCCGCGGTAGAACCCTTCGCTGCCATGGTCCCGGATCGCCGCCAGGGTCCGGCCGAGGTCTTCCTGTACCAGCAGGGTGCCGGGGGCGGGGGCGTGGCCGCCGGGGAGGAAGTACCGGCGCGAGGCGGCGAAGGTGTACAACCAGGCGTGGTACTCGTCGATCGACCGGCTGCGCACTGTGTCCACCACGAACCCGTCGCGGGCCAGCTTGACCGCGGGCTCGATCACCGTCGCCAGCGGCAGCCGGCCGAAGCGCTTGTGGGCTTCCAGCATGCCCGCCACCGCCCCGGGGACGCCCGCCGCGAGTACGCCCTTGTCGGACAGTGCGGTCGGCTCGCCCGAGCGATCGAGATACATATCGTGGGTGGCGCCTCCCGGTGCGGTCTCCCGGTAGTCGAGCGCCGCCTGGGTCCCGTCCGCCATCCGGAACACCATGAACCCGCCACCGCCGATGTTCCCCGCCTGCGGGTGCACCACCGCCAGGGCGAATCCCACTGCTACCGCGGCGTCCACGGCGTTGCCGCCTGCCTGCAGGATATCCCGGCCCACGTTGCTCGCGATCGGGCTACCGGACACCACCATGGCACGGCTTCCCTCGGCGACCCGTGCCTTGCCCGCCAGCGTCCACGAGGGGTTG
>JBGQJV010000328.1:0-4464 GCA_041499215.1 Gemmatimonadota bacterium | reverse complement strand
GTATCACCAGGTGCGGGTGTTGCGCCCGAACTCCGAACTTGAGGGTCTTGCGGACGAACTCGGCACGGCCCTCCGATTCGCGATGCTCCGCGACATCATGCAGCAGGACCCCTTGGGGCGTCTCCTCGTGGTACCGCCCGACGTACAGCCCTTCGGCGGATTCGAGCACCACGGTGATGCCGTGCAGCTCGGAGTGACCAGGGTGAAAGACATGACCGGACATGGGCTATGAGCCACGAGCCATGAACCGACGCGATCGCTCGCCGCTCACAGCTTCTCGACTGTCGCGCAGTACCTGTCGAATGCATCGGTCAGGTCCTTGGCGATCTGCTGAGGAGACCGCCCCTCGATCATGTGCCGGTGCACAAAGTGCACGACCTCCCCGTCCCGGAACAGCGCGATCGAGGGGCTGCTCGGCGCGTAGTCGCTGCAGTACTGCCGGGCCCGGGCCGTCGCGTCCAGGTCCTGGCCAGCGAACACCGTGGTAACCTGCTGCGGCTTCGCGGCGTGCTGCAGGGCGAGCGAGAGGCCCGGCCGGGCGGTGCCAGCGGCGCAGCCGCAGACCGAGTTCACGAACACCAGCATGGTCCCCCGGGAATCGCCCAGGGCGCTATCGACCTCGGCCACGGTCCGGAGTTCCCTGACGCCGAGTCGAGTCAATTCCTCGCGCATGGGCTGAACGACTCTCGGATCATACGGCATAGAATCCTCTATCCTGATCGGTTTGTACCTCAGGGTAGGGGTCGGTAGCCCGCCCCCACCATCGATCGCACTACTTCGCCGGGTCGGGCGTCTCCAGGGCGCTCTTGAGAGCGTGCCAGGACAGCGTCGCGCACTTCACCCGGGTCGGAAACTCCCTCACACCCGCAAACACCGCCAGCTTGGCGGGCATATCATCCGCGGGCCCGCCTTGCCCGGTGACCATACGGTGGAAGCTCTCGAATACCTTCTGCGCCTCTTCCCGGGTCTTTCCCTTCACGGCGGTCGTCATCAGCGAAGCGGATGCCTTCGAGATGGCACAGCCTGAGCCCTGAAAGCTCACATCCGCGATGCGGTCACCGTCCAGTTTGAGCCAGACCGTGAGCTGATCGCCACACATCGGGTTGTAGCCTTCCGCCTGGCGATCGGCCCCTTCCATCGGGCGGTAGTTCCGCGGCGCCCGATTGTGATCGAGGATCACGCTCTGATACAACTCGCTCGCATCAGGCATCAGGCGAAGACCTTCCGGACCTCGAGCAGACCTTCGATCAGCGCGTCGACCTCCGCGCGGGTGTTGTACGCCGCGAACGAGGCCCGTACCATCCCCGCCACGCCGAACTGCCGCATCAGCGGCTGGGCGCAATGATGGCTGGCGCGAACTGCAATACCCTGCAGATCGAGTACAGTCCCGACATCATGTGGGTGCACACGATCGACCACAAAGGACACCACACTCACCTTCTCTCGGGCGGTCCCGATCAGGCGCACACCAGGCACCTCGGCCAGGCGCTCAGTGGCGTATGCCAACAGGTCAGCCTCGTGGGCCTCCACGGCGGACCAGTCCAGCGACCTGAGCCAGCGCACCGCGGCCCCCAAGCCAATGGCCTGGGCGATCGGCGGAGTGCCCGCCTCGAATCTGGCCGGCACGGGCGCATAGGTGGTTTCCTCGAAAGTCACGTTCTGGATCATCCCGCCCCCACCCTGCCACGGGGGCATCGCGTCCAGCAAGGCGGCGCGGCCGTAGAGGAACCCTATCCCCGTGGGGCCGAACATCTTGTGGCCGGATGCGGCGTAGAAATCCGCGCCGAGCGCCTCGAGGTCGACCCGGATGTGCGGCACCGCCTGCGCGCCATCCACCACTACTATGGCGCCGACGGCATGGGCCCGATCGGCAATCTGGCGGACCGGGTTCACCGTGCCCAGCACGTTGGAGACATGGGCCAGGGCCACCAGCCTGGTCCGCTCGGTCAGCACCTCGTTCAGACCGGCAAGATCCAGCTCGCCGGATCCGGTCACCGGGATCACCCTGATGCGGGCTCCGGTGGCCTGCGCGACCAGCTGCCAGGGGACAATGTTAGAGTGGTGCTCCATCCCAGTCAGCAGAATCTCGTCTCCGGCTCTCAGCCTTGGTCTGGCGTAGCTCTGTGCTACCAGGTTGAGCGCCGCGGTGGTCCCGGCAGTGAAGACAATCTCCGAGACGTGGTTCGCGCCGAGGAAGGTCCGGACCTCTTCCCGGGCGCGGTCGTACGCAGCAGTCGCCATCTGGCTCAGGGCATGGACCCCACGATGGACATTGGCGTTCTCGAGCAGGGAGAAATCCGCCTCCGCCTCCACCACCGCCCTCGGCTTCTGGCTGGTGGCGGCGTTGTCCAGATAGATGAGCGGCTTTCCGTGCACCCGGGTGCGCAGGATGGGAAATTCACTGCGCAACTGAGTCATGTCGAGGCCGGCGGGCCGGGACTCGACCGCGGTCCGGCCGCGGGTGCTGGAGAGCGTCATCGGCTCACCCTTCGCCCAGGCTTTCAAGCCGGCTCATGACCACGGCCTCGAGCTGCCGCCGGACCGACTCGTGGGGGATTTCCTCCAGCACCTCAGCCGCGAAGGCGTAGGTCAGGATCTTCCTGGCCCTCGCGCTGCCGATCCCCCGGCTCTTGAGGTAGAAGGCCGCCACCGGGTCGAGACTGCCCACCGTCGCGCCGTGGGTGCACTTCACATCGTCCGCGAAGATCTCGAGCTGTGGCTTGGTGTCGATTCGTGCCGTGTCCGACAGCAGCAGGGCCCGATTGGTCTGCTTCGCGTCGGTCTTCTGGGCCTCGGGCGTAACGTAAATCTTCCCGTTGAAGATGCCGTGCGACCGGCCATCGAGGATGCCCTTGTAGATCTCGCGGGTGGAGCAATTCGGATGGGCATGGAGGATGGAAGTATGGTTGTCCACCTCCTGCCTGCCACGACCCATGTACATCCCCAACAACTGGCTCTCGATGCCCGGGCCATCCAGGACCATGTCCAGGTTGTTGCGACCGATCACACCGCCGAAGCTGATCGAGAACGAGAGACTCCGGCTGTCCTGTCCCTGACGCAGGTGAGTGGTACCGATGTGGAAGGCCTGCTCACTCTCCCGCTGGATTTTGGTATGCTCGAGGTACGCGCCCTGCCCCACCACCGCCTCGGTGATGCAGTTGGTCAGGTAGGCCCCCGTGGCCAGGCCGATGTAGCTCTCGATGACCGCCGCGCGGCCGCCCCGCTCCACCAGGATCAGGTTCCGGGGATGGGTGGCGGCGCCGTCCGCCCGCCCGTCCGTCAGGTAGACGGCGTGCACCACCGGGCCGGTATCCGCTCCAGGAGGCACGTGGACAAACAGGCCATCCTTGATGAAGGCGGTGTTAAGCGCGGTGAACCCGCTGTCTTCGAGTTTGGCATACTGGCCCAAGTGCTCGCTGAGGAAGTCGCCATGGGCGGCGAAGGCGCCGGCGAGGTTCCTGACCGTCACCCCGGGCGGAGTCGCGGCCGGACTCGAGAGGGCCGGAGCGTAGCGCCCATTGACGAACACCAGGGTACTGACTCCGGGGATCGCGTACAGGTAGGGACGCAGGTCTTCGGGCCGGACGCCGCTGACATCCGCGCCCGCGAGTCGGAAGTCGGTCCCGGTGATCCCGGCCAGGTTGTTGAAGCGCCAGTCTTCCTCTCTGCTGGAGGGGAAGCCCCTCTGCCGAAAGCGCTCCAGCCCCGCCTGGCGCAACTCCTGAAGCCAGCCGGCGCGGCTGCCGCCCGTGCGGGTGAAGCTCTCGAAGTCTTCCAGGTAGGCCGTGGTCACGCGGTCACCGCCGGCTCGGCGAGCCACTCGTAGCCCTTGGCCTCGAGCTCCAGCGCCAGGTCCTTGCCGCCCGACTTGACGATTCGCCCGTTGGCCAGCACGTGCACCCGATCGGGGATGATGTAGTTGAGCAGCCGCTGATAGTGAGTCACCACGATGGTCGCCTTGTCCGGCCGCTTCAGCTGGTTGACCCCATCGGCGACGATCCGGAGCGCGTCGATATCGAGCCCGGAGTCGGTTTCGTCGAGAATGGCGAGACGCGGTTCGAGCACCGCCATCTGCAGGATTTCGTTGCGCTTCTTCTCGCCACCGGAGAAACCGGCGTTGACCGCGCGGGAGAAAATCTCCGGCCCCCATTGCACAAGTGCCAGTTTCTGCTCCACCAGCTCCATGAAATCGATCGGATCGATCTCCTCTTCCCCGCGGGACTTCCGGATCTCGTTCAGTGCCGCACGCAGGAAGTAGGCGTTGGAGACACCGGGAATCTCCACCGGGTACTGGAACGCCAGGAACACGCCCGCCTGGGCCCGCGCTTCGGGCTCAAGCTCGAGCAGGTCCTGCCCCATGTAGGTGACCTGGCCCTCGGTGACTTCATACGCGGGGTGTCCCGCGAGGACCTGGGCCAGCGTGCTCTTGCCCGATCCATTGGGGCCCATGACGGCGTGAACCTC
>JBGQJV010000327.1:0-4464 GCA_041499215.1 Gemmatimonadota bacterium | reverse complement strand
GTTGGCGAGAACGACGGCGACTGGGGCGGAAAGCGCAGGGGGCCCCTCTTGAGTCCCATGCGTCTGCCAGTTTCGCCACCAGAGCGGCACCGCGTAATGCAAGGCCTAGGGGGTGAGGAGTGAGAACTCAGAAGTGAGAAGTGAAGAGGGGTCGGTGAACAGTGAGGCGCCTGCTGCCATTCCGAGGGCGCGGCTGGTCCCGAGCGCAGCGAGGGAAGCGCCCGAGGAATCCCTCAGGGTGAGAGACCCGCCCACCCGAAGGGATTCCTCGCCGCTTCGCGGCTCGGAATGACAACCGCCCCCGTCTCACATCTCACATCTCACTTCTCACTTCTCACTTCTCACTGCTCACTGCTCCTCACCACCGCTCTGCAATAAGCCGAACTACCTCGCTCAACCCAACCACATCCCTCAGATCGATCACCTCCACTGGTGAGTGCGCGTACCGGAGCGGCCAGCCGACGGGAACGTCGGGCACGCCCCAGGGCGAAAAGACCGAGCCGTCGTTGCCACCGCTGGTGGCGCCCACCTGCAGCGGCTGGGCGGCAGCGCGCGCCAGGGCGACCAGGCTGTCCAGCAGCGCCGGCGGCGTGACCGAGCTGTTGTCCAAGGCGCGCGCCACCGGGCCCTTGCCGAGCGGCGCGACGCCGTAGTTGGTCATCTCCAAGGGAGAATCGGCCGAGACGAAGGTGTCGATCGCGTGCACTCGCGCGGGCGCTACGCCGAGCTTCTCTGCCACCGCCTTCGCACCGTCGAGACCAATCTCCTCTCGCACGCTGAAGACGAAGATCACCTCATGCCGCAGCCGCGCCGGGTCCAGCCGCCGAAGCGCGATGATCAGCGCGGCACAGCCAACCCGGTCATCGAATGACCGCCCGGTGGCCCGGGTCCCGGCGAGCCGGGTGTACTTCTTGGGACTGGTGACTGTGTGCCCCACCCGGATCCCCAGGGCCGCTGTCGCGGCCTTGGAGCCGGTACCGGGATCGACCCGGAGCGGCCCCGGCGGCCGGCGCGTGGTCCCGGAGGCGGAATCCCGCGGGATGAAGATCGCGGGGACCGGGCTCGTATCGGTGTGCACCAGCGCGGGCCGTCCCTCCCAGAGTGACGCAAACAGTCCCCCCCTGGGGGTCACCTCCAGCGTGCCGTCGTCCCGGATGGCGGTGACCTGGAAGCCGATCTCATCCATATGCGCCACCAGCACCACCGGCGCCCCGCCCTTCCCCGCCCGTACCCACAGGTTTCCCAGCGAATCGGTCTCGGGCTTCGCCCAGCTCGGCAGCTGCGACGCGACCAGCTGACGCACCCTGCCCTCGACACCGGAGACGCCGTAACTCTCGACCAGCTTCTCCAGCAGCCGTTCCGCCGCGGCCAGTCGGGCGGCCTCCTGCGCCGCGGCCGGGGTGGCCATCGCCAGACCCATGCAGGCGAGTGTCACTCGCAGCATCGCTCTCATTCGCCCCCCCGAATGCGGAAGGTGAGTCCACGTTCGAGCGCGGCAACCTCGCGGAGGGACACCGTCTCCACCGCGCTGCCGGGGTAGCGGACCGGCAGGAGCCAGGCTTCGAAGCTGCCCAGCGACGTCGGGTCGGGTGAAATACGGGAGCCGATCCGATCCGCGCCGGGTCCGCCATCGAGCAGCAGGGCGTCCGCGAACGGACCGAGGTTCCGCCCCACCGTCAGCAACCCCCGCTGGGTAAAGAGCTGCTCCACCACGAAGGCCACGACGACCGATCCGCGCGCGGGGACCGTGGTCCGTGCCGCCCGCAGCAGTGCGGCGCAGGCGGCCCGCCGACCGATCGCGGGAGCGGCGAGCAGCGAGTCGGCATAGACAAGGGGCCGCTTGGCGAGAGCCACCGGCGACAGTACGCCGATTCCGAGCGACGCCACCGTCGCGGCCTTGTCGGCGCCGACATCCACCAGCGCCTCATCCACTGAAAACGGCGTATCGGGGAGCGGGGGCCGCCCGTTGGTGAGGTGAATCGATCGGACACCGACCACGCCGGGCACAGCGCCGCGGCGTCCCCACACCGTTACCCGTTGCCCTTCGATCTGCTGGTCCGACAGCGGTCCACGCGCCCGGCCCACCCGCCGAAGAGTGAGGTACCCGTCGGGCCGCACCCCCCCGACCACGTACCCCGGCTCATCCAACGGGCAGGCGATGAGCGACTTCGGCTCTCCGGCTCCCAGCGTCAGCACCAGGTTGCCCGCCCGGTCCCGCCGGGATCCCGGCAGCAGCATGGCCAGCGTATCGGTCGCACGCTGCTCGTAGCCGGACACCGCGGTCATGGCCGCGAGGCGGACCACCAGGGCATCGAGCGGTGGCGGCTCCTGCGCGGTCGCTCGGAGCGCCAGCACCGTGGGGACCGCGATCAGGAGCGGCCGGAGTCGGGGTGTCATCGTTCTCCCTTCCAGCGGATGTAGAGGGTCTTGCTGCAGGTGGCGTGAATCTGTCCGGTGGCGTCCATGAGCTCTACCTCGAGATCCCGGATCACCTTGCCGAGCCGCGTGGCCTCCGCGGCGATCTCGGCGATGGTGTCCGACGAGAGCGTGAACCTGGCGAACAGGGTGGTCCTCCCCGGACGGAGGAACCGGATTGTGGCCGACTTGTCCCAGACCACGAACGCCGGTCCGAGATTCCTGATCAGCATCAGCATGTAGATCGGATCGATCGACCCATACAGGCTGCCGCCGAAGATCGTTCCCACGTAGTTGCGGGTGCGCCACGAAAGCGGCAGCCTGACGTGGACCTCGCGCCAGTCGGCCGCGATATAGTCTAGCCGCGCGCCCGTGCCGCGATAGGCCGGGAAGAGATTGAATCGCCACCGGTCGATCCGGGTGGACCAGGATTCAGGCATACGGCTGCGGGATGACCACCGTGACGGAGAGAGCCTGGGGTTGTTGGCACATGTCCAGCTCGTCCGGTTTCAACGGAGAGACCCGGAGAGCGCAAAGGCGGGAGTCACACCGGCCGGGCCGGCCCCTTCCCGGCCCCGGTCCGGGTGACCAGGTCGGAGATCTCGTCCAGGTCCGCCGGCGTCAGGGTCAGCCCCGCCCCGCCGATCCACCCGTCTACCTGGGCCGCGGTCCTGGCGCCTACGATCGCGCTGGTCACTCCGGTCCATGCCAGCACCCAGGCAATCGCCACCGCCGAGACCGTGGTACCGTGGCGGCGGGCGAACGGAACCAGCCCATCCCTGAGCGCGAGGTTCCGCTCCAGCGCGGGGGATCGGAACATCGGATTCTGCAGTCGCCAGTCGCCTGGCGCCAGCCGGCTCACCCGTTCGGCGCTGAAACTGTCCGTGAGAATCCCGGCCTGCATCGGGCTGTAGACGATGACGCCGGTGCGGTGACGGGCACTCCACGGAATCACATCGGACGCGGCATCTCGCCGGATCATGGAAAAGGGCGGCTGCAGTGACTCCACGTGTCTCACCCGGTCACAGCGGTCCAGCAGGTCGACGGTGAAGTTGGAGACGCCACCGTGGCGCACCTTCCCTTCGTCGATCAGCCGGCCCATCTCCGCCCAGGAGTCCTCTACCACAACACCGCTTCCGTCGGGCCGGTGGAACTGGAACAGGTCGATGCGTTCGACCCCCAGGCGGCGCAGCGAGGCCTCACACTCGCGACGGATCGAGGCGGGCTCGAGCGACTGGCGCGGCGGCTCCATCCGGTTGGCCTCGTTCCACACCAGGCCGCACTTGGTGAAGATGTACGGTCGGGCCCCGGCTGGAAGGCTGGCGAGCAGTTTGCCGACGACCTCCTCCGAATGGCCCAGGCCGTAGACTGCCGCGGTGTCGATCCAGTTGACGCCCAGCTCGAGCGCGCGCCGCATCGCGGCCAGCGAGTCCTGATCGTCCTGCGGACCCCAGCCGAAGGACCAATCACCGCCGCCCACGGCCCAGGCGCCGAACCCGACGGTGGTAATGCGGAGATCACTGGAGCCGAGTTGGCGGCGGGGAAGAGACATGGCGGCCCGATGGAAGAAGGCAGCGAATGGTAAACCGGCCCGACTTACTCCACCACGAATTCGACCTCGTCCGCCATCGAGCCCACTTCCGCCCGCAGACGATGCCGTCCCGACACCAGACCCCACCGGTCGCCCCGCGCAGGCTGGCCGTCCACGAACCAGCGGACCCGTCCGCCCGCGGGTGCCCCGACGGCCCGGAGGGCGATCGTCGCATAGCGGCCTTCGACCCCGGGCGGGATGCGATAGACGTCGCCCTGCTCAGGGGAAGAAATCCGCAGTGGTTCCGAGTTCCGCGTTCCGAGTTCCGCGTTTGAGGAAACAGCGACCGCCGGGCGCATGGCTTCACCTCTCGCCAACTCGGAACTCGGAACGCGGAACTCGGAACGATTTGCCGAAGCCCACTCAGCATACTCCGCCGGAAGCCGCACCACGCCGTTCTCATGCCACCGACAGACCGTGTTCGGGACAGTTCCGGCGGCGAAGTACTCCGTCATCGG
>JBGQJV010000326.1:0-4504 GCA_041499215.1 Gemmatimonadota bacterium | reverse complement strand
GGTGCTGTTCGTCGATCCCCCCGCCTTCTGCACCACGGTCGAAGGCCTGGTGGCTCCCGCGCTCCGGGAGCGGCCGGTCGCGGTCGCGGCGCCGGGCGCGGACCGCGCCACCGTGCTGGCACTCTCCGCCGAGGCGCGGGTGGCGGGGATCACCCGCGGCATGCCGGTGAGCCGGGCGCGGAAGCTGTGCCCTGACCTGATCCTCCGTCCCCCCAACCCCCGGCTCTACGCCCGTGCCTCGCGGGCACTGCACGAGATCCTCAGCCGCTACGCCCCCATCATCGAGCCCAAGGGCTACGGCCACGCATTCCTCGACCTCACCGGCACCGGCCGGCTGTTCGGCCCCGCGGTGGACGTGGGGGCACGGATCAATGACGAAGCGAGGAAACGGCTGGGACTGCCACTGGCGGTGGGTGTAGCACAGAACAAGCTGGTCAGTGAGGCAGCGAGTGAAGTAGTGAAGAGATGGGCCGACGGTCCGCCGGTCCGCCGGTCCGCCGGTCCGCCACCGCTGGATATCGAACCGGGCACAGAATCGGCGTTCCTCGCCCCGGAGCTGGTCGACCTCCTCCCCGATCTCGATCCCAGCATCCGCACCCGGCTGGACGACTACCAGCTCGAGCGCATCGGCGAGATCCAGGCGATCGACGATGTCGATCTCTGCACCGTCTTCGGTCCACCGGGCAGGACCCTTGGCGCCCATGCCCGGGGCATCGACCCGCGCCCGGTGCTGCCGCCGTCGGTCAAGGCGGAGTTCCGCGCGGTACACACCCTGGGGAACGACAGCAACGATCTCCTCCTGCTCCACCGCGTGCTGCGCCACCTCACCGAGCGGCTGGGTGCCCGGCTCCGGGCCCGCAAGCTGGTGGCCCGCCGGCTCATCCTGCACCTGGCCTACACCGACTACGCCACGGCGAAGCGGAGCGTGCCGCTGCCCCTCATGGCACTGGACGCCGAGCTGCTCCGCGCGGCCGGCCAGGCGCTGACCCTGGCGCTCACCCGGACGGTAGCGCTCCGTGCGATCGGTGTGATGGTGGACCGGCTGCTCGAGGCGGATCTGCAGTTGGAGCTATGGGACAACGTTCCGCGTTCCGCGTTCCGCGTTCCGCGAACCGGGAGCCCGCCTCCGTTGCGGGGACCCGGCCCCACAGAACGCGGAACGCGGAACGCGGAACTCGGAACTTCATTACAGTCCGCCATCGACCACATCCGCACCCGCTGGGGGGCGAGAAGTGTCCGGGTGGGAACGTCGTGAAGTTCCGAGTTCCGAGTTCCGAGTGTAGGGGGTGGAACCGGGATCGAGCGGCCGGAGCCGCGCCGCATCGACCTCGAGAACACGATGATTTCCAACTGACGAGCGGCGCCAGCCCACATCTCACGGCAATCCTTTGCCGCCACCCTGCCGGCCCAGCGGTTCCATGCTCCCTTCACCTCGAGGCCGGGCCGATGTCCGGCCTCGAGTCTGCGCCTGCCACGGGTGAGGCCCAGCAGTAAATCGGGCGCTCTGCTTGCGCCCGGTGGCGTCGGCCTCCAACGTAGGCGCTGGAGGATCCGTGGACCCACTCGCATCCCAGCTGCAGACGGCGCTCGGCCCGGCGTACGAGATCACCACCCTGCTTGGGCGGGGCGGAATGGGTGCGGTCTACCGGGCCACCGATCGCCGGCTCCGCCGCGAGGTGGCGATCAAGGTCCTCCCTCCTGCCTTGGGTTACTCGGAGGAGCGCCGGGCGCGCTTTGTCCGGGAGGCCCGTATCGCCGCCGGTCTCTCCCACCCCAACATCGTCTCCATCCACGACGTCGGCGAATCGGGCGACCTGGTCTGGTTCGTGATGGCGCTGGTCGAGGGGGAGAGCCTGACCGCGCGGGTCGAGCGCGATGGGCCCCTCCCGATAGGTCAGGTGCGACGAGTACTGCAGGAGGTGGCCCAGGCCCTGGGCTATGCCCATGCCCGGGGTGTGGTGCACCGAGACGTCAAACCCGACAACATCCTGCTGGACCGGGCCACCGGCCGAGCCATGGTCACCGACTTCGGCATCGCGCTCGGCGGAGCCACCGAAGAGGAAGGCCTCACCCAACCCGGCGAGCTGATGGGTACCGCCCGCTACATGGCCCCGGAACAGGCCATGGGCGAGTCGGTTGACGCCCGGGCCGACCAGTACGCGCTCGGCCTGGTCACCTGGTTCATGCTGACCGGTCGGCATGCGCTGCCGGAGACCTCGCTCCCCGCGGTCATCGCCCGGCACGCCAGGGGCAACGCCATCGATCTGCATCAGCTCGACCGGCAACTGCCTGGCGTCCTCCAGTCGGCCCTCGCGCGCTGCCTTGCGACCCGGCCCGAGGAGCGCTTCGAGCGCGTCGAGCAGCTGGCCGAGGCGCTCGCCGAGCTCGGTGGTGACCTCCCGGACACGCCGGCCCCCGTCCGCACCTTCCTGCGGGAGACCGAGCGCACCTTCCTGTTCTCCGGGATGCTGGCCCTTGGACTGGGCCTCGCCGGGGTCGGCAATGTGCCGCCGATCCTGTCCGGGATGCTCGCCATCAGTGTGCTGGTGCCATGGGTTAAGGCCATCGAACGGGCGGGTCGCCAGCGGGTAACCTGGCCCATGATCCGCCGGGCGATCTACCTCGAACGGGCGCGGCGGCTGGAGGAGGTGGAGGAAAGGCCCGCCGTCGCCGGTCTGGCCTCGGGCGTCCTGTTTGCCAGCGTGCTGATCCTGATCTTCCTCAGCCTGGGCAAGCCGCACCCGTTCCCCGAACACAACACCGACACGCTGGACACATTGCTGTTGCTGGGAGGAGGGCTGAGCACCCTGCTCGTGACCCGCACCCTCGGGATGCGGAAGGGACCGGAGCGAGCACCGGATTTCGCGGGGAATGCAGGGCGGCCGAAGTCGGACGAGGAGCGCCGGGCCGAGATCCGTGCCTTTGGGGCATTGGGCGCGCTGGCCTTCTTCGTCACCGTCACCCTCTGGAAGTCCCCGCTCATGGGGTTGGTGGGTGCCCCCGTGGGGTACCTCCTCGGCGTCGGCCTGTACGCTTCGCTCGGACGATTGCGACCTCACCGGGCCGGCAGGCCGACCGGCCTGGACTGGCAGTTCCCCCGCTGGCTGGACCAGTTGGGATCCTGGCTGTTCGCCCGGGTGGTGCGACGCGGGTGGCGCCCTGGGCTGGAGCGGGAGGTTGCACCGGAGCGGAGCCCGGAACTCACCCCGGACGCTCTCAAGCGTCCTCTCAAACGGATCCGCGCCGCCGTCCGGGCCCGAGGCGGGGCGGCGGGTGCCCAGCAGGCGGCGGAGGAACTTGCCGCGGAGGGCACGGCATTGCTGGGGCAACTCAAGCCCCTCCTAGGCCGCCTGGCCCGGCTCAACGACGGCGTGCTGGCTTCCCGGACAATCGGGCTCGGAGGGTCGCTGGAGAGTGAGCTCGATCGGGTCGAGGCCGAGGCCGACGGACTGCGCTCTCGAGCGGCGGAGTGTGCCCGTCTGCTGGAGGCGCTGGCCGCGAGCCTGGAGCGGAGTGATTCGGCGGGCACCAACGCGATTCTAGAGCGGGCTCGCGCGCTGGCCAGCGACGTCCGTCGTCTCTCGCAGGCTACCTGAGGCTGTGCCGGCGGGGCTCGCTGCCACCGCCGCGGGGCTGGCTCAGTCGCCCGACAACGAGCCGGACGTGTCGGCGGGGAAGGCGAAGAGCGACAACGTCGGCCACCCGTCCGTCCGCTCCCGCGCGGGCTCTGATTCCAGGGTCGCGGAAGCACGCCGCAGGTAGAACGGCGGCGGAGGCGGCGGGGGTGGGGGCGGCAGGCTGTCCACCGGCACTTTGAGCATCTCCCGCCGGATGCGGGATGCGGTCCTGAGAACCCGCGCAGGGTAGTGCAGGCAGGTGCGGGTGACCCGGGAGCCGACGCAGCCGTTGTAGCGCCGAAGCGCGGCCTGGACCGTCCGGTTGCGGCGCAGATACATGTGCAGCAGCCGAGTACCGTGACAGATGTTGGCCTCGACTTCCCGCAGTTCCGCCGACGGGCAGCCCCACCCTCCACCGTGGATCGGCATCACCTGCATCAGGCCGATGGCCCCGGCCCCGCTCAGTGCGGTCGTATCCATCGGGGTGTTCTCGACCATGAGCACCGCCGCCACGAAGCTGGGACTGAGTCGCAGCCGTTGCGCCTCGAACACCACGGCGGCCGCGGCACGGTCCGCGATCAGCGGGTTGCCGCTTCGACGCGTGAGCACATACGCCAGCGGTGCGTGAGACCGCTCCTGGAGCAGTGCTGTCTCCAGCCGCAGGCTGTCGACCTTCACGGGACGCTTTGCCACCACCCGGGTCTTTGCCGGCCGCGCCGGAGCACGTGACGGCGCCGGCTTCGGCGCGGCGGGCTGAGTGACGGGCATGGGCAGGACCACCCCGTTCCGGGCGCACCCTGCCGTACCCAGCATCAGACCCGTCGCCACGGCGACGCAGTCGAAGCGCATCTGACCCCCCTCGTCGAGCATGCATCTACTCTCGGCAT
>JBGQJV010000325.1:0-4518 GCA_041499215.1 Gemmatimonadota bacterium | reverse complement strand
CCCCGGAGGCTTTCCCGGATCGACTGTGCGTGCAGCGGCTGGCCGACGATCCAGAGCAGGCAGAGCAGGCTCAGAGCACGTCGCATAGAGGCTCTCACCGGGGTGCCGTCTTTCGCGGTCTTCGCGCGAATCGAACGGCATTGGTCAGGCCAGTATGCGGACCGTGGGAATCGGTGTCAAGCCGAGGCGGCGCCGCGCTCGTGACCGCTCGGATGTGAGGATGGTGCTGCAGCAAGGGACCAGATCACCCTCGCCCGGCAGGCTCAGAACGGTACCGAGATCGCGAAGGTCAGCGCCCGGTTCTTGATGTCTCCCAGGTTGTTCACCGATCGGAGTCCCTGGGTGAACCGGGCTTCCAGGGCGAGCTCGCTGCTCTCGATGGGAATCCCGAAGCCCACGCCCCCGAGCAGCTCGATATCCCACGAGCGGAATGAGGCGGCGCTCGCATCGCCGCATGCGGTCCGAACCGAAGCCGCCCCCGCCTGGGAAAACTCCACGTTGCAGCCGATGCGCACCCCCGGAACCGCACCGCCTGACAAGATCAGTCTGGTCCGCCCGATGGCCGGAATGCGGGACCGGAGCACCACCGGAAAGTCGAGGTAGACCAGATCCAGCGCGAACCGCAGGGGCTGGGTAGAATTGGCGACCGTGGTGGCGCCGCCTTTGCTCGCGATCTGAATGCCAGGCCGGACCGCGAGCCAGGAGGTCAGCGCCACCTCGAAGTAGGCGCCGGCGACCGCGCCTTCGCGCAGAGTCACCCCGCGGGAATCGCGGCCGCTGAAGCTCGCCCGGGTGTAGCCCAGCTCCACGCCGATGGCCGAGCGGCCCTGGGCGAGCAAGACGTCCGGGATGGCCGGGAGCAAGGCGAGCGCCACAACCGCCAGCACTCCGGTGCGTGCTCTCATGCCGGCTGCGCGTTCCTGGGAGTACCCGGGCGGCTGGGCTCGACCGACCCCGCCGGTCGCCGGAGTGGTCCCTCGCTGGGAAGGATGAACCAGAACGCGGCGCCGTGGCCGTAGACCGATTCACACCCGATCGTGCCGCCGTGCATCTCCACGAATCGCTTGGACAGCACCAGCCCCAGCCCCGTCCCCTGCTGCTGCCGGCTGGCGGAGCTGTCCACCTGGCTGAACTCCTGGAACAGCTTGGCCATATCCTCCTGCAGGATGCCGGTGCCGGTGTCCCGCACCGAGATCCAGACACACTCGCGGGAGACGAACCGGACCTGGTCTCCGGTCCGGTCGGAGGGTATCGGCAGCGGCGCCCGGGTCGCGATGGCCGAGACCGTTACCGTGCCTCGTTCGGGAGTGAACTTCGAGGCGTTGGAGAGCAGGTTGAACAGGATCTGGCGGATGCGCACCCCATCGGCCAGGACCGGGAGCGGGTCGGCGCCGATCTCGAGCACGCACTCCTGCTGCTTGACGGTCCGGAGCGGCGCGGTATCGGTGACCGCGCCGAGAATGGCTTCGCGCAGGTCGTTCTGGGCCAGGCTCAGCGTCATGCGGCCCGCCTCGATCTTGGAGAGATCGAGCACCGAGTTGATCAATCCCAGCAGGTGGTTCCCGTTCCGCAGGATGGAATCGAGGAACTCGCGCTGCGAGTCGTTCAGCGCGCCCAACTCCTCGGTCAGCAACAGGTCGGAAAAGCCGTTGATGGCGTTGAGCGGCGTGCGGAGCTCATGACTCATGTTGGCCAGGAACTGGCTCTTGAGCTCGGTGGCCCGCATGAGCTCGCGGTTCTTGGCGGCGAGCACCTCCTCCTTGCGCCGGCTCTCTTCGAGTACGTGTGCCCGGTCCAACCCGACCACCACCTGGTCGCCCAGCGTCTGCAGCAGGCGCAGGTCTCCAGTGCTGAATGGACGGCCATCCCGGCGATTGCATGCGGCCAGCACTCCGATGACGAACCCGGCCGCGACCAGAGGCACGCAGGCGAGGGTGGTGGACTGGTCGTCCGGGAAGGAGAAGTTCCGGGGATCCGTGGCCATGTCGTCCGAAATCAGCGGCTGCTCAGTGGTGACCACCGTGCCCAGCAGGGAGTGGTCGACGGGGATCAGCCGGTCCCGCGCCCGCTGGAACCAGCCGGAGGCCGCAACCACGCGGACGAAGCGGCCCTCTTCCACCACGAAGCCGATCGCGGAGCTCTCGCTCTGGAGCAGCTCGGCGACGGCGTCGGCGATGACCTGTAGCACGTGGTCCAGGGTGTCGCCGGAGACCATCGCGTCTGCCACTACCCGCATCCGGTCGAGCTCCCGGTCCCGCGCTGCCGCCTGGGCGACCGAGTCCGCCAGCGCGGCATCCCGTTTCTCCGACTCGGCCGCAATCGCGAGGAACCCGAACCAGGTGGCGGCCCCGGCGAACGCCAGCAGGATCCAACCCACCGCCGCGCCCCGCGCCACCAGCCAGCCGCCCAGCACACCCGTGGGTAGCGCCAGGAGGAAAGGCCAGGCGGACCGGTGAACCGCAGGGGACATGGTCGGGGTGATGCCTTTCAGCTTTTGCCGTGGGCGGGTGGGCAAGCAGGCCAGTCGGTTTGTGGGCTCCCCGAGGTCTATTCCGACAACAACTCCGCGAAACTGGTTTCTCCCGTTTCCAGCATCCGCCGGAGGTAGGGGCGGCACAGGCCACACTGGTCCCCACAGCCGGTCTCGCGCATCAGGTCTTCCAGCACCCACCCCTGCTCTCGTGCCATGGGCAGCAGCCGGGCGAAGGGCATCCGGCGACAGAGACACTGGGTGACGCTGATCTTCGACATGTGGGGCACGGTGCGAGTGCCGGGAACGGGCTCTTCCGTCTCATGGGTTGGTTGGCCTCACGTCGAGCTCGCTCACCGTGGCCCGCTCGGGGAGCGACAAAGCGGCGAGGACGGTGGCGGCGACGTCCTCCGGTTGCAGAATCCGCTCGAGGTTCGGGGTCAGCACCGACTGGTGGCGGATCAGCGCCGTATCCACCGAGCCGGGACAGATGGCGATGACCCGGACGTTGTCCTTGCGCACCTCCAGCATCAGCGCCCGGCAGAAGCCGAGGGCGGCGTGCTTGGAGGCGGCGTAGGCGCTGCCACCGGCGAAACCGTTGCGGCCCGCGAGGCTCGAGATGGTGACCACCGAGCCGCGCCGGCGCTGCCGCATCCCCGGCAACACCTCGCGAGTCATGAGGTAGAGGCTCCGGAGGTTGGTGGCCATCGTGGTGTCCCACTCGTCCAGGGTGAGCTGGTCGAAGGGCTTGATGATCCCCACCCCCGCGTTGTTGACCAGGACATCGACCGGGCCCAGGACGGCAGCGATCTGGTGGACCACATTCTGGGCATCGGCCTCGACGCCCACATCGCCGGGATGGCCGGCAGCGCGGATTCCCGCGGCTGCCAAGTCGTCGAGCAGGAGGCGGAGCTTCGAGGGGGTCCGGGCGCAGACACCGACCTTGTAGCCGGTGTGGCCGAGGGCAAAGGCGATCGCCCGCCCGATCCCCTCGGTGGCACCAGTGACCAGTGCGACTGGGCTTGTCATCCGGCGGAATCTAGGATGCCCCGCCGGGGCGGGCGAGTGCCTCTCCTCTCATCCAGCCCGAACCTCGGGAGCGGCTCAGGGACCTCCCGGGCAGAATCGAGCTGGTGTCGCACCGATGAGGTGATCACCCGGGCGACGGAATGGCGGCGGGAGCCACGCCTCCGGGAGGTGCCGTCGGCCGGCCCGTGAGGGAATCCAGCTCGCCCCGGATGCGATGCAGCTCCGACATCAGTTGATGGTGGTGGATGGCGTCGGCGGTCGGCACCCGGCCGATGAAGCAGAAGGTACCCCCGGGATAGAGAATCGCCTGGTCCACTTCCTTGAGCGAAGGGAAGCCCTGCTTGCGCGCCGCCGCCTCCAGTTCCTCGCGGGTGATCTTCTCCGCGCACAACCGGTCCTCGTTGACCTTCCCGTGGAAGATCAACTGGTCCGGGCCGCCCTCGATGATCTCGCCCAGCTTGCGGTTCCGGTAGGCCAGCACGACGATCGCGTAGTTGACCAGCAGCAGGGTACTGGCGCCGATCATTCCGCCCACCACCGAGGTGTCCGGTCCAATGATGGCGTTCTGCACCGTATTCGAGAGGGTGAGCAGCACCACCAGGTCGAACGGGTTGAGCTGGGCCAGCTCGCGCTTGCCGGCCAGTCTGAGGCCCACGATCAGAAAGACGTAGATCAGAATCGGCCGGATGATCATCTCCACAATCGGAGGGCCGGGAACGAACAGGTGACGCCAGATCGTAGACATGGTATGCCAGGGGATAGGAGGTATAGAAAAGTACGACGTAAGGCGTGAGACGTGAGACGTAGAGTTCCGAGTAGGCGCCGCACAGCTGTGCGGCGCTACACTCGGAACTTTCAACTCTGGTTTGGCTCCTGTGATTAGCTTCCGGCGATGACCCATCCCGCTGGGCCGGGCCCGCCGCGGCGGCGCGCACCCAAGCCGCTGGAGACGCCGCCCACCTGGCGCGAGCGGCTGAGTGCCACCCGGCACCTGCCCCGCCTCCTCGGGCTGGTGTGGG
>JBGQJV010000324.1:0-4534 GCA_041499215.1 Gemmatimonadota bacterium | reverse complement strand
GCCTTGTCGCCGGGCCTCGGTCGCATGGCCCGAGCGAACCGCACAGGGATCCCTCGCTGCGCTCGAGATGACAGCACGATCACCAGCCCGTGGCCCACCAGCGCGCAGGGCCACCGACCCAGCGGCCCGCCAGCCCACCACGCCACCTCCCCACCTGCCCCTCCGGTAGCCCATCGCCCATAGCCGCACTACCTTCGGGGCACCCCCCGCCGAACGGAGATCGAGAATGCGTTCCACCCTCTGGCTCGCCTGCCTCGTGGCCCTCCCCCTCTCGGCGGGCCTGGCCCAGGATTCGGCCGCGACCCTGCACGCCGACAGCCTGCGGGGCTCCATCCGGCCGGAGCGCGCCTGGTGGGACGTTGGCTTCTATGACCTGAGTGTCCGCATCAACCCGGCCGACAGCACCATCCGGGGCGTCAACCAGATAACCTATCGGGTGTTGCAGCCGGCGACCGAGATGCAGATCGACCTGCAGACTCCGCTCATAGTAGACAGCTTCGTGCAGCAGGGGCGGAGGCTCGAGTACCGCCGGGACGGGAATGCGTTCCTGGTGCACCTGGCGGCACCCCAGTCGGCGGGTCGCACCGAACAGCTCTCCGTGTACTACCGCGGCCATCCCCGGGTCGCGCGCCGGGCTCCATGGGACGGCGGGTTCGTGTGGAGCAGGGACAGCCTGGGCCGGGACGTGATCGCGACCGCCTGCCAAGGCACCGGCGCCAGCATCTGGTGGCCCAACAAGGACACGCAGGCCGACGAGCCGGACAGCCAGCGGGTGGTGGTGACGGTGCCGGATTCGCTGCTCAACGTCTCCAACGGCCAGCTCCGCTCGACCACCCCGAACGGGGACGGGACCACCAGCTACGAATGGTTCGTCTCGGAGCCGATCAACAACTACGACATCGCCGTCAACGCCGCGCACTACTCCCGGATCGACGACACCTACGACGGCGAGGACGGCCGTCTCACCCTGACCTACTGGCCGCTGGACTACCACCTGGCCACGGCCCAGAAGCAGTTCACCCAGGTGAAGCCGATGCTGGCCTGTTTCGAGAAGTGGTTCGGTCCCTACCCCTGGTACCAGGACGGGTACCAGCTGGTGGAGACACCGCACCTCGGGATGGAGCACCAGAGCGGCATCGCCTACGGCAACCACTATCTCAACGGCTACCTGGGGCGCGATCTCTCCGGCACGGGCCAGGGGCTCGACTGGGATTTCATCATCGTGCATGAGAGCGCGCACGAGTGGTTCGGCAACAGTCTGACGACCGCCGACCTGGCCGACATGTGGGTGCACGAGGGCTTTGCCGCCTATTCCGAGGCGCTGTACGTCGAGTGCCTGCGGGGGAAGGAGGCGGGCGCCCAGTACGTCATCGGGACCCGCAAGGGCATCCGCAACGGTGTCCCGGTCACCCCTGCCTATGGGCTCAATCATGAGGGGTCGGGGGACATGTACCCCAAGGGCGCCAACATGCTGCACACCATCCGGCAGGTCGTCGACGACGACGACAAGTGGCGCCGGATCCTGCGCGGCCTCAACCGGACCTACCGCCACCAGGTCGTCACCGCGCGGCAGGTGGAGGACTACATCAGCTGGCAGGCCGGGCTCGACCTGAGCCGGGTGTTCCAGCAGTACCTTACCACGACCCGGATTCCCACCCTCGAGTACCGGGTGGACGGCGGCACCCTGGCCTACCGCTGGACCGACGTGGTGCCCGGGTTCGATCTTCCGATCCGGGTGATGCTGACGGACGCGGGGTATTCCCTGCTGCGGCCCACCGAATCGTGGCAGACGGCGCGGCTCTCCCGGCAGAGCCCGGACGGGCTGCAGGTCGATCCCAACTTCTACGTGCTGGTTCGCCGGGAAGGCGGCGCCACGCCGTGACCGGTCTCCTTCCGGTCGCGGCCCTCGGGTTCTTTCTCGGCATGCGCCACGCCACCGACCCCGATCACGTGGTGGCGGTCAGCACGATCGTGGCCCGACACCGGAGCGCGGGGAGTGCGGCGCTGATCGGCGCGCTCTGGGGGCTGGGCCACACGCTCACCATCGTGGTGGTTGGCGGCGGCATCATTCTGTTCGGCTGGGTGATCCCGCCCACCGTGGGCCTTTCCATGGAGTTCGCGGTCGGGCTGATGCTCATTCTCCTCGGGATCATGAATCTGCGGGGAGTCCTGCAGCTGTTCGCCGAACGACGGCCCCCCACCGTCGACCATCACGGGAAGGTCCACGCGCACCCGCACAGTCATGGTGACTACGTCCACAACCACCCACATGGACACGATCCGGAGCGCCACCCGCACGATCCGGACAAGACTCCGGTGGGGTGGCTGGACAGTCACCTGGGACGCCTGGGACCGTACCAGGCGATGCGCCCGCTGATCGTCGGAGTGGTCCACGGCCTGGCGGGCTCCGCGGCGGTGGCCCTGCTGGTGCTGACCACGATCCAGGATCCCCGCTGGTCGGTACTGTACCTGCTGATCTTCGGGCTGGGAACGGTCGTGGGGATGATGCTGATCACTGCGATGGTTGCGCTGCCGTTCAGCTACACCCAGGTGCGTGCCGCACGGCTCAACACCGGATTGAGGATCGCCTCCGGCGTGATCAGTCTGGGTTTCGGCCTGCTGCTCGCATGGCAGATCGGGGTGGTGCAGGGGTTGTTCACCGGCCGGCCGCTGTGAGGGCGGGAAGGCGGGATGGCGGGAAGGCGGAACGGCGGCAGACTGCAGAGCTACGCGAAGTTGGATGAACACTCCCGCTTTCCCGCCGGTCCGCCCGTCCGCCCGTCCGCCTATGGCGAAGCCAGATCAGAACCCCCCGCCACCCCCGCCGCCCCCGCCCCCGCCCGAAGAGCCGCCGCCACCGAAGCCGGAGCCACTCGAGCTCCTCGGGGAGGATGACATCGTACTCTGGGTGCGGCTCGACAGATCGGCGAGCCGGCCGGAGAATCGGTCGAGGTTGAACGACCCCGTGTACCCAGTCCCGGCGACGTACCAGCGGGGCGGCTCCCGGTAGATGTCCTGGAACGCCTTGGCCCACTGCCGCTCCACCCGGAACGCCATGGCGAACGGCAGAAACCGTTCGAACATCTCCGGCGTCTTCATCACCCGCTCGAAATGCTCCCCCTCCACCCGCCGCAGGAACTCCTCGAAGCCGAGCACTTTCTCCAAGGTGCGGGCGCCGGCGACGGTCCGGGCCGACATGATCCGGCTGAACAGCACGACAATCAACCCGCTCAGGATGCCCGCGACCACGAACGGCACCGGGGTGAGACTCAGCCGGGCGCCGAGGTTGCCGCCACCCACCGCGATCACCGCTCCCAGGACCAAGCCTCCCACCAGCCACCCGCCTTTCACCGTGTCGGGCCGCGACCGGTACAGGCCCCGGCCGATCAGCCGGGTGAAGATGCTGCTCCGGATCCCCGGAAGGTGGCGGTAGAAGTCGTTCTCCAGATCCGACAGCTTCACCTCCCCGAGCGCGCCGAAGATCCCCGACAGCACCTGCTGCTCGTGCGGTTCGAGCGGACGAGCTCCGGCCGGGACCTCCAGTCGATGGAACAGGTATTCCTTCTTCTTGAACAGTCCCAGCAGCACGTCCTCATCCCGCTCCTCGATTCGCAGGTAGCCCCGCACCGCGAGGTCCACCAGCGTGGCGGTGATGTCTCGCATGTCGGCCGACTCGTCCATCAGGGTGCCGGCCTCCGCGGGAGTGAGCGAGCCCGGCGGTTCGTACTGCACGACCACCGGCAGGCGCCGCGGATCCTGTCCTACCCGGTACCAGAGGGCGTACATCGCGCCAAAGACCAATACCGGGATGAACAGGGGCCAGTTGCTGGCCAGAAACCCCGCCGCCTTCTCGGTGCCGGTAGGAGCCGCAACGATCCCCTTGTCCCAGCCGACCACCGCGGTGAGGCCCTCGTGGAATCCGAGCCCGTGCGGCATCGTGAGCCGGACGGTCGTACCGGCGGTGTCCACCGTCGCATCGCGGGCGGTGGAACCGTAGGCCCCGTTGAAAGCGATCGCGCGAAGCCCGGTCGCCCCGCCCGGCAGGCGGATGATCGCCGTGGCGGCCTCGATGGGGACGTCCCATTCGTCACCGGTCACATTCCAGTACAGCTCGTCATGGTCGGCGAAGAACCGGAGCCCGTTCTTCGCGCGGTAGTGCAGGTTGATGGTGTGGGTGGCGTTCGCCGCGCCGGGAACCCAGACCTTGTACTTGATGTAATGGCGCTCCCGCGCGCTCTCCACCCGGAGCGGCCGGGCCTCCGGGCCCAGGGTGGCCCCCAGGAAGTCCAGCCGCAGCGTCCAGTTGAATCCCTGCGGGGTGTGATATTCGACCGGGATGGTCCGGTAGATCCCGTTCCACGACCCGGTGAACCTGGCGGTGATCGACTCGGTGACGTCGATCGTCCCGTCCTGATTGACGGTGATGGCGGCGTCGAATCGCTTGATCGCGAGCGAGCGCTGCGCCGCCACCGGGACGGCGGCCAGCAGGGCCAGCGGCAGGAGGAGCAGCGGCCTCACGCCCCACCTCCCAGCT
>JBGQJV010000323.1:0-4547 GCA_041499215.1 Gemmatimonadota bacterium | reverse complement strand
AGCAGGTAGAGCACGGCCATCCGCACCGCCACCCCGTTGGTGACCTGGGGCAGGATGATGCTGTAGGGGCCGTCGGCCACGTCACTGTCGATCTCCACCCCCCGATTCATGGGTCCGGGGTGCATGACCACGATGTCCTTCTTGGATCGGGCGAGCCGTTCGCTGGTGATGCCGAACACGCGGTTGTACTCCCGGAGCGAGGGGATGAAGCCGCTGGTCATCCGCTCGAGCTGCAGCCGGAGCACGTTGAGCGCATCGGCCCAGGCGATCGCGTCCTCGATGCGGGTGAACTCGGTCACCCCCAGCGCCCCGATGTCCCGCGGCACCAGGCTGGACGGGCCGCACACGGCGACCTCGGCGCCGAGCTTCCGCAGTCCCCAGATGTTGCTCCGGGCTACCCGGCTGTGCATCACGTCGCCGCAGATGGCGACCTTGAGGCCTTCGATCTTCCCGAACCGGTCCCGCAGCGTGAGCAGGTCGAGCAGCCCCTGGGTGGGGTGCTCGTGGGTGCCGTCGCCGGCGTTCACCACGTTGGAGCGGATCCGCTGAGCCAGGAAGTCGGCCGAGCCGGAGGAAGGATGGCGGATCACCACCATGTCGATCCGCATCGCCTCGAGATTGCGGGCGGTGTCGACCAGGGTCTCGCCCTTGGAGACCGAGCTGCCGGTCGAAGCGACGTTCACCGTGTCGGCGGAGAGCCGCTTTTCGGCGAACTCGAACGAGATCCGGGTCCGGGTGCTGGCCTCGAAGAACAGGTTGACGATGGTCTTGCCGCGGAGCGCCGGGGTCTTCTTGATGGGGCGCTCGCTCACTTCCTTGAACGGTTCGGCGGTATCCAGGATGAGGCGGATCTGATCGGCCGAGAGGTACTCGAGGCCCAGGAGGTCCTTGCCCAGGGTTGGGGCGTCGCTCAAGCCTGCCTCCCCGCTGTTTCCACCGTACGGCCGCAGGTCTGGCGACTGCGAGATTCAACGCAGAGGCGCAGAGGACGCAGAGGGATTCGTTCCACGTTCCGCGTTCCGCGTTCCGCGTTGACAGGAGCACGAACGGGGAACGCGGAACTCGGAACGCGGAACCTCTGGCCTGAGAATCTCACCTCACTCGCCCCGTACCAGCTCGACCGCGTCGCGGCCGTCCAGTTCCTTCACCTGCACGTCGATCCGCTCGTCCGGCCTGGTGGCCTGGCGCAGGCCCACGATGTCCGGCTGGATCGGCAGCTCCCGCCCGCCCCGGTCCACCAGGACGCAGAGCAGGGTCAGGCGGGGCCGGCCGAAGTCGGCCAGCTCGTCCAGCGCCGCCCGGATGGTCCGGCCGGTATACAGGACGTCGTCGACGATGACCACGATGCGCCCGTCGAGATCCACGGGCAGATGGGTTTCGCCGATGACCGGCCGCGGCCCGATGGTCTGGAGGTCGTCGCGATAGAGGGTGATGTCCAGCTTGCCGGTGGGGATGGCCCGGCCCTCGAGGCCTTCGACCATGCGGGCCAGGCGTTGCGCCAGCTCGACCCCGCGACGCTGAATCCCCACCAGCACCATGTCGGTGGTGCCATGGCAGCGTTCCACGAGCTCGGAAGCCATGCGGGTGAGGGCCCGGGCGATGGCCCGGTCGTCGAGGAGGGTCGAGCGGGAGGGCATGGTCGGACGGGAAGCTAGTAAGGAAGGCGGGAGAGCGGCAGGGGGCACGCGGGGAAGCGGGTCGGCGGCAGCCGGTGTCATCCCTCCCCACGCGCCAGACTCCGGTCCCCCCCCCGGTTCCCGGTTCCCCGGGCCCGGTCCCCCCAGGCCCGCTGGATGAAGCCCGGGACCCGGAGCAGCATCAGCCCGATGAACACCACCCCGTAGGCCAGGCCCTTCCGGATATCGAGTTTCTGCACCATCAGGTAGTGCAGCACCCCCAGCGCCGTGGCGAAGTAGATGAGGCGGTGCAGCCTGACCCAGCGCTTCCCCAGCCGGCGGAGCATCCGGTCGGTCGAGGTAAGCGCAAGCGGAATGAGCATCAGGAAGGCGGCGAAGCCGACGGCGATCCTGGGGTGCTTCACCGTGTCGGCCCAGATGAGCCCGGGGTCGAGCGACTGGTCGAACACGAAATAGGTGACGGCGTGCAACAGGACATAGAAGAAGGCGAACAGGCCCAGCATGCGCCGGAGCCGAATCAGCTCACTCCAATGGGCGTACTTGCGGAGCGGCGTGATGGCCAGCGTAGAGAGCAGCAGGACCAGCGTCGCGAGTCCGGTGGTGACCTGGATGGTCTTGATCGGATCCGGCCCGAAATCGACCTTGCCGAGCGCGGCCAGCGCCAGCCACGCGGCCGGCCCCAGCGCGGCAACGGCGGCGAGCGGCTTGAGGAGGCGGGTGGTGAAGTAGAGGCGGGTCATGGCGGGGAGAGCCGTCAGCCGTCAGCCGTCAGCCGTGAGCTGCCCCGGGACAGCTGATGGCTGATGGCTGATGGCTGTCGGCTCAGTAATTCTTCCTCAAATCCATCCCCGAGTACAGCGACGCGACCTGGTCGGCATAGCCGTTGAACGGGAGGGTCTGGCGCTTGAAGAACTCGCCCAGACGCCGCTCACGAGCCTGGCTCCAGCGGGGGTGATCCACCTCGGGGTTCACGTTGGCGTAGAAGCCGTACTCGTCCGGCACCGCCACGTTCCAGGTGGTGCGCGGCTGCGCTTCCAGGAACCGGATCCGCACGATCGACTTGCCCCCTTTGAAGCCGTACTTCCAGGGCACCACCAGCCGGAGCGGCGCGCCGTTCTGGTTGGGCAGCGGTTTGCCGTAGAGTCCGGTGACCAGCAGCGCCAGGGGGTGCATCGCCTCGTCCAGCCGGATGGCTTCGACGTAGGGCCAGGGAAGAATGCGGCTCTTCTGCCCCGGCATCTGGGCCGGATCGAGCAGGGTGGTAAACTCGACGAACTTGGCCCGCGAGGTCGGCTGCATCCGGGTTACGAAGTCCCGGAGCGGGAAGCCGAGCCAGGGGATCACCATGCTCCACGCCTCGACACAGCGGTGCCGATACACCCGCTCCTGCTGCTGATAAGGCTTCACCAGGTCATCGAAGTCGTAGTCGGCCGGCTTCGCGATCTCCCCCTCGACCCGGACCTTCCACGGCCGGGTGCGGAAGTTCTTCGCCTCCTCGGCGGGGTCGGCCTTGTCGGTTCCGAATTCGTAGTAATTGTTGTAGCTGGTGACCGATTCGTAGGGGGTGAGCTTGTCGTCGTCTCCCCCGCGCGGCACCATGCGCGCGAGCGCCTCACGCTCCCCGGCGGTCAGCATGGCCCCGGCCGCAGCGAGACCGGCCAGGAACTCGCGCCGATTGAGGTAATACCTCTCCTCGGTGATCTCGGCGGATGGCAGGTCGGACGGACGGCGGATCAGCATGGCACTTTCCTGAGTCCCGAGAGAGCGACGAGTTCCCAGTTTGAGTTCCGAGTTCCGAGTTCCGAGTTCCGAATTGCCAACTTCGAGGCGGTCCCCGGCGTGAAGCGTACCCTCGGAACCCCGAACTCGGAACTGTATCCTGGGCGATGGGACTGAGTCCGGCCCATGCATGAAAGATACGCCCCCGGCCCCCGTTCGGTTCCTTTGGACGATTTCACCCCCCCGCGCGAGGAGCGTTTCACTCCTCACTTCTCACTCCTTACTCCTCACCCCAACCTCTCCGCTCGGCCACCTCGGAGATCCCTTCGGGCCCCTCGCTGCCGCTCGGGGTCCCTCGGGATGACACACTTCTCCCTTCTCACTTCTCACTTCTCACCACTCACTCCCTGCTCCCCACTCTCCCGCCCGGTGGCCCCCTCACTCCTTACTCCACTGCCGCTCGGGGTCCCTCGGGATGACACACTTCTCACTTCTCACTTCTCACTCCTCAACGTCCCTACCGTCTCCGGTATCGACAATCCACCGACACCCGCACCCGCCGGGGATCCAGGTTGGCCCGGGCGGCGTGGACGGTCAGGTACTGGAAGAACAGCACATCGCCGCACGCGAAATCGGCCGTGGCCCACGGCGCGTCCCCATCCACGATCGTACCCACTACTCCCGGACCGTGGCTCATCAGCCCGGCCTTGTGGCTCGCCGGAATCACCCGGAGGGCGCCGAGGTCGCGGGGGCAGTGGCCCACGGGAATCCACGCGGTCCAGGTTTCGGCCTCCGACTTGAGGAAGAACTGGTCCTGATGCGGCGGAGTGGTCAGGCTGAAGGAGTCAGGGAAGGACAATCGGCAGACGTCCCCGCAGTGGGTCTGGACCGGGCCGTCGAAGAGGCGCTCCAGGACGTGGAGGAGCGCCGGGTGGCTCCGGACCTCCTCGAAAGCCGGAAGGAGATGCACCGCGACCTGGAGCTCGGTGAACCGCGGGTCGTCGTGGGCCGGCGTCGACATCCCCACTCGCGCGATGCCATCCATCAACGGCGCGTCCGGGTCCAGCCAGCCGCGCTCCGCCGCCTCGCTCAGAATCACCTGGCGCAGGCGCCGCAGAGTCTCCTCCGGCAGCAGGCCCCGAACGAAGAGATAGCCCTGCTCTTCCGCCATCTCGCGGAGCCCGGGCCCGT
>JBGQJV010000322.1:0-4561 GCA_041499215.1 Gemmatimonadota bacterium | reverse complement strand
TCCCGCCTTATACGCCCTCCCGCCCTCCTGATGCATCCCACTAACTTCCCCGGGCCAGCCACCCTTCCACCCCCTGCCGAGACCATGTTCCTCCTGCAAGCCACGCCTGGCGTCGCTCAGCACGCCGACCCCATTGCCGTGGTGGTGCTGTATCTCGCCGTCATCCTGATCGCCGCCAAGCTGGGCGGAGACCTGGCCACCCGACTGGGCCAGCCGGCCGTGCTCGGCGAGCTGGTCTTCGGCATCCTGATCGGCAATCTGCCGCTGCTCGGCATCACGGTGCTCGACCCGATTCGGCACGATGCCTCGATCGACATGCTCTCCCGTCTGGGCGTCATCCTGCTCCTGTTCGAGGTTGGGCTCGAATCGACCGTGGCCCAGATGCTCAGGGTGGGCTGGTCCTCGCTGCTGGTCGCGGTGGTCGGGGTGATCTTCCCGTTCGTGCTGGGCTGGTGGGTGGGCGCCTGGCTGCTGCCTCACGAGAGCGCCTACGTACACGCCTTTCTCGGCGCCACCCTGACCGCCACGAGCGTGGGTATCACCGCCCGGGTGCTGCAGGACCTCAAGCAGTCACAGACGGGGGAAGCCCGGATCATCCTCGGCGCGGCGGTGATCGACGACGTGCTCGGCCTGGTGATCCTTGCCGTGGTGGCGGGGATCATCACCGCCGCGGACCGGGGCGGGAGCCTCTCCTACGGCGACATCCTACTGATGGTGGGCAAGGCCGTCGCCTTCCTGGTAGGCTCGCTGGTGCTGGGCATGACGCTCTCGCGCCAGCTGTTCGGGCTGGCCTCACGGCTCCGGTCACGCGGGGTACTGCTCGCCGCGGGGCTGTCGTTCTGCTTCCTGCTGTCGTGGCTCGCCAGCGTGGTCGGCCTGGCGCCGATCGTCGGGGCATTCAGCGCCGGCCTGATCCTGGAAGACACCCACTATCGCGAGTTCTGTGAACAGGGGGAACACCCCCTGGAGCAGCTGGTGCACCCGATCTCGTCCTTCCTGGTCCCGGTGTTCTTCGTCCTGATGGGGATGCGCACCGACCTCCGCTCCTTCGCCCAGCCGGGAGTGGCCGGGCTCGCCCTGGCGCTCACGGTGGTCGCAATCGTCGGGAAGCAGTTTGCCGGGCTGGGCGTGGTTACCCGCGGGGTGGACCGGATCACCGTGGGGATTGGCATGATTCCGCGGGGAGAGGTCGGCCTCATCTTCGCCAACATCGGCCTGACTCTGGCCATTGCTGGGGAGCGGATCGTGACCGATGCCACCTTCTCCGCCGTGGTCGTGATGGTGGTGGCCACCACCCTGGTCACGCCGCCCGCTCTCCGCTGGCGATTCGGCCGGCTGGCCGGCCAGACCCAGGCCCCTTGATCAGCCGGCCGGCGAGGCGCTCAGGCTCTCGCGTACCTGGCGCGCCAGGGTGGCGATGGTCCAGGGTTTTTCCAGCAGCCGGACATCGCCGGGTCCCCCGTCGACCAGGTGGGGCATGGCGCCGAGGTAGCCGCTGGCGAGCAGGAACCGGACGTTGGAGTCCATTCCCCGCAGCCGTTCCAGCAGCTCCACGCCGCCCATGCGGGGCATGACCAGGTCGGAGAGTACCAGTCGGATCTCCTCCCGGTTCGGCTGGTAGATCTCGAGCGCCTCGAGGCCGTCCTTGGCCCCGAGCACCCGGTAGCCGAGCCGCTGCAGCGCCCGGGTCGCTACCCGGCGGAGCGGCTCCTCATCTTCCACCAGCAGGATGGTCTCGCCCAGTCCCATTGGGACGTCCGGCCGCGTGGCGTCGATGCCGGCTTCGCTCGCCGGCTCCCCCACGGCGGGGAAGTCGAGTTCGACGACGGTGCCATGACCGGGCCGGCTCCGGACGTCTACCCAGCCACCGTGCTGTTTCATAAGGCCATACACCATCGCCATTCCGAGCCCGGACCCCTGTCCGGCCGGCTTGGTGGTGAAGAACGGCTCGTAGATGCGGTCCAGGGTGGCGGCGTCCATGCCGATCCCGCTGTCGCTGACGCTTATCCGGACGTAGTCCCCGTCGTGCTGTCCCGATGCCCGCTCTCGGATCTCCACCGGGCTCAATGCCACCGTAAGGGTTCCCCCGCTGGCCATCGCGTCGCGGGCATTAGTGGCCAGGTTCATCACCATCTGCTCGATCGCCCCCCGGTCGGCCAGCACCGGGGGCAATTCGGGCGGGATCTCGCTGTTGATCATGATGGTCTCGGGCAGGAGCCGGCGCAGAGTGGTGAGCAGGTCGGCTACGACTCGGCCCAGGTCCAGCCGTTCCTCCAGCAGGCGCTCTCGCCGGCTGAAGGCAAGCAGTTTTCGGATCATCTCCGAACCCCGCCGGGCCGCCTGGCTGATCTCCGCCATTCCGTCGCTTAAGTCACTCCGGTCGGCCACGTCGGCGGCCACCAGCTCGGAGTTTCCCAGAATGACGGTGAGCAGGTTGTTGAAGTCGTGGGCGATGCCGCCGGTGAGCTGGCCCACCGCCTCCATCTTCTGGGCCTGCCTGAGCTGGTCGGAAAGACGCTCTTCGGTGGTCACGTCCCGCTGCACTCCGACGTAGTTCTGCACCCGGCCGGCGCTGTCGCGCACCGGGGAGATGACCACATCGGCAAGGTAGAGCTGCCCGTCCTTCCGCCGGTTGCGCACCCGCCCGCGCCAGATCTCGCCTTTGCCGAGCCGGCTCCACATGCCCTGGTAGAACGACGGCGGCTGGTGGCCGCTGCTGAGCAGCCTGGGGTTCCGCCCCAGGACCTCCTCGTGGCCGTACCCGGTGAGGTGCTCGAAGGCCGGGTTCACGTACACGATGTTGGCTGAGCGGTCGGTGATGATCACGGCCTCCGCCGCCTGGGCGATCGCGGCGCTCAACCTCGCCCGCTCCATCTCGCCGTGCTGTCGCTCGGTGACGTCCTGCGCCAGCACCGCAATCGCCCTCCGGCCTTCGAGCTCGATGCCGTGAGTGGACACCTCGGCCAGGATGATCTCCCCGGTCTTCTTGCGCTGGCGCCAGAGGCCGGAGCGTTCATATCCGGGAGACAGATGCTCCAGCTGCTCCAGCATCCCGGGCATGTCGTCGCTCGGCCGGAGGTCGTGGATCGTCATCTGGAGGAGTTCGTCACGGCTGTAACCGTAGTGATGCACCGCCGCGTCGTTGACCGCCAGGAACCGGTGGGTCTCGAGATCGATGACATACATCGGGTGCGGGTTCGCGTCGAACAGGGTGCGATAGCGCCCCTCGCTCTCCCGCAGGATCAACTCGTGGCGCCGGCGCTCGGTGATGTCCTGGCCGAGTACGGTCACGCCCAGCACCTCGCCGCTCTCCGCCCGAATCGGGTGAAAGCGGAACTCGGTGGTCCGGCGCTCGTCGCCCGTACCCTGCTCCTGCTCCCGCAGGAATGACTCACCCCGGAGGGCGCGATTGTAGTACCCCTTCCACTCCGTGCGGATATGCTCCGGCAGGCTCGCGATGAGATCGTCGCCGTAGCGGTACTCGATTCCGAGGGTGCGGCGGATTTCGTCCCGCCACGCGGCGTTGCAGGTCAGCAGGCGAAACTCGCGATCCACCGACCAGATCAGACCGGTGATGTTCTCCACCAGCGCGTCGAGGTTGGCCTCGTGCTCACGCAGCGCGGCCTCGGCGCTGCGCCGCTCGGTGATGTCGGTGATGCTGCCGACATAGCCGGTCGCGTCTCCCCGGGAGTCCCGCTCTACCTCGGCGTGCCCCATGACCCACAGTATCGAACCGTTCGTTCGCACCAGGCGAAACTCCTGCCGGAACTGCTCCCCTCCCCCGACCGATCGCTCCCAGGCGCGGGATACCCGCTGGACATCCTCGGGGTGGATCCCTTCGATCCAGCCCAGCCGCGTGGCGTTGGTGGCTGAGCGACCCCGCATCTCGACCAGCCGTTGGTTGACAAACGTCGTCTTGCCGGCGAGATCGGTCCGGAAGATCCCGACCGGGGAGCCGCGCACGATGGCGGAGAGAAACTGCTCCGCCTGCCCCCTGGCCTTCCGGTCTTCCAGCGCTCCGAAGGCGTGACCGATATTGCCGGCGAGTGCTTCCACCTGGCCGACCACCTCACTACCGAAGGCACCGGGGCGATCCGCGTACAGGCTGAAGCAGCCGATCACGGCGCCGCGGTTCCGGATCGGTACGCCGACGGAGGATCGGAGTCCCAGTCCCAGCATGACCTCGCGCCATGGCTCGCTCTCGGGGGCGGTCGCGGTATCGTCCAGCACCACCGTGCGGCCTTCGCGCGTCGCCGTGGCCGACGGTCCGCGCTCAAGCTCCAACCCATCATCCCGATCCTCCAGCGTGCTGAGGTAGCCGGCCCCCTGGCCGTGGCTTGCCACGACCCGCAGCCGTCTCCAGCGCCCGGGCTCCACCAGGCCGATCCAGGCTCCGCGAAATCCGCCGCTCTCCACCGCGATGCGGCAGGCGCCGTCCAGCATCTCCTGCCGGTCCTCGGATCGGATGATCAGCTGGTTGATCTCCGAGAGAGTCTGCAACACCCGGTTCAGGCTGGTGATCCGTGCCTCGGCGCGCTTGCGGTCCTGCACATCCCGGATG
>JBGQJV010000321.1:0-4578 GCA_041499215.1 Gemmatimonadota bacterium | reverse complement strand
GGGCAGTAAGCGGACAGGCGGACGGGCGGACAGGCGGACAGGCGAACAGTGGGTGGGGGGGACGGATCCGTAAGGACGCTCGTCATCCCGAGGAGCGAAGCGACAAGGGATCCCTATGGGTGCACACCCAAAGGGATCCCTCGCTGCGCTCGGGATGACAGAGGCCTGCGTCTGGCTCGCGGTGCGGCCCGTCCGCCCGTCCGCCTTTCCGCCCGACTACTCCTCCGCCTTGCCGCCGAACGCCTTCGACCAGCTGATCGTTGCGCCGCCCCAGACTTTGATATCGTGGCTGGTGCCCGGCTTGCTGAACTGGGTCAAATCATCCTTGCACCACACCAGGTGGAACGCCGGCACGATGGAGAGCGGGCCAGCCGTGAAGGGGACGCTGGCTGAGAAGTCCATGTGCACCAAGCCGTTGTCGGCGAAGTTGAAGAACTTCGCCGTGGGGACGCCATTCTTGATCTCCGCGTCCTGGCCGGCATCGAAGCTAGCCAACGCACCGAGATTGAGCTTGGTTGCGCCGAGCGGGATGCCCTGGGTGACGCTGCCCTCGACGTACAGGCCTTTGACCTTGTCAACGTCATAATAGGCGGAGATCTTCGGACTCAGTGGCAGCGCCAGACCTAGCTTGCCGTAGACCTCCACCGTGTTGAAGTCGCTGGTGAGGCCTGCGTTGTTCGGATAGATGTAGGCGGTGGCGCCCCCCGTGATGGTGGCCTTACCGACCGTCACCGCGAGCTCGGCCCAGGGATCGAACTCAGCGAAGTTGAACGCGGAGGTACCGCCCGACTCGCTGATATCGCTGTTCGCGTTGTCGTATTTTCCTATGTCAATGTTCGCCCAGCCCCCCGCTGTGAAGGAGGCCTTTCCCACTGGAACCGTCAAATACAGATCGGGCTGGAACACGGGCTTGTTTGTCAGAGTGAGTCCGCGCCAGACATAGCTGCTGAACAGGGCTGCGTCCCAGCCGAGCGTGGTCTGGGCTGCCGCGGGCTGCACGGCGGCGGCCAGCGCCGCGATCGTTCCTCCTACCACGAGTGCGCGCATCGGTTCTCTCCTCGGTATGATGTCGTTGCGAGTGCTTGAGTGAAATCGCGAAAACGTAAACCCCGAAAAAGACCGGCCCGCTCCACCGGGAGCGGGCCGATCGCGTCTGACCACCTGCCACAACGCTATCGCGCCGCTCCGATATCGGTTTGGTTCAGATTATTGAGATTGGGCATCCGAGCAAGCGTCATGGCGTGTAGTACGGTCCAGAACGGCAGAACACGGTGCCCCTGAGGCGGGCGCGGGAACTCAGGGTATATACGGAGGGCGGGAGGCGCTGTCAAGCAAGCTTTCGGGGAGTATACTCCCTTTATGTCCGCCCCCCTCCCCGACGCCGATGCTCCCTTCGCCGCGCTGCTGGGACGCCTGATCCAGCTGGTTCGGGAACGTCCCGAACGCGAAGCCGAGGTCCGCCGCGTGGTGGAGTTGCTTGCCAGCCGGGTCGAACGGCACGAGGCCTTCATCGAGGCGGGAATCGAAAACAGCTGGGCGCTCGACGGCGACCCCCTCAAGGAGCGGCTGCAGGCCCGGCAGGTGGACGCGATCCGGATTGCCCCCGGGGCGGGGGCGGTGGAGCTGCTGGCGCTGGGACGCGCGCTGGCCGACGACACCGCACCCATCCCCAGCACGGCCGAGGTGCGGGTGAAGCTCCTCCCCGATCCATTGCCGCTGATGTTCTCCGGGCCGCGCGAATCGCTGGCCGACGCCCTCGCGACGCCGGTGCCACGGGCGCGCACCGGGGACCAGCTGGCCGCGATGGTAGAGGGGATCCTGCGGGAACTGGAGAAGGCCCTCGCCCGACAGCAGTGGCTGGCGGCGCTGCACGACGCCCAGGCCGCCGTTCGCTTTCTCCCCTCGGTGCGCGAGGACCTCCGGCGGACCTTCGCCATCGCGCTCAAGCGCCTGCTCACCCGGCCGGTAGTCGAGGCGCTGATCGAGCAGGCGTATCGTATCCCCGAGGAGCAGTCCCGCACCGCTGAGGTGCTCCGCATCGCGGGCTATCCGGCCGCCGAACGGATCCTGGAGATTCTCAAGCAGAGCGACACCATCGGACCCCGGGCCTTTCTGCTCGATGCCATCGGCGGGATGCCCGAGGCATCGCCGCTGGTGATTCCGCTGCTCCGCAGCCCGCGCGCCGCCGACGTATGGCTGGGCGCCGAGCTGGTGGGACGGCTGGGCGCCAGCGAAGCGCTCAAGGACCTGGTGGCGCTGGTGGACCACCCCGACGAGCGGACCCGCCTGGCGGTGATCGACGCGCTCGCCCGCTTCCGCGAGAAGGCGGCTCTGGAGCCGCTCCGCCGGGCCCTGACCCACCCCTCGAACAGCACCCGGGCCCGCGCCGGCCAGGCGTTGGCCGCCCGTGGCTCCGGCGCCATCGCCATGCCGCTCCTCGCCGCGCTCGAATCGGAGAAAGACCCCAACACCTGGGAGGAGCTGCTCGCCGCGCTGGCGGGGATCAACGCGCCCGAATCGGTCGCGGCGCTCACCCGGATCGCGCTGGAGAAGCAGGGGCGCTTCTCCTTCGGCAAGGCTCCGCATCGCCGCCAGCTCGCGATTATCCGTGTGCTCGTGACGGCGAACACCCCATCCGCCCGCCAGGCACTGGCCCGGATTGCGGCGGAGGGAGAGGGGGAAGCCAAGCAGGCGGCGCAGGAAGGGCTGAAAAGTGAGAAGTGAGAAGTGAGAAGCGTGGTCGCAGTAGGACTTCCTCACTCCTTACTCCTCACTTCTCACTTCTCACTTCTCACTTCTCACTCCTTACTGCTTCTTGATCTCCAGACTCTCCACATGGACCGACAGGTTGTGGTTGATCCTGAGACCCACGATCCCGTCGGTGTCGACGTTCGCCGCCGGGGCCGAGTAGACCTCCTGCCCGTTGACCCGGAAGCTCACCTTGTCCTTCCCCACCGCCACGCTGAGCACATTCACGACCGGCCCATCCGTCTTGCCCTTCACGATGACCGCGCTGGGTGTCCAGTCCCGGGTGATGTCCGTGGCGGATGCCCCAGCCCGCCGCTTGAGCTTGAAGGTGCCGTCACCGCGGATGAGAAAGTAGGTGTAGCTCTCGCCGGCACCCTGCAGGTCTTTGCCCCCCAGGAACAGCCCGAAGGCCTCGAGGTGGCCCGGTCCCTCGGGGAAGAGATGTATCTTGCTCGTCACCTCGTACGCCCCGCTCGCCCGATCCTGCTCGCGGTAGAGGATGGTCGAGGTGGCGGTAGTGGCGTGCCAGCCGGGAGCCATGGTCGCGAAGGCCACCTGGGTCGGGCTGCCGTCGTCCACCCGGGCGCTCCAGCCTGGGGGGAACACGCCACCGGCTTCGACTTTCGGCGTGGAGCCGTGACCCTCATGGCCCTGCTGCGCGGCGAGCAGAGCGGGGAAGGCCAGAAGCAGGAGCGGAGCGGAGAGGAGGCGCATGGGGGTCTCGGGAATCGAGTGATCGGGCTGAACCAGCGTCGCAGAGTACCGGGTCGGGGAGGCCGGGCCCGCAGTTGAATCCGGCCCCACTCCTGAGTAACCTATTACCCGTCTTCAACCCATTCCTGACCGGCCCGCGTATGGAAGTCCTTGGAATCGTCCTCGCCAGCATCGGGGCAGTGGTCGCGCTCGGTGCCCTGACCTACGTATCGATCCTGGTGGGTATCCTGGTCACCGGCATGATCCTCGTGATGGCCGGCCCGATCATCGACGCCTATTTCCGCAAGAAGGGCGAGCCGGTGTACCAGCCCGGGTCGGCGAAATAACCGTGTGTGGCACGGGAGCGCCAACGCCTGCGTTGGCGCTACCGGTGTTCATTCCCTTCCCCACCATCCGTCGCCGCCGCCGCCACAGGAACCGACGCCTTCTTCAGGGCCCCCTCGAAATTCATCTTGAGATTCCCCAGCCCGTCTCTGAGGCCGCGGATCTTCACCATCTGACCGCCGCCCCGCCGGGCGGTCGAGGCCATCTGCCCCGCCGCGTCCGCCAGGCCGTTCATCCCCAGCTGTGATGCCCCGGCCTTGACCTCATCGAGCTGCCGGATCAGCCCCCGTACCAGGGCCTCGTCGACCTTGGGTGCGCTCATCTGCTCGATGACGCTGTGGAACCGCCGGAACTTCGGGGGCAGGAGCTCGAGGAACGCGAGCTGCGACTGCTGTCGGCCTGTGAGTTTGATTTCCATACCTGAAGCTTAAGGCCGGGGAACGGAAAGCTGCACCTAGGCGTGGATCAGGCTCAGCGCCCCTGTGCGGCCCGGGATTGCAGCACGCCGTTTGGTCCCGACACCCCGCCTCACCCGGTACCTCGACTTGTCACGTCCATACGCCGGTAATCTGCCCGTCATTAGGTAGGGAGAGGGGCCCTTGATCCCCGGCTACCCTTTGCATGCCTCAAATTCGGTCACCATTGCGCGTCGAGCCGACCAGCGCGAAGTTGGACCCCGTTGAAACCCCGAAGTCTAGGGCTACGTCCGGCAAAGCCCCGTACCGCCCTGGCCGCCGGTCCCCGCATCCGGGAAACCCGTGACGGGTAACGGGAGAGTGGTTCACCGACGTC
>JBGQJV010000320.1:0-4596 GCA_041499215.1 Gemmatimonadota bacterium | reverse complement strand
TCTTCCGCCAGTACAAGCTGCCCCGTTCCATCATCGCCTGGCACGATCCGAATTTCGGCGTGCAGTTCGACAACTTCCTTGGCGCGATCGAGGAGGCCGTTCCGCCCGGCAGCATCACCTTCCTCGCGGAGAGCTCCCTCTCGCTGCTCGGCGAGGATCACGTCAGGCGGCTGGCGCACAACGGTTTCAAGGTCATCGCTCCGGGGATTGAATCGTGGTTCGGTATCGGTGACAAGGCCCAGCTCAGGAAGGTGTCGGGGATGGAGAAGGTCCGCCGGGTCGCCGAAAAAGTGAACCTCATTCAGCGCCATATCCCCTACGTGCAGTGCAATCTGATCTTTGGCCTGGATTGCGACGAAGGGCCCGATCCGTTCGAGCTCACCCGGCGGTTCGTCGATCTCGCTCCCGGAGCCTTTCCCTACCTCTCAGTGCTCACCTCATTCGGACAGAATGCACCGGACAATCTGGGCTATCAGCAGAGCGGCAGGGTCCTCCCCGTGCCGTTCCACTTCCTGGATCTGCTGCAGGCCATGAACGTCAAGCCGAAGCATTATGGCTGGACGCAGTTCTACGACCACCTGTGCGGCGTCTTCGCCTACGCCTTCTCTGCCCGCGCCATCAGCCGCAGGCTCCGGGCCACGGGCCCCGGCGCGGTCGGGTTGGAGCAACTGTTCCGAGCGATCTCCGCCGAGCGTCGGAACCGGCTTCGCTATCATCGGCGCATGCGCACGTGGCTCGAGGAGCCGCCAGTGAGGGCGTTCTTCGAAGGGGAGACCAACGATCTGCCGGCTCGCTTTGCCGCGACGATCCGGTCCCACCTGGGACCCCTGTGGGATTGGCTGCCGGAGGGGGCGCTGATGCACGATCCCGACACCTTCACCGGGTCCCCACCCCAGATCCTCACGGAGTTGAGCCCCACCGCCTCTCACTGAGCCCCCCGCGGACAGGGCGACCACGGGCGAGGCGCTCGAGATCCAGGCCGTGCTCCTCGCTCGCCGTGCGACTCCCTCACTGCCTCTCAGTACCCTCGCAGCTCCGCCAGCGCCGTTCGCCCGGCGACTCCCCTGAGCCAGATTTCCGGGACCCTTGGGGCAATCTTCACCACCGCCACCCCAGTGTTGAAGCGGTGCGATGGGCAGTCGCCAGATGACGCGTGGGAGCCACGATGGATGGTAGCCAAGACATCGCCCGCGGTGTGAGCCGTCTCCGGGCACGCCTGCCTGCGGCGCTCGCGCCGCTGGCCGACGTCGCCTACAACTACCGCTGGGCCTGGTCGCCCCTGGGCCCCGATCTGTTCCGCCGGATCGGCGGCGCCGCCTGGGAGCGCTCGGGCGAGAATCCGGTGCTCTTTCTGCGTGAGGCCGCGGACTCCGTTGAGCGCGCCGGTCAGGACCCGCAACTGGTCCGGACCGCGGAGCGGTTGGCGGGCGAGATCCAGGCGGATCTCGCCCGCCCCTGGTCGGCCGGCGAACCCTCGCCCGATCGGCCCGTCGCCTTCTTCTGTGCCGAGTATGCGGTGCATGCGTCGCTGCCGATCTACGCCGGCGGACTCGGCGCACTCGCGGGTGATTACCTGAAGCAGGCCTCCGACGCCGCGACGCCCCTCGTCGCCGTGGGGCTGCTCTATCGCCAGGGCTACTTCCATCAGCGGCTCGACCCCACCGGCTGGCAGCACGAGCACTGGATCGAGACCAGCGGTGAGATCCTCCCCTGTGCCCGGGTGACCGGAGCCGACGGCCATGCGCTCACGGTCGAAGTTCCGATCGAACAGCGCCGGGTCCGCGCCTTCGTCTGGCGGGTGAACGTCGGACGGATTCCGCTGTACCTCCTCGACAGCGATCACCCCGACAACAGCCGGATCGACCGGTGGATCACGGCCCGCCTCTACGTCGGCGACCGGCGTCTCCGTCTCGCCCAGTACCTGCTGCTCGGGGTGGGTGGGTTGCGGGCGCTCCGCGCGATCGGTGCGGCCCCGGACACGCTGCACCTGAATGAGGGGCACTCGATCTTTGCCGCGCTCGAGTTGGCCCGGGAGGCAAGGGCGCAGGGCGCAGCCTGGGATGAGGCGCTCGAGCTGGCGCGGAACCGGTGCGTCTTCACCACCCACACGCCGGTGGCGTCGGGCAACGACGTGTACTCCTACGCCGAAGTGAGCCGGGCGCTGGAGGGCTTCCTCCCCGCTCTCAAGGTCGACCCAAACAGCGTCCTCGCCCTCGGCCGCCCGCGGCCGGAGGAGACCGGTGAATTCGGCGTCACTCCACTGGCGCTCCGGCTGAGCCGCTCGGCCAACGGGGTGAGCCGCCGGCACGGCGTGGTGGCGCGGGCCGCATGGCACCCGCTCTATCCCACCATGAAGGCGGACGCCACGCCGATCGGGCACATCACCAACGGCGTTCACCTGCCGACCTGGATGGCCCCCGCGATGCGCGATCTACTGGCGCGCTATCTGGGGCCCGAGTGGGAGGCGCGCGCATCCGATGCTTCGGCCTGGGCCTCCCTGGAGCAGGTCCCCGACGAGGAGATCTGGGCGGTACGCCAGGGGCTCCGCCGGGAGCTGGTTCAGTATGTGCGCGAGCGGAGCACGGCGGATCGCCTCTCCCGGGGGGACTCCATCGAATACGCGGAGGCGGCGGCGGAGACCTTCGATCCGGAGGTGCTCACGGTAGGCTTCGCCCGCCGCCTCGCGACCTACAAGCGGCTGCACCTGCTCACCTTCGATCGGGGACGCGCCCTGCGGCTGCTGCAGGGTGAGCGACCCATTCAGATTCTGATTGCGGGCAAGGCGCATCCCCAGGACGACGACGCCAAGCGGGTGGTGCAGCAGCAGCTCTTCCCCATGCGCGGCGCACCGGTGGTGGGCAGGCGGGTGTGCTACCTGGAAGACCACGACCTCGCGATGGCGCTCGAGCTGGTGCGCGGCTGTGACGTGTGGGTCAACCTGCCGCGGCCCCCGCTGGAGGCGAGCGGCACCAGCGGGATGAAGTCCGCGCTCAACGGCGGCCTCAACCTGAGCGTGCTCGACGGCTGGTGGGAGGAGGCGTTCGACGGCAGCAACGGGTGGGGCATCAACGGCGACGTGATCGCCGATCATGCGGCGCAGGACGCGCGGGACGCCGCGGCCCTGTACGACCTGCTGGAGCGCGAGATCGTGCCGCTGTTCTATGACCGGGACCCGCGCGGCATTCCCCGCGGCTGGGTGCGGCGCATCAGGGGATCGCTCACCACCGTCGGGTCACGGTACTGCAGCCAGCGCATGCTCGAAGACTATTTGAATGCCGTCTATCGCCCGGCCCCGCCCTCCGGTCGCTGACAGCGAGCCCGACCCGGACGAGCAGGAGCCAGGTGCCTTTCTTCAGTGGGCCGAAGCTTACCGCGTACACCCCCGGCGTGCCGGTGTCCTTGTGGGGTCAGGGTACTCCCATCCCCGTTCACTCTGTCTTCGCCCCTGAGTCAGGCGCGTGGAGGCTCAGCGCGGGACCGCCAGGGCCGCTGGCGAGCGACCCCGGGCGCTGAGGGGCTGGGGGCCCGCAACGATGTTCGCGCCTACGGGTTTCGGGACGTTGACCGCAATTGGCGCGCTCCGGTTGCCTGCGACATCGGTGACGAACAGCGAAACGTCAACGCTCGTATCCCCCTGGAACAGGAAGCACACACTGTTTGAGATGGTTCCTGAGGACCCCGTTCCCGTATACGTGCTGGAGCTCCGGACGAAACCGTCTGCTATTTCACTCGGGTGGAAATGATAGGCTAACGAGTCTGTCGCTCCCGGGATGATGACGTCTCCTCCGGCATCGGAGTAGCTGAATTGATATTGGTACTCTGCGCCTAGCGGCCCGCCGAACACGTCGCAACCACTGCTGACGGCGGCGATCAGCACAAAGCCGAGGTTGGACAGGACCGGCGGGTGGAAATTGTTGTCCGTGATCGTAATCGTGTGAACCGACGGGCTCACGAGGGTCGCGTTGGTGGGCGCTCCCAGGGTCACGACGACGGTCTCATTCGGCTCGCCCGTCGGGCCGTTCACCACGGTAACGGTGAGCGTTTGGGCGAGGGGGGTGCCAACGGCGAACGTCAGCGAACTCGCGGGTGTGATGGTGTAATCCGCGCCGCTGGTTGCAGTTCCCCCCACCGTGAACGGTACGATCACCGGCTGGGCCGGGGTACTCGAAATCTGGACTGTGATGGTCGTCGACCCCACCGCTTCGTTCACTGTCTGGCTGGCGGTGGTGAAGCTCACCGTCGGCAGCTGTGCCGGGATGGTCAGCGTGTGGACCGTGGTGGCGCCCAGGGTGGCATTGGTGGGAGTCCCAAGGGTCACTATCACCGTCTCATTCGGCTCGGGCACGCCGTCGGCCACGACGGTCACGCTGATGGTGCCGGTGGTGCTGCCTGCCGCGATCGTGATCGGGCTGGTGGTGATGGTGTAATCCGCACCGCTGGTCGCGGTGCCGCTCAGCGTGAACGGCAGGGTTATCGCCTGGGTCGAGGGCTGGGAGAGCTGGGCGGTGATGGTCGCCACCGTCCCCTCGGCGGCCGACTGCGTGGCCGCGGTGAAGTTCACCACCGGCACCTGCGCCGGGATGGTCAGGGTGTGGA
>JBGQJV010000319.1:0-4653 GCA_041499215.1 Gemmatimonadota bacterium | reverse complement strand
GCGGTGTGCTTGGCCATGCGGATCTTGTAGCCGCTCGGGTGGATGTAGATCCGGCCGGGGAGGAGTTTGAGGTGCTGCTCCTGGCCGTTGCTCACCCACCTGATGTCCTGCCGATGGACGTCGATCTCCATGTCCTCGGGCATGTAGTGGATCTCGGGATAGAGCGCGTCGGTGGCATAGCCCGAGGGGTGGAACTTCGCCCGCTCCCCCACCAGCCCGAGCACCTCCACCAGCCGGTGGCTCGCGCTCACCAGCCGCACCTGCTCCGGCAGGAACCGGTCGCCCAGATTGAACGTCGCGAAGGCCAGCGCCCCGCCCGCATGCTCCTCCTCCGCCAGGCCGAAGAGGTTCGCGCTGTAGCCGATCTGGGTCTTGATCTCCTTCTTGCAGTAGCCGAAGTAGTTGTCGGCCAGGATGGTGACCATCACGCCGTCCAGACCGCGGCTGGTGAGCTTGAACGGCCGGCCCCCGTTGTACAGCTCGCCCTCGTCCGCCCAGCACATCCCCGCGGCCCGCTCGGCATCGCCCGCCCGACTCACATGCGGCAGGCCGAGCGCCTTCTTGGACAGGCGGGTGAGATGCGGCGCCAGGATCACGCAGCCGCTGTGCCCGGTCCAGTGGTCGACGTCGAGCGCTGCGTCGTTCGCCGAGAGGTTGGGGTCGCCGGCGTTGCCGAAGATGCTTTCCACGAAGTCCAGGTTCGCGATCAGGCCCCCGGGCACGAAGAACCGGACCTCCATGCGCTTCTCCGGCGAGACCTTGGGGACCTGGGGGCACACCAGCGGCCGGAGCAGCAGGGAGACCATGGTCTCCACCGGCTCCGGCCAGCTGGCCGTGAACGGCAGTCGCATGAGCTCGGCCGGTGGGTGGAGTGCCTCCCGGAGCAGCCAGAGGAAGGTCACCAGCGGGACCCGGATCTTGTCCGCCGGGATCGGGAGACCGCCCTCCGCTACGTGGAAGACCCCCTGGGTCGTGCGGCGATCGTTCACCGGGTTGTGCAGCACCCCGTTGTCCAGTCGATAGCTCGACACCAGCTCGTTCTGCCATGAGTCCCGGTCGATCGGCAGCGACAGCTCCCGCGCGAGCCCGTAGCGATCGAGAATGAACGTCTCGCTGGGGAGTCGCACCGGCTCGGGGAACCCCGCCGCCGTGAGCAGCCCGTCGAGGTACTGCTGAATCCGCCGGTCGGCGGGGCACAGGTGCTCGGAAAGCAGCCGGCTCTGTTCGCGGTAGCGGGCGAAGAGGTCGCTCGCCAGGTGGAGCACGTCCTCATCGCCACTGCCTGGCGGGATCTGGACCCCCATCACCGCCAGCTTGAGCAGGATCGAGCTGGCGGCCGCACGCCGGTCCGGCAGCCACACCGCGCCATCCGACCTCAGTCCCACGGTACGCTCGAGTTCCATGCCCGCGCTCCAGTCGCCAGACAATCCGACCCTCTCACCTCAACGTCTCTCCCGGGGACTCATCCGTCAACCACGCCTGTCGGTCGGCGGCGGTCGGCCATCGGGAGGGCGTTTAGCGCCCAGCGTCCGGCGCCCGCCTGCTGTTCCTCGGCCACGGCGCCCGGCGAGGAGGAATTGCAATCCGGCAAGTGGGAAATGATGGCTCGTGGGGTGCGCTATGGCACCCGCCTCCAGGCGACCGCGACCTCGGTCAGCGGCTCGAGACCCACCCGGCCGCTAGGCGCGACGACGACCGCGGCCACCTGGGCCAACGCGGTGCCCCGCCGGACGCCGCTTCGCCGGAATCGATCAGGTCAGGATGTGGGGATGCTGCGGCTGGAGATGATCCGATCGGGATCCAGCGAATATCGCGCCGCCCCTCTCAACCCAGGTTCATCTTGCCGAGCAGAGCCTTGAACCTGGGATGCGATCGCAGGGTCGTGAACAGAAAGGACCCCTTGATCCCGTACACGCTGCCCGCCCGCTCCTCGTACGCCTGTTCCAGATAGTCCATCGCCCGGTCCGGCTCGTCCAGGCCGGTGTAGACGTACGCCAGATGGTAGGGAGACACGTATCGCTCCCGCGACAGCTGCTCCAGCTGCCGCAGCACGTCTCGAGCCTCATCAATCCCGCCGGTCATCGCGCGGGCCTGGCCCAGCTGGGCCAGATACAGCGTATTCCCGGGATTGAGCCTGACGGCGTGCTCCAGGTTGGCCAGTCCCTGATTCACATCGCCGGTCTTGAGGTACGCCCATCCCAGCGTCGAGCGGCCCCTCGCGTACTCCGGTTCGAACTCGATCGTTCGCAGCGCCGCCTGCAGCGCTTCCTCGTTGCGACCCGCCCTGAGGAGCATGGAGGCGACATCCGACCGGTGGGTCAGCGGATCGAGCTCCTGCGCCCGTTTCACCAGGGCCACGGCCTCATCGTATCGCTCGAGCGCGGAGCAGAGCCACCCATAGTGATCGTAGATGTCCGCGCCACCCGGGTTCAGCTCGAGCGCGACCTTGAATTCCTGCTCGGCACCGGCCCAGTCGAAGTCGTGCACGAACTTGAGCAGGGCCAGCACCGAGTGCGCCTCTCCCAGCTCGTTGTCGAGCTCGAGGGCCCTGGTGACTGCCTCCCTGGCCCGGTGGTAGGCCAGGTCCGGCTTGAGGCCACCGCCACCCTGGCCCGCCGCGACCTCCGCATACGCCAGGGCCACCCCGGCGTGCGCGAGGGCGTAGCCGGGATCGGCCGCGATCGCCTGCCGGAAGTACTCGATGCCCTTGAAGATGCTCTCCTCGGTGTAGCGGCCGTAGCTGTGCCGCCCCTGGAGGTAGGCCTGGTACGCCTGGAGGTTGGCGGTGGGCGTACGCCGGATCCGGGCCCGCTCCTGCGGCAGCAGCTCCGCTTCGAGCGCCGATGCGATCTGCAGGGCGACATCCATCTGGATCGCGAAGATATCGGTGAGCTGGCGGTCGTAGGTCTCGGACCAGAGATGCCGGTCGGCCTCCGCGTCGATGAGTTGGGCGACGATCCGTACCCGGTCGCCGACCCGTCGCACGCTCCCCTCCAGGAGGGTCGCCACGCCCAGCGTCGCCCCGATCTCCCGCAGGCCCTGTTCCCGCGTCCTGAACCGCATCGCTGAGGTGCGCGAGATGACCTTCAGCGAACGGATCTTCGACAGCTGGGCGATGACGTCCTCGGTGATCCCGTCCGCGAAGAACTCGTTGGCCGGGTCCGGGCTCAGGTTGAGAAACGGGAGAACGGCGACGGACGGCGTCGCCGGCCGGCTGCTGGCCGGGCGACTCAGGGCCTCCACAAAGGCAGCACACGACGCGAACCGATCGGCCGGAGCCCTGGCCAGCGCCTTCTGGAGGGCCTGCTCCACGGCGGGCGGGACAGCGGGTCGAATCCGACGGACCGCGGGAGCGGGATCGACGAACCGCTTGGCGATCATTGCCTGCGCGGTCTTTCCGCTGTACGGCGGCTCCCCCGCCAGCATTTCGTAGAGGACACAGGCCAGGGCGTAGAGATCGCTCCGGCCGTCGAGGTCCGACTCGCCGAGAGACTGCTCGGGGCTCATGTACGAGGGAGTCCCGACGGCCAGCCCGGTCTGGGTGAGCTGCTCGGCTCCCGCGGTACTCACGGCGCGGGCGATGCCGAAATCCGCCACGACGGCGTGCCCCTGTTCCAGCAGGATGTTCTCCGGCTTGATGTCACGATGGATGATCCCTCGCCCGTGGGCGTACCCCAGTGCGTCGGCCACCTCCCGGGCGATCCGCAGCGCGTCCTCGATGGGGAGCTGCTTCTCGCGGTCCAGCCGGCCGCGGAGCGACTCGCCCTCGACGAACGGCATGACGTAGAAGAGCGCCCCGAGCGCCTCGCCGGAGTCGTACAGCGGCAGGATGTGGGGATGCCGCAGGTTCGCGGTGGTGGTGATCTCGCGGAGAAACCGCTCCAGACCAAGCGCGGCGGCCAGCTCAGGCCGCAGGACCTTGACGGCCACCTGGCGGTTGTGCTTGAGGTCCTGTGCGAGGTACACCGTCGCCATGCCGCCCTGGCCCAGCTCGCGCTCGAGGCGGTAGCGGTCGGCGAGCGCGTCCCGGAGTCGGCGCGGAGGAGGAGGGGGGTCCGGGAGGGTGGTCGCCATGATCGGTAATCGAAAAATGGGCCGATCAGGTGCCACTGGCCAGTCGCGTGAGGCCTAGGCCCCGACGCACGCACGCCACCCGCCGCCTCCCTCAGCCGCTCCAGCAGCCGTACCATCGCTCACGTGTCCCGCTCACAGTAGGCCAGCAGGTCGCGGCGCTGGTCGCGGTCTGCCCTCAGGGCAGCTCCACGATCTGGTCCCTGCGCTCGATCAGCACCTCCGCCTGTCCCTTGTAGATCTTGATCCGCCCCTTGATGCCGACCCGCTTTCCAACCAGACCGTCGAGGTTGCGGAGGGCAGGGTCGCTCGGCTTGAGCACCGCGCCGCTGAACGTCTGGTGCGGATAGTCGGCGCCGAAATTGAGGTAGAGATTCCCTGAGTCGGTTCGATGTACGGTGATCACCGTCCCAACAACCATCGCCTCCTCGCCTGCGTGCGCCGCCGCCTCCCGGTCGGAGTACATGCCCGGGCCGAGTGAAGGGCCCGCCCGACCGGGCTGGTAGCCGGCCAGGGCATCGTTCAGCACTTTCGCCAGTCGAACCCCAGCCTTGATGATGGCCAGGTCGACGATCGGGAGGT
>JBGQJV010000318.1:0-4660 GCA_041499215.1 Gemmatimonadota bacterium | reverse complement strand
GTCCATGGCGAGCCGGGAATCTTCACTACGGATCCTCCCGTACTGGGATCGGCCGAACTTGCCGTGGTCCCGTGGGCCCGGCACCTTTCCCGAACCCTTCGCTGGAAGTCCGCGTGCCAACCTGGCGCGGCGCCCCTTCCGGATCTCCAATGGATCAGACAATGAAGACCCTCGTGCGCGGGCTGGTGCTGCTTATCGGCGTAACCGCCACCGCCGCGGCGCAGCGGCCGGCCGGCGTAGTGGGTGAGTACCAGGCGCCGCGCACCTGGCCGGAGCAGCCGAGGCGCTTCGATCTGCTGCACCAGGCGATCCACATCCGCTTCGATGCGCCGCACCGGCAGCTGATCGGCGAGGTAACCACCCGCGTGGCGCTGACCCAGCCGACCGATACCGTGCGGCTGGAGGCGGAGAACCTCACGATCGACCGCGCCACCGGCGCTGGCGGCCAGAAACTCAGGTTCACCCAGGACACGACCCATGTGACGGTGCGCCTCACCCGCACCGGAAGAGTCGGCGACACGGTCGAGGTCACCCTGGCGTACCACGGCTACCCGGAACGCGGGCTCTACTTCGTGCCGCGGCGCAACGTGGTGTGGAGTCAGGGCGAAGCGACCGAGACCCGCGCCTGGGTGCCGACCTACGACGCGCCGAACGACAAGACCACCTGGGAGTTCTTCGTCCGGGTGGACTCGGGACTGGTGGTGCTGTCCAACGGACGGCTGGTGGACGTGACGCCGGCCGCGGGCGGCAAAGAGCAAGTGTGGCACTGGAGCCAGGAGCGCCCCGCCTCCACCTATCTCTACTCCGTGGTCGCCGGGCCGTTCACCGTGCTGCACGATCAGTGGCGCGGGATCCCGGTGGAGTACTACACCTACGCCGATACCGTCGACGCGGCGTGGCGCACCTTCGGCGAGACGCCCGCGATGATCGAGCTCTACTCCCAGGTCCTCGGCGTCCCGTTCCCGTGGGACAAGTACGACCAGTCGATCATCCCCGATTTCACCTACGGCGGAATGGAAAACGTCTCGGCGACGACCCAGACCGACCTGGCGCTGCACGCCGCGGGCGGTGAGCCGGAACAGTCGGGGCGCGGGCTCGACGCCCACGAGCTGGCGCACCAGTGGTTCGGCGATCTCACCACCACCGCCAACTGGGCCAACGTCTGGCTCAATGAAGGTCTCACCACCTACATGGAGTCGGTGCAGAACGAGAAGACGCGGGGGTGGAACGCGGCCGCGCTCGAGTGGGGCGGCCAGCAGCGGGCGGCGATGCGGGCCGACGAGAACGCGGTGCGCTCACTCGTGTGGGGGCAATACCAGGGGACCGACCCCATCGTGCTGTTCTTCAGTGGCCACGTCTATCCCAAGGGAGCGCAGCTGGCCCACCAGCTCCGCCGCCTGCTGGGTGACTCTCTCTTCTGGGCGGGCATGCACCGCTTCCTCGTGGACAACGCCCACCGGCCGGTGACCACGCCCGACTACGCCGTGGCCATGGAGAAGACCTGCCGGTGCGACCTCGACTGGTTCTTCGACCAGTGGGCCTACGGGATCGGCTACCCGCGGGTGAGCTTCCAGCGCCACTGGGATGTCGGCGCCAGGACCCTCCAGGTCACCATCACCCAGACCCAGCCGGTGGATTCGCTCCACCCGCTCTTCCGCTTCCCGGTGACCCTTCGGGTCATCACCCGTGACGCAGTGGTGCGGCAGGAGATCATGGTCTCGGCGGCCAGCGAGACCTTCGCGGTGACGCTGCCGTCGGAACCGAGGTCGTTCCGCTTCGACGAAGGGGGCTGGCTGCTGGGCACCGTCACCGGCGATCTCTCCCCGGCCGAGCTGGCGGACATGGCGGCGCACGATCTCGACGTGCGCGGGCGGGACTGGGCCCTGCGCCAGCTGGCGGCGTCGCACGATTCCGCCGCGCAGGCCGCCCGTCGGCTGGTGCTGCTGAACGAGCACGAGGCGGCGCTCCGCGAGCTGGCGCTCGAGGCCATGGGCTCGGACTCGAGCGCCGCGTCGCGCGGCGTGCTCCGCGCGGCGCTCCGCGATCCGGACGGCGCCGTCCGCGGCGCCGCGATCCAGGACCTCGCCCGGTTCGAGCCCGCAGCCGCGGTGGCGCCGGCGGAGGCGATGTATGCCTCCGATCCGAGTGACGCCGCGCGGCAGGCGGCGCTGGCGGTGATCGCCGAGGGACGCGGGGCGGGGGCGCTGGACCTCCTGCTCGCTGCGGCCGCGCCCGGGCAACCCTTCGGCACGATCTACACGGCGATGAACTACCTGGGCAAGATCCACGATCCGCGCGCGCTCGACGACCTCGAGCGGCTCACCGCGAACAGCGAGGACCGGAACCTCCGGACTGCCGCGCTCAACACGCTCGCCGCGTCTGGCGACCGCGCCCGGGCCACGACATTGGCGCTGCGGCTGGTCTCGGACCCCGACCCCCTGTTCGCGGTGGCGGCGGTGCGCGCCGCGGCCCGGGTGGGTGGGGCAGACGCCAAGGCTCAGCTCAAGCAGGTGCTGCCACACGAGTCGCGGGTCTTCGTCCGGCTCGCGATTCAGCGCGCCACTGGGTCGTGAGCTCCGCCTCGAACTCTCGACCCCCGTGGAGCGTGGCGACGGCAGGAGCGCGATACCTGGTCAGGCCGCCCGCGGTCCGCCCCGTGGGCCTCAGGGCACGGCGGGTGCCTGCGGCTTGCCGATCTGGTATTCCTTCGGCGGGATATTGCCCTGCAGGTTCCGCACGAAGTAGTCCCACCGCCGGCGCATGATATACGGCGCGTCCTTGCCGTAGCCGTGACGCGCGTCCGGCAGCATGATCTGATCGAAGTCCTTCCCGGCCTTCATCAGGGCCGACACCACCAGCTGGGTGTTGTACGGGGGAACATTGTCGTCCATCATCCCGTGGATCAGGAACAGCTTCCCCTTGAGGCTCGCCGCGCGGGACTGGTTTGCGGCCGCGGCATACGCGGCGCTGTCGCTCGCCGTCAGCTCCATGCCCTGGTAGCGCTCGCCCCAGTCGTCCTCGTAGACCCGGTTGTCGTGATTGCCGCTCTCCGCGATGCCCACCTTGAAGAAGTCGGGGAAATCGAACATCGCCGAGGCGGTGGCGAACCCGCCGCCCGAGTGGCCCCAGATCCCGACGTTGTCGATGTCGATGAACCGGTAGCGCTCTGCCAACTCCTTCATCCCCGCCACCTGGTCGGGAATGGTGTTGTCGCCCATCCGCCCGTAGTAGTAGTCGTGGAACGCCTTGGAGCGGCCCGGCGTGCCCATTCCGTCCAGCTCCACCACGATGAAGCCCAGCTCGGCCAGCGCCTGGTCATCGCCGCGCGCGGGAATGAAGGAGCGCGGGCCCACGCTGCCCGACTGCGGCCCGGGGTAGATGTGATTGACCACCGGGTACTTGCGGGTCGAAGCGAGATTGCCGGGCGTGTACATCAGACCGTAGATGTCGGTCTGCCCGTCCCGGGCCTTCACCCGCACCGGTGTCGGCGGCCGCCAGCCGGAGGCCAGGAGCCGCGCGATGTCGGCCCGCTCGAGCGGCAGCACCACCTTGCCGGCCGCGTCGCGCAGCACCGTCACGGGCGGCGTATCAGGCGTCGACCAGGTGTCGGTGAAGTACTTGCTGTCAGGTGACACCGACACGGTGTGGTTGGCGACCTCGGGCGTCAGCAGCGCCAGTCCCTTCCCGTCGAGGCCCACCCGGTAGAGCTGCTGGAAATAAGGATCGCGCCCCGGCTCATGGCCGTTCATGGTGAACCAGATCTGGCGCGCCTTCTCGTCGACCCGCACCAGCCGGGTGACGTTCCCCTCGCCGGTGGTGATCCGGTTCTTGAGCGCCCCGGTCCGGAGGTCGTACAGGTACAGCTGGGTCCAGTTGTCCCGCTCCGACCACCAGACCAGCTCGTTGCTGGCCGGGAGTACCCGCCAGAGATCCCCCGGCCGCGAGGCGTCGCCGATCTGGGTCTTGCTCTGCTCGTGCAGCACCTCCCGCACCTCACCGGTCGTCGCGTCTGCGATCCGGAGCCAGGCGTTCTTGTGGTCGCGCGAGCTGGAGATGAACGCCAGGTGCGAGCCATCGGGATACCACTGCACGTCGCAGATCCCCTCGCCGCAGGCGATGTGGTCGCTCACGGTGGAGCGGTGGAAGTCGGGAGGCATCTTCAGCCGGACCACCCGGGCTGCTCCCTCCGCGCCGCGATCGATGATGACCCGCTGGATGTGGAACACCACGCTGTCGCCCGGCAGCGGGTACTTCCACTGCTGAAGGGTCGGCGCCCCGGGATTGGTGCCGGCCAGCACCATGTCGCGCACCCCGCGCCCATCGTGCTGGAAGGTGGCGATGCGGTGACCGTCTGGAGACCAGGTCACCACCGGATCGTCGCTGTGCACCCACCCGGCGTTGTTTGTGGCATAGCCGAAATCCTGGACGCCATCGGTGGTGAGCTGGGTCTCAGTGCCGCTGCCGAGGTTCACGGCCCAGAGATTGTAGTCGCGGATGAACACCGCCGTCGTGCTGTCGGGCGACAGGCTCGAGTGCGGCGGTACGGCTTGGGCGCGCCGGGAGTGCTGGGCGCGCTGCCCTGAGCGGTGAGGAGCGATGGGAGCAGAACGAGGGTGGCGACAGGAGCGAGGAGGCGAAGATGCATGGCGGTGTCGCAGGG
>JBGQJV010000317.1:0-4666 GCA_041499215.1 Gemmatimonadota bacterium | reverse complement strand
TATAGTTTCGAGTTCCGAGTTCAGAGTTCGCCGTTCGGGCTGGTAGTTGGGGTGCGGCTTGACGGTGTCGGCCGGGCAACGTCTGCCCGGAGTCACCGATTCTGAAGAGGGACGTAAACGCCGCCCGACGGCACTGCTCTACAAGCAGGGGTCCGGTAACGCGCTCAGCCTCGTGGGCGTGATGTACACCATGCCGGCCGACACGCCGCTGGACCAGCTCGACCGGCGCATCCCGCTCAGCGTGGCGCGGTGGCACCAGCACACCAGTATCTGTCTTCCACCCCGCGGCACGGAGGGAGTGGCCGGTGGTGACTCGGCGGAAAAGGAGTTCGGCACCCGCGGCCGGATTGCCACCCGGGAGGCGTGTCAGGCAGCGGGGGGCCGCTGGTTCGACCGGGTGTTCGGCTGGATGATCCACGTCAACCTGGCCGCCTCGAGTCCGGGTGCGGTGTGGGAAGACGAGCCCAGGGGGATGCGGCACCGCTGAATCGGCAGTAGCTTGGCTGGGTCGAGGGGAGGCAATGATGCCCGTGACCCACACCACCCAGGATCCATTGCCGGTCCGTCCCACCAGAGACCTGTACGATTTCTTTGGGGTCACCCACCAGGGCAAGGTCCGGAGCGAGAATCAGGACTGCTTCCTGATCGCGAGCCTGCACAAGGCGATGCAGGTGCATCAGACCAGCCTTCCCGAGGAGGCGCTGGGTGAGCTGATCAGCCCGAGCAGAGGGTACGTGTTCCTGGTGGCGGACGGTGTGGGGGGAGTGCCCGGCGGGAAGGATGCCAGCCACACGGCGCTCAACTCCATCGTGGACTACGTCCTCCGGGCGATGGACCTGTACGTGCAGCTCGATCAGGACGTAGAGCCGGAATTCCTGGCCGATCTGCAGCGCTCCGTGGAACAGAGCCACGAGGCGGTCCGCCTGGCCGGCGAAGCCGATGACGAGCGGGTGGGAATGGCGACCACCCTGACGATGGTGTGCATCCGCTGGCCCAAGGGCTACGTAGTGCACGTGGGTGACAGCCGCTGCTACAAGCTCCGGGATGGCGAGCTGCACCTGCTCACCAAGGACCAGACCATGGCGCAGGCCATGGTGGACGCGGGGACGCTCTCACCCGACCAGGCCGAACGTTCAGGCCTCAAGCACGTGCTCTACAGCGCCATCGGCGCCCCCCGCGCCGAACCGATGACGCTCACCACCGACATCCGCTGGGACGACGTGATGCTGCTCTGCACCGACGGCGTCACCAAGCACGTCTCGGACGACGAGATCCGCGACGCCCTCCGCCGCAGCAGCTCCGCCGAAACCACCGCCAACGAGCTGCTACAGCTTGCCCTGGACCGGGGTGGCTCCGACAACACGACGCTTATCGTGGGCAGGTATAAGCGGCCGACGTAGAGGCAGGCGAGAGGCAACGAAGGCGACAAGGCGACGGGAGTTGTCGCCTCGTCGCCTTCTCGCCTCTGTCGCCTGGTTCAGCTCCGTTCAACCGCGGGCGACCGGCTCGGCCGCGGTGTCTTCCACCGCTCCTCCCGCTGGTTCGGCTTCCAGGTCAGCGTCAGCTTCTTCTGCTTGCGGAGCACGTCGACCTTCGCGGTCTCCCCAGATTCGTAGGACCCGAGAATCCGGTGAGCCTGCGCCTCGGACTTAGGCGTGCGGCCGTCGATGGCCAGAATGACGTCGCCGGCCTTGAGCGGGATGGTGCTATCGGTCGGCGTCCGGAGCACCAGCACCCCCTCCTTCGCCCCGAAGTACTCCCCCAGGTCCGGATTCAGATCGGTCAGTTCCAGGCCGCCGTCCAACCGGTCGTTGAAGAATCGGAACTCACCCGGCCCCCCCTCGAACATCCGCGGGATCTCGATCCGCGGCATCACCATCCCGCGCATATCCGGGCCGCCCCCCCGCATCCGCCATCCGTTCATCGCCATCCCACCGAGGTCCTCGGCGACGATCCTGGCCTTGCGGGTGTCACTGCCGCGGCGGTACTCGACCTCAACCGTGTCGCCGGCATCGAGTTTCTGAGCCAACGCGATCAGCTTCTTGCCGGGCCCCGACACGTCCTCGTCGTCCGACTTCACCCCACCGAGCGCCACCCCGTTGAACCGCGTGAGGATGTCGCCGCCCTTGAGCCCCGCCTTGTCGGCCGGTCCGTCCGGCGTGACCTCCTCGATGCGGGCACCAACCTTGTCCTTCTCCTTGTCGGCAGAGACGCCGACCCTGACGCCGATCCGGGGCCGGCCGAAGGTGAAGACCCGGACGGGACCCGACTCGTCGTCCTGAGCGGCGGCGCCGGCCGGGGCGAAGGTCGACAGGGCTGCAATGGCGGAGACCACGGCCAGGGCGGACCGGGCCCGCGACAAACGACGCTGCATGGGTAACGCTCCGTGTGAGCAGGTTCGCCGGGAATGATGCCCGGGCCACCCGGAGCGTCGCATTCTGAGAAGGGAGGGTCCCGGCGGGCTGCCGGCTCAGGGAGGGGGCGTGCCGTTCTCCTCCTCTACATGGTCCCAGCCGTAAGCCCTGAGCAGCGCCTGCTCCACCCCGGGGGGGAGGCCCTGCGGGTACCGGCTCATGAGCCGCAGGCGGTCCCTGGTATCGGCCGAGATCGGGGGCTTGTCGAAGCTGGTCTTGTAGGCCGTTCCCTCCCGCACCGCCTCGAAGCCGACCCTCACCAGGCGTCCCGGCTCGAGGACCAAAAACCCGACCGAATCGATGGTGAGCAGCTCCCCCCATACCCGGTCGCTTCCGCCCAGGTCCAGTTCGATGGTGGCGCCCGCTGCCTCGGTAGCGGGCTTCCAGCCGGCGACCGAACCTCCGATGCTGCAGGCGAGGGCGCCGAGGAGAGCCGTCCCCGCGCTCGTCGAGCGCCAGGTCCAGACCATGGTCACCTCACTGGAATCCGGCTGGCGTAGAACCTGGCCTCCATCGAGTCCTGCACTCCGCGCCACTGGTGCATGGCCCGGACCAGCGACGCATCGGTCGGAGCGAACGCGGAGGTGTCTCGCCCAGTGGCCAGCCACTCTCTCCTGATCCATTCGGTGTAATACCCCTGCGAAGCCAGGAGGAAGGTGCGGGCCCCGCCGGTGGGTTCGGGACCGGTCTCCCACACGGCGGTGAATCGTTGCCCCGGACGGGTTTCGAGGTAGCCACGATCCGCCAGCCGCATGGCGGCCAGCGCCTCCGCCTGCAATCCACCGGCGGCCTCCACCCGGGCGAGGGGAATGGTCCGCACGGCCGGACGGCGCACCCGGGCGGCGAGTGCTACCCGGTCGATGCGCCAGTTGTCGGCGGGGAAGGCCAGCCGCACTCGAATGGAGTCTCCCGGGACGCGCGGCAGCGAAACGGCAACATCCTTCCACGCGATCGGCCCCGTGTCTTTGACGCGACCCACCTCCCGGAAGCCCGCGCCCGCCGGCGACAGTACCCGGAGGCCCATTCGCCGGGCATACCAGGTCCCGAGCTCCAGCGCGGCAGTAACTCGCGAGAGATCACCGGCCTGCCAGTCGAGGGCCCGGCCGCCGCGGGCACCGAGCATCACGTCGTAGAGCAGCACCGTGTTGAGCAGACTGTTCCGGAGCCGCAGCACCAGCCCGACCGAGTCGCCCCCCTCAGGAACGGGAGGGAAGACCAGATCCAGATAGTCCTCATGATCTTGGACGGTCGCGGCGGCGAGCCGTCCGGTGTCGCTCGCGAACACCACTCCGTCGGCGGCCTTGAGCCACGCGGTGGCGTCTCTCCCCGAGCGATCCCGGGCTTCGACCGCCGGACGGAGTCCGGCAAGCGCGAGTGGCTGGCCACCGGCGTCGGGGACCACCAGCTCGTCCCGACCGTGAGTCGCCTCCAGCAGCTCGACCTGGTTGAGGTAGTGGGTCTCCAGCGCCTCGTTCCTGACCTCGAGCCGCACTGCTCCGTCAGGAGAGGCTCGAACCCTGAGGCGGTCCACGTCACGCGCCTCGAACAGCGGGGCGATGCTGTAACTGAAACCTTCGGCCTCGAGCACCGGCGCGCCGGCGCTGTCGGTGTAGAAGGTGGGACAGGAGCCGAAGATGGCGGCTGCGGTGGCGGTGACTGCCACGGCACCCAGGGTACTGGCCACGAGCGAGAGACCTACGGTGCCGACAGCATCGGTCTCTTTGCGGTAACTCTCCATCCCGACAACGCTGTCCAGCGGCACCGACTGCACGACCTCGGAGAACTGCAGCCGCAGGCCGTAGCGTTGCCCGGTTCCAACCAGGTGGCCCTGGTGGATGGACACCCCGTTGGGGTACAGGACCGTGCTGCCGTCCAGCAGGTGCGCCTTGGCCGGGGTCTTGACCTGGATCGAATCCTGAATCGGGGCTCGCACCTCGTCGACCCTCACCTTGCGAACCAGGAAGCAGTTCGCCAGGAGCGTGGCTCCGACGAGGAGGGGAATCGACCTGAAGCGGAAGGCGGACACGAGCAGGGCTGTGTGGGTTTGGGAGAAGGTGGCGGGCTGTGGGTATCGGTGCCTGCGTCCAGCTTGGGAACTCCTGCCGCTGGATGTCATAGCCACCGGCCACCGGCCAACGGCCAACGGCTAACGGCTAACGGCTAACGGCTAACGGCCCAACCTGCAGCGGCCGAGCAGCCCCCGCAAGACGCGCCGAACATCGGCTCGCTGTATGCTATATAATGGTGGCGGT
>JBGQJV010000316.1:0-4676 GCA_041499215.1 Gemmatimonadota bacterium | reverse complement strand
CTTGCGGTCGACCGGGGCAACGCCCGGCTGGCCGAGCGATTCACGCCGTTCCATCCCGCGATCGTGCGCCAGCTCAAGATCGTGCTGGATGCCGGCCAACGGGCCGGGATCCAGGTGAGCGTGTGCGGCGAGATGGCGTCCGACCCGCTGGCGGTGGTGCTGCTGCTGGGTCTGGGCTATCGCACCCTGAGCGTGGCCCCGCCGGCGCTGCCGTTCCTCAAGTGGGTGGTGCGCACCATTCCCGTCGCCGTGGCAGCCCGGGCGGCCTATGCTGCGCTGGACGCCGACCGGCCCTCGGAGGTTACCCGCGCCCTGCGCGAGGCGATGCAGGAGCATTTCGATCCCCGCATGCTCGAGGCGCTCTCGGCGTTGCCGCGTCAGACCGGCGCCGCTACCTTGCGCCTGTAAAACTCGCCCGGCCGGACGGCCGTTTTCTTTCATCTCCTTCTCCTCCACCATGGCCAAGGCTCATCGCCACGTTTTCACCTCGGAATCGGTGACCGAGGGGCATCCCGACAAGGTTGCCGACCAGATTTCCGACGCCGTCCTCGACGCCATCCTCCGCAGCGACGCGAAGGGGCGGGTCGCCTGTGAAACCCTGGTCACCACCGGGATGGCCATCGTGGCGGGTGAGATCACCACCTCGACCTACGTGCACATCCCGGCCATCGTGCGCGACACGATCAAGCGGATCGGCTATGTCGATGCCAACTACGGCATCGACGGCAACACCTGCGCGGTGCTCAGCTCCATCGACAACCAGTCTCCCGACATTGCCCAGGGCGTGGATACCGGTGGCGCCGGCGATCAGGGGATGATGTTCGGCTACGCCACCGACGAGACCAGGGAGCTGATGCCGCTGCCGATCCAGCTGGCCCACCGGCTGGCCGAGCGGCTGGCCGCGGTGCGGCGTGGGGACGGCGTGACCAGCCTCGAGTGGCTCCGGCCGGACGGCAAGAGCCAGGTCTCGGTGGAATACGCCGGCGACGTACCGGTGGCGGTCCGGACGGTGGTGGTCTCGACCCAGCATGCCGCCAAGTGGGCTGGGCGGGACCTGTCTCAGCGGACCATCCGCGAAGGGGTGATCGAGGAGGTGATCCGGCCGGTGCTGGCCAGGACCGGACTCGAAACCGCACGGACGAAGATCCACATCAACCCGACTGGCCGGTTCGTGATCGGCGGCCCGCACGGCGACGCGGGGCTCACCGGACGGAAGATCATCGTCGATACCTACGGCGGCATGGCCCGTCACGGCGGCGGTGCGTTCAGCGGGAAGGATCCCTCCAAGGTGGACCGGTCCGCCGCCTATGCGATGCGCTGGGTGGCCAAGAACATCGTCGCGGCCAAGCTGGCCAGGCGCTGCGAGGTGCAGGTGGCCTACGCCATCGGCGTGCGCGATCCGGTGTCGGTGATGGTCCAGACGTTCGGGACTGGCAAGGTGTCCGACATGGCGCTGGAAGACGCGGTGCGCAACGTGTTCGATCTCACCCCTGCAGGCATCATCAAGGTCCTCGATCTCCGCAAGCCGATTTACTCGCCCACCGCGGCCTACGGCCACTTCGGCCGCAAGCCCTACAGGAAGGGCGCGCTGCAGTTCTTCCCCTGGGAGCGAACCGACCGGGTGGAGGCACTGCTGAACGCGGTTTGATGATCGAGGTCACCGTCGCCCACCTGGGCCTCGACCGGACCACCAATTCCCCGGTGGTGATTCTTCGTGAGAAGGATGGGACGCGGGTCCTTCCCATCTGGATCGGCCCGGCCGAGGCCAGCGCGATCGCGATGGAGATGCAGGGCATCCGTCCGCCGCGCCCGATGACCCACGATCTGCTCAAGTCGGTGATTATCGGGCTCGGCGCGGTGGTGCAGCGGATCGTGATCAGCGCCCTCAAGGACAAGACCTACTTCGCCGAGCTGTGGCTGGCGCGGGACGACCACCTCTTCCAGCTGGACGCGCGGCCGTCCGACAGCATCGCGCTCGCCCTCAGGGTGAGCGCGACCATCTTCACCGATCCCGACCTGCTGGAGGAAGGGGCCGAGGAGGGGGGCGCTCCTCCATCGGATCCCTCGCTGGATGCCGAGAAGCTCAAGGCCCACCTCGAGAAGATGGATCCAGAGGACTTCGGGAAGTTCCAGCCGTGAGCGGCGGGCGGACCGGCGGACGGGCGGACGGGCGAAATGCTCCACCTGCGGAGGTCATCCCGAGGTCGCGGAGCGACCGAGGGATCCCTCAGCGGGCACCTCGAGCTATCCCGAGCGAATCGTCCGCCCCGTCCGTCTCGTCCGTCTTCCTGCTCCTGCTCGCGCTGCTCCCCGCCACCCTGCGCGCCCAGTCCGTTGCTGCCGGCCGGGTGTTCCGGGTTACTGCGAAGGACACCATTCCGGTACCCGGGGCGCGGGTGGTGCTGCATCGGGTGGGACGCGCGGTGCAGGGGCCGATCGACTCGGCCATCGCCGGTCCACGTGGAGAGTTCCGCTTCCGCTACACTGCGGACACCTCCGCCGTGTACCTGCTGAGCTCGGGCTGGCAGGGTATCGAGTACTTCTCGAGCCCGCTGCATACCGATCCGCTGGCCCCGGACACCGGCCTGGCAATCGCGGTATCCGACACCTCGTCCACCGCCCCCGTCGCGATCGTCTCCCGCCATCTGGTCGTCAGCAAGCCCGCCGCCGACGGCCGGCGCCCGGCGCTGGAGATCGTGGTGCTGGCCAACGGCGGCTCGGCGACCAGGGTTTCTCCCGACAGCACCCACCCAACCTGGACGGCGGGGCTGCCGCGCGGCGCGGTGAACTTCGAAGCGGGAAACGGCGATTTCTCTGGCGACGCGCTGGCGGTGCGGCACGACAGCATCATGCTGTTCGCGCCGGTGGCGCCGGGCGAGAAGCAGGTGATCTACACCTACTCGCTCCCCCCGGCTCCCGGGCCGGTCCGGATCGCGGTACCGGACTCGATCGGCGTGTTCAACATCCTGCTGGAGGAATTCGACCGCACCGTGACGGGAGGCGGGATCATCCGGGCCGACAGCCAGCGGATCGAAGGGCGGAACTTCCGCCAGTGGGCCGGACCGGTCGCGGCCGGTGGGACGATCGAGATCGATTTCCCCGGCGCCGGTCTGGGCGCGTGGCTCCTCCCCGGGCTGGTGGGCGCGGTCGCGCTCGTGCTCGGCATCGTGGCGCTCAAGGCGCTGGGCCGCGGCCAGGCGGACTCCACCACGGGAACCGGCGGGACGCCGCTGGACCGGCTGGCGCGGCTCGATGCACGCTACGCCGGACATGAGGGTGCGGTGCCGGCCGAAGAGTGGCAGCGGTATCAGGCAGAACGCGCCCGGCTCAAGGAAGAGGTCAGCGCACGGCTTGCGCGATCCCGCTCACCCTCCTAACTTCGCCTCCGTCGTACACAACTCATTGCACGCGAGTCGGGACGCTCGGAAGCCGGTGTAAGACCGGCGCGGCCCCGCCACTGTAACGGGCTCATCCACTCCGCTCATCCGCCACTGGGAAACCGGGAAGGCGAGCGGAGGCCCGAAGCCAGGAGACCTCTCGGCTCGTGCCACCACCAACACCCTCGGGGGAGGGACGGGTGGCGTCACCAGCCCTCAGTTCCAGGCTTCTGAACGCCCATCTCCAAGGCCCCGGGGATGGGCGATTCCTTTTGAAGCTTGGCACCGGGCTTCTGGTCGCCCTCCTCGCCGCCTGTGGGACTCGGGCCAGCCAGCCTGCCGGCAGTTTCGTCGCGGTAGACGACGCCGGCGATACCGTCCGCCTCGCCCAGCCGGCGAGCCGGGTGGTTTCGCTCAGCCCCGCCACCACCGAGCTGGTCTTCGCGATCGGCGCGGGGGATCGCCTGGTGGGGCGGACCCGCTGGTGCGACTACCCCGAGGCGGCCCATGCAGTCGCCGATGTGGGCGATGGCATTCCGCCCAACATCGAGTCCGTCCTGGCCCGGCGGCCCGACCTGGTTCTGCTCTACCGCTCGCCCCAGAACACCGACGCAGCCGAGCGCTTTCGCGCGGCGGGGGCGGCGGTGGTGCAGCTCGATTTCAATCACCTCGAGGATGTCTCCCGGATCGCGCGGCTGCTCGGCCCGCTGGTAGGTCACCCGAGGCAGGGTGACTCGCTGGCCACTGCCTTCGACGCCGAGCTGGCCCGGTTGAGACTCCCGTCCGACGGCGGCGGGGCGCCCACGGTGCTGCTGCTCGCGTGGGATCAGCCTCCCATGGCGATCGGTGCAGGCAGCTTCCAGAGTGAGATCCTCACCCTCGCCGGCGGGCGCAACATCTTTGCCGACATCGCCGCTCCCTCCGCCACCGTCAGCATCGAGGCCATCGCGGCCCGCGATCCGTCGCTCATCCTGGTGAGCGACAGCGGGATACCGGGGTTCGCCGGGCGGCCGGAATGGAGTGTCATCCGCGCGGTGCGCGAGCGGCGCTTTGTCCATCTCAACACGCCCGCCTTCGGACGCCCCAGCCCGCGGGCCCCCGCCCTGGTTCGGGAACTGCGCGGCCTGCTCGCCGAGCGGCGACCATGACCGCTACCCGCTGGCCCTGGCTGCTCGGTCTAACCCTGCTGGCGCTCGCCGCGGGGCTCTCCCTCGGTGCCACCCGGATCGCACCCGGCGCGGTATGGGCCGGCCTGAGCGATCCGTCCGCCGGAGCCGCGCCCATCATCCGCGAGCTGCG
>JBGQJV010000315.1:0-4678 GCA_041499215.1 Gemmatimonadota bacterium | reverse complement strand
GGCGCCGGTGGGGAGGTGGCGGTGGTGGTGGTCGATGGTGCCGCTATCCACCCTCCTGACTGACCGCTTCACCGGTTCACCAGGCCTGGCGGCCGGCAGTATGGGCCGCCCCGAGAGGGCGGCCTTTCGCATTTCCGGGAGCCTCCTGCAGTGAAGGCTGGGGAGCGGACCGAGGCGCCCGGTTCGCCGGAACCCTATCGGAAGCTGCGCGAGGAACTGAACGCGGTAGGCGATGCCGTCTCGGGGGCGGGCGGGGCTGGCACCATCCCTGCTGCTGTCGCACGCCGGCCACTCTGGCGCGTGACCGGGGGAACCGGGTAAGCTCCTCCGACATACGGGGGCGCGTTTCCGGCCCCCGCAACCCGGCCCTCATGATCCGTTTCAATCACATTACCGGCAGTCTGGCGGGGCGCTCGGTCGAGTACGACAAGCGCTCCATCCGCGTGGGCACCAGCGGCGATTGCGACCTGCGCTACGACCTCGATCGGGATCCGGAGGTCGGTCGCTACCACGCCGCCGTGGTGCTCAAGGAGAACGCGTACCACCTGCTGGACCTCGGGCAGGCCGGCGGCGTCTGGGTGAATGGCGAGCGGGTGCTGAGCCAGGTGTTGCGCAGCGGCGACCGGGTGCGGTTCGGAGGCGACGGGGCGCCGGAGGCCGAGGTGGCGGTGGTGATCGACGCCAGCTACGACGCAGCCCAGGATGCCGCCCGGATGGTGGAGACGTTCAAGGGGAAGACCCGGGAGACCTCCGCGATCCGGCTGGTGACCGCGGCGGCGGAGCGGGTCGCGGAGGAACGGGCCAAGGCGGGCGGCACCAGGTCGCGCCGGACGATGGAGGTGATGGCCACCGCGATCAGCGACGTCAGCGACCTGATGCGGGTGCAGACCCGCAAGCGCTGGGTAAAGATCGTCGGGATGGTGGCCGGGGTGGCGCTGGTGATCATCGGCATCCAGGGCGCGGTGATCTACGCTCAGCAACGGAAGATTGCCGTCCTGCTCGACGCCAAGAGCCGTTACGATGCCCAGATCCAGGCCATCCAGGTCGAAATGGACGCCACCCGCGACTCCGTCCAGCTGGCGGAGCTGGAGCACAAGCTGCTGGAGACCACGGCCAGCGCCGAGCGGGCGCTGGCCGAGCTGGCGCGCACCAACAAGGAGAAGGCGCAAGAGGCGGCGGAGAGCGGCGACGAGCTGGACCGGGAGATCCGCCAGATCCTGCGGCAGTTCGATGCCGCGACCTATGCCGTGCCGCCGATCTTCAAGGAGCGGCTGGCCTACCACATCGGAGAGCTGCAGCGGTCGGCGCCGCTCGCCCGGCTGATCTATCGGCGCAAGGTGCGCTACTGGCCCCAGATCACGGCCGAGTTCAAGGCGCTCGAGCTGCCCGAGGTGATGGCCTACGTGGCCTGGACCGAGAGCCAGTTCGACCCCTTCGCCAAGAGCTCGGCCGGTGCTCGAGGGATGTGGCAGATGACCCGGACAACCGCCCAGAGTCTCGGCCTGCGGGTGGACGGTCCGCTGGACGAGCGCACCGATGTCTCCAAGCAGACCCGGGCCGCCGCCAAGTACCTGGCGGGGCTCCTCGCCGAGTTTGGAGAGGACGCGTTCATGCTGGCCATGGCCAGCTATAACAAGGGGGAGAACGGGGTCCGGCGGGTGCTCCGCCAGGTGGCCCGGACCCCGGGCGGGTTCAAGAAGTCCAAGCGCGACTTCTGGCACCTCTACCGCCTCAAGCTGCTGCCGGAGGAGACCCGGGAGTACGTACCCAAGATCCTGGCGGCGGCGATCGTGTGCAGCAATCCGGCCCGCTACGGCCTGACAGATGCCGCTGTCGCCACTGCCGACTCCATCAAGCCACCCTCTGCTGGCACCGCAGCCGCCGCCGCCCAGGCAGGCAGGAGTGCCCGCTAGGCGTTCCCAGTTCCGCGTTCCGCGTTCCGAGTTGGGGGTTCGAGGGGCCTCGAAGGTCTCATTTCCGGTTGTATCGGCCTTTCGCCTCAGCTTCGGTCCGGGGCCGCACGCGGAACGCGGAACGCGGAACGCGGAACCCGGAACGGGCATTCCGTGGATAACAGTATTGTCATCTACCCCTGTGAGTCCGGTCACTTCCGTTCAGAATCCATGCGTTTAGGATTCGGTCACCTCGCGCACCTCGCTTTTCCCCTTGGTCGCGACCCTGTCCCTTGCTGGAGGTTCCGGATGCGCCGCGCCCTGTTTATGGTCCCGCTGGTCCTGGCTCTCGCGTGCAATCAGAACAAGGAGGAGCTGGCCAAGGCGCTCGCCGACGCGCAGTCTCTCGCCGCCGAGAAGGACAGCCTCATAACCGAAGTGCTGGAAACCTCGAAGTTCGTCAATGGCGTAAATGAAGAGCTGGCCAAGGCCCGGACCGCGCTGGTGACTTCCTCCACCGCGACCGAGTCCGGCACTCCGGCTGAGCGTGACCGCGCCGCCCGTGGCGCGGCGCTGGAACGGGTGCAGGCCCTGGTTGGCCGGCTCAACGAGACTGAGCAGCGGCTGGAGCAGAGCACTCAGCGCGCCCGCTCGCTGTCGGGCCGGAACGGTACCCTGCTCAAGCAGATCGAGGCGTACAAGGTCAGCGTCGACAGCCTGATGACCACCGCCCAGCGGACCGAGAGCGAGCTGCGCGGAGTCATCGACTCGCAGTCGACCCAGATCGCGGGCCTGAACCAGCAGCTCGACACCGTGCGCACTGCGAACGTCATGCTCCGGGACACGGTGACCGACCTGACCCACTACAAGAACACCGTGTACTACGTCGCCGGCACTGAAGAGGAGCTGCTGCAGAAGGGCGTGATCGTCAAGGAAGGGAAGAAGTTCCTGTTCTTCGGCGGGCGCCAGCTGCACCCGGCCCGGAGCCTCGACTCCTCGGTCTTCACTCCGCTCGACAAGACCCAGGCAACCACCATCGACCTGCCCGCGGATCACGAGTACAAGCTGGTCTCGCGCCAGGATATCGCGGCGGTGGATACCACCTCGATGAAGGACGGCAAGGTCGCGGGCCAGCTCCGCATCTCCGCTCCCGAGACCTTCTGGGCGCCGTCGAAGTACCTGATCCTGGTGCAGAACTAAGGGCCATTGGGCAACGGCCAATGGCTGTTAGCCATTGGCCGTTGGTGGTACGGTGATAACTCGACCCTCCGGTGCTGGCACCGGGGGGTCGAGTCGCGTTCAGGCGCCCAATCCGGCGACCCCTTGGGGCCGCTCCACGTTGGCCGCTGAAGCAGGGCAACCTCCGGTCTTCCCGTGAGTTTCATGGCCGCGTTCCAATCCTGACATTATTCTGATGCCAGGGTGGCTAGCCTTAGGTCGCATTCGAGAACAGCGTTTCGCGATTGGGGAGGTGGAGCATGCGGGCGTCTGGAGGAGCGGTTCGGCGGTGGCTGTTGGGGGAGTACCCGCGGGCTGCGGCGATCGTGGCGCTCACCGCGGTGGTGCTGCTCATCCTGCGGTCCCGGCTGCTGATCACCGACGTCGCGATGCTGTTCCTGGTCCCCGTGGTGGCGGTGGCGTCACGCTACCGTCGGGGGGCGGCGCTGCTGGCCACGGCGCTCAGCGTGGCGCTGTTCGATTTCTTCTTCGTGCCGCCATACAACACCTTCCGGGTTGGGGAGCCTGCCTACCTATTCACCTTCGTCGTCATGTTCGGGGTGGCGCTGGTAATGAGCGGGCTCACGGCCAGGATTCGGGAGCAGATGGAGGAGGCCACCGCCCGGGAGCGGCGTGTGTCGGCGCTGTACGAGATGACCGGAGAGCTTGCCCAGGCAGAGGACCGCGCGGCGGTAACCCAGACCGTGGTCCGCCATCTCGCGCGGGCGGCGGGCGCCAGGACCGCCATCCTGTTGGCGGACGAGGCCGGTCTCGACAGCGCGGCTCCACGCTGGCCCGAGTCCGGGATCTTCGAGAACATGTTCGTCCGGGCGGCTGCAGGGTACACCTACCGGTTCGGTAAGTCATCCGGCCCCGGGACGCCCCACGATTTCGATTCGGAAGCCGTGGTGGTGCCGATCCGTGGCAGTGGGCCCAGCGTGATCGGCGTGGCTGCCCTGGTGCCGGAGCCGGAGGGCAGGCTGCTGGACCTGGAACAACGGTTGATCGCGGAAACCCTCGCCGTGCGTGCCGGCCTCGAGTTCGAGCGTCACGGGCCTGGCGTGGCGGAAAAGGCGGGGAGGTAGTCATCCCGAGAGCCCGGCCCGAGCCCAGCGAGGAGCGGGAAGGGCGGACGGCTCCGCTTGGGTGCCAACCTTGAGGGATCCCTCCCCTTCGCTACGCTCGGGGTCGGGATGACAGCATCCCGCCCTGTCCGCCCTGTCCGCCTTGTCAGCCCTGTCCGTCCTGTCCGCCCTGCCCCTCTAGCGCGGAAACGCCTCGGGCAGTCCTCCATCCACGGTGAGATACCCGCCGGTGGTGAACCGGAACTTCTCGCTGGCCAGAAGCACCGCCATGTCGGCCACGGCCTCGGGCGGGATCAAGCCCACTCCCATCAGGTTCCGCTTGCGGTAGGTCTCCAGCTGCTCTTCGATCGTGACCCCGCGGCCGGCGGCGCGCTCCCGGACAAACTGGAGAAAGAGCGGCGTCTCGACCTGATCGGCATTGATGGCGTTCACCCGGATCCCGTCGGGCCCGAGCTCCACCGCCGCTACCCTGAGCGCCTGCAG
>JBGQJV010000314.1:0-4687 GCA_041499215.1 Gemmatimonadota bacterium | reverse complement strand
TACCTCGCCGGCCTGGCCCAGCGGCTGGTCGACGGCTGCGAGAAGGCGATCCGGACGCACGGCATTCCGGCGCACACGGTGAACCTCGACGCCAAGGGCTGCGTGTCCTACCGCTCCACGCCGATGAAGAACTACCGGGACTTCCTGGACACTCGCCCCGAGCTGTTCGCCGCCTCGTACCCCTGGCTGCTCAACCGGGGGATCTTCATGACTCCGGGGGACGAGGAGCAGTGGACGTTGTCGGTGCAGCACACCGAGGCGGACATCGACCGGTATGTGGCTGTGTTTACGGAGTTCTGCAAGGCGCTGGCGAGCTAGACGGTCGAGACGGTCAGGACGGTCGAGACGGTCAACTAATCGAAGGCATCGTTCCTTGCCGGCGATAGGTTGACCGTCTTGACCGTCTCGTCCGTCCCGACCGTCTCAGTTCAGTGCCCCGGTATGGGCCGATCCTTGTACGGATACCAGTAGTTCTTCCGCTCCATCACGTAGTCGAGATGCACGTGCTTGGGCTCGCGGAAGGCGTCCAGCCCCTCCTCGCCCAGCTCGCGCCCCACCCCGCTCCACCGCATTCCCCCGAACGGACCGGCGTCATTGTCGGTGAGCGGATCGTTCACCCAGAACGTCCCGGCCTTGATGTTCTCCATCGCCCGCATGGCCAGCTCCAGGTCCCTGGTATAGACCGACGCTCCCAACCCGTACTTCGAGTCGTTGGCCATGGTGATCGCCTCGTCCGGCGTGCGCGCAACCGTGAGTGACAGCACCGGCCCGAAGATCTCCTCGGTCGTGGGCAGCGAGCCGTGGGGGACGTTGGTGAGAATGGTGGGCGCCAGGAAATGTCCGCCCAGCCCATCGGGCTGGACCCGCTTGCCCCCCAACCGGAGGGTCGCCCCCTCCTTGATCGCCTGGGCGATCTGTCGCTCCACCAGATCCAGCGCCTCGGCCGAGATGAGGGGACCGATGTCGGTGCCGGGATCCAGCGGGTTGCCCAGGACGAGTGTGGGGACGTACGCCTCGAGCCGGCGGATGAACTCTTCGGCGATGGGCTGAAGCAGGTAGACCCGCTTCGCGGAGGTGCACACCTGGCCGGCATTGAGCAGCCGGGCCCAGGCGACTCCTCGCACCGCGATGTCCAGATCGGCATCCGCAAACACGATGAATGGATCGACGCTGCCCAGCTCCAGGTTCACCTTTTTCAGCTCGGCACCCGCGAGCGAGGCAATGCGCCGGCCGGCGGCGACGGAGCCGGTGAAGGCGATCAGATCCACCCGTGGGTGGCGCACCAGGGCCTCCCCGGTGGAGGGGCCGCCGGTGACGACGTTTACCACCCCCGGGGGCAGTGCGTCGTAGCATTCGGCCATCAGCAGGTTGCTGAGCGGATTCTGGTGCGGCGGCTTGCACACCAGGGTGTTTCCGGTCGCGAGGGCGGGGGCCACCTTCCACGCCATGAGGAGCAGGGGGAAATTGAACGGCACGATCGCCGCGACCACCCCAAACGGCTCCTTGATGGTGAAGTTGACCTGGTGAGGGGCCACGGGAGGGATGGAGTTGCCGTAGCTCCGCCGGCCCACCTCGGCATAGTAGTCGAAGGCGGCCGCCACCCAGTCGATGCAATCCACCGCCTCAATCAGGGGCTTGCCGGTCTCCTTCGCCATCAGAGTGGACAGCTGTCGCTCCCGGCTCCGGACTCTGGCCGCGATCTCCCGCAGGTATTTCGCCTTCTCCACTCCAGGGGTCTTCCACCAGCCGGGCTGAGCCGCCGCCGCCGCTTCGACCGCGGCGTCGACGTCGTCGGCGTTGCACTCCGGGACCGTTCCCACGAGCTCCAGGGTGGCCGGGTTGCGGATGAACCGGGTGTCCCGGCTGCGGGCGGCGATCCACTGACCATCACGGAGGATTCGGGCGACCTGACTCATGGCAGTCGGGGTTGGGGGAACGATGGTTCGGGCGTCATGCTGGGCAGGCAACGCGGAATAGGGTACACCGGCCGGCTCACGGCGCCAAGGTGACCATCCGACCGACCAGGTGGAGGCCGAGTTCGGACGGTCGGGCCAGTGGCCCCGAGTCCTATTGGAAGAACCCGCGCGCGAGGGCGGTCGCCGCCGCGACCATCAGGACGATCACGCCAGTCTGCACATAGCTGATTCGCGCAAGGAGGCCCGCCCCTGAAAGATCCACCGACTGGCCCTTTGCAAGGCCTACGCGCCAGCGGATCAGGGTGACCATCGGCAGTACCTCCAGCGCGAGGATCAGGAGCAGCAGGCCCATCTTGGTCCAGAAGACCGGGTTGCCGAGGTAGTAGGCGGTCGCCTTCTCGGTGCCGGCGAGCAGCCGCCACAGTCCGGTGGCGATCCACACGAGCGCGCTGACCCCCCACCAGGAGTCGGCCGTCAGCGCCTGGGACATGGCCGCCCGGTCCGTCTGAATCCGTTCCAGCCTCCGCGCCCGAGCCCAGATTGCACCGAGGCCGACACCCAGACCGCGGCCCGAAAAACAGGCCAGTGGCCGCGTGGCGGAGCATGCTCTCCGGTCCCCGCGGCTGGCCTGCGGCGCTTTCAGGAGGCGGATGGTGGCGGTCTCTCGGAGGGAGTTCCTGAGAACGGCGGCAACCACTGGCAACGGCTTCTGGTCCTCCTTGCGTGGATGGTGAGTACAGGCGGGTTGGGGGTGGTGCCGCTGGCCGGAGGGGAGGTCCTTGCACTGGCCATGGCGGCCGCGGGCTCGGACCAGGCGAGGATCGAGGGGATCGCCGCCGCTCACGACCTGGCAGCCGGAGTGCTCAACTGCCTCGCGGACCTCATGGTCCGGCCGCTGCTGCAGATCGCGGCCCGGAAGCTCCCGCGGGACCGAAGTTGTGAGGGCTGGGGCACGCGTCGGATACCGCCGACCCCGCCCTCAAGGGGATTTCCCCGAGAGCCGGACCACGTCATCGACGATCGGCCCCAGCGACTGGGCGTAGACCTTGGTCGACTTCACGCCCGGCTCGAGGGGGCTGGTTTCGCTAAATCGGATGGTGTTGCCGAACGTGCCGAACGGCACCGTGACGGTTTCGCCCGCTGCGACCACCTCCACCCGGTCCTGGGCAACGCCGGGAGCGAGCTCCTGCTCGAACGCCTGTCCGACCGCGGGATTCGCCGGCATCAGGATCCCAGGCAGTGCCCCGCTGACCCCGGCCCGCCACTGCCCTTCATGGTCCGTGATCACACCACCCTGGTAGATGTCTACGTCCTCGCCGTAGTAACAGACGGAACCGTCAGGCGCCTGAGCAAGGAAATTGCGCGATACCTCGACCAGCGCGCCGTCCTGGGTCTCGCGTTCCTCGAGCACCCGGGTAGAAACTCCGGCAATCACCTCGCTCGAGTCGAGCGCGGGTATCCGCAGCACCACCGCTTTGCCCTCTTCCGTTCCCTCGAGCACCCACTGGTTCCCAACCACGGCCGGAAAGTACGGGTTGGTGATGCTGCTGCTGAATGGTCCCGCGGAGGGATCGCAGATGGCGATGTCGAGCGTGGGCTTGAACGGATCGGGGCCGGACGAGTCCTGGCACGCGGCAAGGACGTGGCACAGCGCGGCGATGATCACGCAAGGCCTCCGTGGGCTGATCATGGTCTCCTCCGCGATGACGCGGCTCTGATCCGTGAGAAGGACCCGGCCAGGCCGCGGGTTGTGACAGCCCGGGTCAGCGGTCGCGGGCCTCGGCAAGCGACAGGACGTAGTGCCCCGACGAATCGGCGGAGACCAGGGCGCGGACCAGGGTGTCACGCTTGAGCAGGAGTCGCCGCTCCCCCACCTCGATGGCCACCCAGGGGCTGCTGCGCGGGAGGTCGATGTCATAGTCGGCGGTCGATCCGGGGTTGCCGATGGTCAGCGACCCGGGCGCGGTAGTGAATGTGGCGGTCCCGTTCCGGACCCGGACCGCGGCGGACCCGCTGTCGACCACCTTCACCCGCGCCACCCCCACCGTCTGGAGCGCGGTGAAGCGGATGATGAGCCGCGGCTCGACCGGGACGGCGATCCCCGAGGTCGTCTCCCGCGGTGCGACGGCCACGGGCGCGGCAGGCGCCGGAGCCTGGAGCCAGGTCCGTACCCGGCCCAGCCATCGGGGCAGGGGTGATCCCGGGACGGCATAGGCCGCCCCGGCCACCGTGCAGGTGAGCAGGACCCCCGCGGCCCAGCGGAGCGAGCGAGACGATCGCGGACGGCGCGGGAGCGCGGTCGGAGAAACCTCGGGAACCGGGTGGCTGACGATCTCCAGCCGGTCACGGATCCACTGATCCTCCTGCTCGGCCTCGGTAAGCCTCCGCCGGCAGGAGGGACAGTCGGCAAGATGAGTAGACGTGGTCAGCCGCGCTGCTGGATCGAGCTCCCCATGGAGCCAGCGCTGGGTCGTCTCGTCGTCAAGATGCATCGTACGGTCCTTCGTAGGCGTTGCGGAAGGCCCGTTTCGCCCGGGCCAGCAGGGTGCCCACGCTGGCTTCGTTGATCCCGGTCGCCTGGGCGATCTCGCGGTAGCGGTATCCTTCCGCCATGAGCAGGAGCAGCTGTCGGTCCCGTTCCGTCAATCGCTCTATCGCCGCCCGCACCTGGGCGCGGGTCTCCGCGGCTTCCACCTCGCCGGAGGGGAGTCCCGCCGGATCGGCGAGTTCCTCGTCGGTTCGCGCCGCCCCGAGGAGCCTCGCCCGCCGGC
>JBGQJV010000313.1:0-4711 GCA_041499215.1 Gemmatimonadota bacterium | reverse complement strand
GTCGTTCCTGCCGAAGCCCCGTTCAGCAAGATCTCGACCTTGTACTTCCCCTTCGGCCACGCGGTTGCCTTGGCGATGTGAAACTCCGTCGCCGCCGGGCCAGTGGGAGAGATGGATATGGAGCTCTCGTTGACCGAGGTCTCCCCACCCGAGGCTTTTACGAAGCTCCACTTGGCCTGCAGCGTCCCGCTGCCGCCCCCGGCGGTATTCACCACCGCATAGATCGTATCCCGCACGCCGAAGGAGGTTGTCGCATTGCTCACCTTTTTGTCGGCATCGATCGACTTGCCGATGCTGACGCTGCCGACTGCGAGCGGCGTGGGCGGCGGAGGAATGGGAGTTGGCGCGGCGGCGGCGGTGGTAGGCTGATCGGCCTGGGCGGCCTCCTTCTTCTTGCAGGCGCCGAGGGTCAGCAGGAACGAGGCGGCCAGGCCCGTGAGGGCGGTAGCGCGGAAGGTGCGAAACGTGAACATGGGTATCTCCTTGGACTCAGGCATCGGGAACTTTGATAACCTGGCCCGGAAAGATCAGGTCGGGGTTCTTGATGGTGTCCTTGTTGGCTTCGAAAATCTTCTTCCACTGCTTGGCGTCGCCGTAGTACTGCTTGGCGATCCGGGAGAGGCTTTCGCCCTTGGCGACGGTGTGGGTGCGGCCTGCCTTGGCATCCGCGGCCGAGGAGCTTCCGCCGCTCACATCCGAGAAATCGGGATCATCTGGGGACATTGCTCAAAATCCTTCCAGGCCTGGGCCGGCTGTGCGTCAGGGTACCCGCCGGGGCGGCCTTGCCCGGCAGTCCGGGACCAAGTCTATGCCCGGGGGGGAGCGGCTGCAATTCGGCGGCGGCCCCTTGTGTCCGGAAGTTGCATAGTGCATACTTATCCACTATGCGGACTCTCGTGCTCGCCTTTTCGGGCGGCCTGGATACCTCGTTCTGTGTGCCCCACCTGGCCGAGCAGGGCTGGGCGGTGCACACCGTCTATGTCGATACCGGCGGCGCCACCGCCCCGGAACTGGCCGCCATCGAGCGGCAGGCCCGCGCGGTCGGAGCCGTCGCCCACCACACGGTGGATGCCCGCCAGGCGGTGTTCGACCGCTTCGTCCGCTACCTGATCCAGGGCAACGTCCTCCGCGGCGAGGTCTATCCCCTCTCGGTCTCGGCCGAGCGGACCCAGCAGGCCATCTCCGTCATCGAGGCGGCGCGGAAGATCGGCGCCGGAGCGGTCGCCCACGGCTCCACTGGCGCAGGCAATGACCAGGTCCGCTTCGACATCGCTTTCCGGGTGCTGGCTCCCGAGCTGGAGATCGTCACCCCGATCCGTGACGAAGCGATCAAGCGGGAGCAGGCGATCGCCTTTCTGGAGGCCCGGAAGCTTCCGGTGCCGCCCAAGGCCGGAGACTACTCCATCAACCGTGGACTGTGGGGCACCACCTGGGGCGGTGGCTGGACCCACGATACCTGGGCCGGTCCACCGGCCGAGCTGCTGGATCCGCCGGCCGGGGCGCCACCGGCGCGGGACATCGTGCTGGGCTGGAGCGCGGGCATCCCGGTCTCGCTTGACGGCGAGAGCCTGACGGGGCCGGACCTCATCCGGCGGGTCGGCAACCTGGGCGAGGCCTACGGCTTCGGTCGCAATATCCATGTGGGCGAGACCGCCCTCGGCATCAAGGGGCGGATCGGGTTCGAGGCCGGGGCGGCCCTGCTGCTGATCGCGGCGCACCGGGAGCTGGAGAAGCTGGTGCTCACCAAGTGGCAGGGCTTCTGGAAGGATCAGCTCGCCCGGTTCTATGGCGACCGGCTGCACGAGGGGCACTACTTCGACCCCGCACTGCGCGACATCGAGGCGCTCATCACCTCGAGCCAGCAGCGGGTGACCGGTGAGACTCGAGTCCACCTGGCTCCCGGGCGGTTCCAGGTCGTCGGCACCCGCAGTCCCTACTCCATGATGGACCGGAGCGTGGCGACCTACGGGGAGGAGAACCGGCTGTGGACCGGCGAGGAGGCCCGGGCGTTTTCAAGGGTGTCGGCGATTCCGGAGCTGTTGGCGGAGCGGGCCGCGGCCGGCGGAGAATAGCGATCAGCCGTCAGCCTTCAGCCATCAGCCATCAGAATCGCTAACGGCTGACGGCTCATGGCTGACGGCTCACAATGAACGGAGTTCAACACATGGTCAAAACCACGCGCATCCGCCTGGACCGGATCTCCTCGAGCACCCGGAACGCGCAGCTCAGCACCGAGGTGATCGTGGGCGATGAGATCGTCGCCGCCGAGGGGTATGTGCTCGCCGTGCGGATCCTGCACGACAAGTCGAGCTACAACACCGTGGAGGACCGGACCGGACGGATGGTGTCACTGCGCGCAGGCGACGTGCTGGCCGGGACGTTGGGTCATCGCCGGGCGCTCCGGGGATACGCCGGCGTGGTGCCGGGCCACATCGCGGTGGGGGATACCATCGAAGTACTCAACCTCGGCGGGATCCTTGGCAAGTGCACCTCGACCAATCCGGAATACGGCCCGCCGTTCAAGGCGGAGGTACTGGGCGCCATCCTGAGCTTCCCCGAGCTGGGTGACCGGATCGGTCGGCCGGCGCACATCAAGGACCACTCCGTGCCCACCGCCGAGCGGCTCGAATCGCAGGTGCCGGTGGTGTACGTGGCGGGTACCTGCATGAACGCGGGCAAGACGGTCGCGGCCACCGAGCTGGTCCGTGGGCTCTCCCGCGCTGGCCTCCGGGTAGCGGCGACCAAGCTGACCGGCGTTTCGCTGATGCGCGATTCACTCTCCATGCAGGACGCTGGGGCGGTCACCGCACTCACCTTCAACGACATCGGCATTGCCACTACCCGGGCCGGCCTGAGCGTGACCTCGGCCAAGGGGATCATGAACCGGCTGGCCACGGCCAAGCCCGACGTGATCGTGGCCGAGCTGGGCGACGGCATTCTGGGCGAGTACGGAGTACAGGACATCCTGCGCGACCCGGAGCTGACGGCGGTCGGCGCCGCGTATGTCATGGCCGCCCCCGACCCGGTCGGTTGCTGGGGCGCGGTGACCCTCATGCGGGATCTGTTCCACCTCCCGGTGACGGTGCTCACGGGACCCGCTACCGACAACGAGGTGGGGCGCGACTACGTGAAGGCCGAGCTGCAGATCCCGGCCCACAATGCGCTGCGCGATGCAGAGAGCCTGGTGGCGGTGGTCCGGGCCGCGCTGGAAGCTCACGGGGAGGCATCAGCCGCCAGCCGTCAGCCGTCAAGCGGCAACCAGCCGTCAGCCGTCAGCCATCAGCCGTCGGAGCCGTCAGCCAGCAGCCGTCAGCCGTCAGCAGCCCAGCGGCTGACCTCGGTTGGCTGATGGCTGACGGCTGATCCGCGCTCGATGGCGCTCCGAATCGCTGTAATAGGCGCCGCCGGCTACGTCGGCGGCGAGCTCCTCCGGCTGCTGCTGCAGCACCCGGAGGTGCGCGGGATTGTGGCAACCAGCCGGAGCAAGGCCGGTGTGCCAGTGGGGGAGGTGCACCCGGCGCTGGCGCCGCTCACCGACGTGCGCTTCTCCGGTGCCGGCCCGGGTGAGGCCGCCCGGGAAGCCGATGTGGTGTTCCTTGCCCTGGAGCACGGCGAGTCCTCCAAGGTGGCGGAGGAGTTGTTCGCCGCCGGTCCGGCACTGCTGATTGATCTCGCGGCGGACTTCCGGGTGAGCGACCTGGAGCTGTACGCCAGGTACTATGGACCGCATCCGGTGCCAGGGCTCGTTCCCCGCTTTACCTACGCGCTGGCCGATGTGGTCGGCGCCGAACTCCGCGGCAAGACCGCGCTGGCTGCACCGGGTTGCTTTGCCACCGCCGCCCAGCTGGCCCTGTATCCCCTAGCGAAAATCGGGCTGGAGTCGGTGCCCGCACTCTTCGGGATCACCGGCTCGAGCGGGAGCGGAGTGCATCCCAAGGCCACCACCCATCACCCCACTCGGGCGCACAATCTGTTCGCCTACTCGGTGCTGAACCATCGGCACGAGGCGGAGGTTCTGCAGCGCTGGCGAGAGTGGACCGGTCAGCCCGCCGCCCGGGCCCGCTTGATGACCCACTCGGGGCCCTTTGTGAGAGGGATCTATCTGACCTTGCATGTTGGCGCGCACAGCTGTGCGCGCCCACAACAGACCCTCCCCGACCTCAAGGCCCTCTTCAAGGAAGCCTACCAGACCCGGCCCTTTGTCCGGCTGTTGGACCAGCCACCCGAACTGACTCACGCGGTGGGAACCAACTACGCCCTGATCCACGCGGCCCAATCCCCGGACGGCCGCGAAGCCCAGGTGATGGTGGCTGTCGACAACCTTGTAAAGGGAGCCGGAGGCCAGGCGATCCAGGCGATGAACCTGGCGCTGGGGCTGCCCGAGGAGATGGGGCTTCGGTTTGCGGGGATGTTTCCGTGCTAGGCGGACAGACGGACAGGCGGACAGACGGACAGGCGGTCAGGGGAACGCTGGAGGACGGAGGCATTGCCGCAATGAGTAACTCGGACCTTCAGGAGCGGGTCGCGCGCGGAGTTCCTCCCGCCGTCCCGCCCTCCCGCCCTCCCGCCTTGATCGGCACATACTCGATCTTTCCCGTAAGGCCGGTAGCAGGGCGGGGCTCCTGGCTGATCGACGAGGCCGGGAACGAGTGGCTCGATGCCTACGGCGGCCACGCGGTCTCCTCCACCGGCCACAGCCATCCCACCGTGG
>JBGQJV010000312.1:0-4715 GCA_041499215.1 Gemmatimonadota bacterium | reverse complement strand
GGCGGCGCTCACCGTCCAGAACTTCGTCTCCGCGGCATCCGGCATGGCGGTGTTGATCGCCCTCGTTCGGGGCATTTCCCGGCACGAGACCAACCAGCTGGGGAGCTTCTGGGCGGACCTGGTGCGGGGCACGCTCTACATCCTCTTGCCCTTGGCCTTCATCCTGGCGCTGGTGCTGGTCTCCCAGGGCGTGGTGCAGAGCTTCGCGGCCTACAAGACGGTCCCGCTGGTGGAAGCGCTCGGGCCCGACACCGCCCGGGTCACCACCCAGGTGATTCCCATGGGCCCGGCCGCCTCGCAGATCGCCATCAAGCAGCTGGGCACCAATGGTGGCGGGTTCTTCAACGTCAATTCGGCGCATCCCTTCGAGAACGCCACGGCGTTCAGCAATTTCCTCGAGGTGCTGGCAATTCTGGTCATCTCCGCGGCGCTGTGCTACACCTTCGGCAAGATGATCAAGGATACCCGTCAGGGGTGGGCCATCCTCGCCGCGATGACGATCGTGTTCGTGGGTCTCCTGCTCCCCTGCTTCATGGCGGAGAATGCGCATCATCCGGCGTACACCGCCCTCGGCATCGACCAGGCGCCGAGTGCGCTCCAGGCCGGCGGGAACATGGAGGGGAAGGAGGTCCGCTTCGGGATCACCAATTCGGCGCTCTGGGCGACCGCCACGACGTCGGCGTCCAACGGCTCCGTCAACGCGATGCATGATTCCTTCATGCCGCTGGGCGGGCTGGTCCCGCTGTGGCTGATGCAGCTGGGCGAGATCATCTACGGCGGCGTCGGCTCCGGGCTCTATGGCATGCTGCTCTTCGCCATTGTCACGGTGTTCATCGCCGGGCTGATGGTCGGGCGCACGCCGGAGTACCTGGGCAAGAAGATCGAAGCCTATGAGATGAAAATGGCGAGCCTCGCCATTCTGATCCCCAACCTGCTGGCGCTGTTCTGCACTGCCCTCGGGGTCGTCACCGAAGCCGGCCGGGCCGGGCCGCTGAACCCCGGGGCGCACGGCTTCACCGAAATCCTCTACGCCTTCTCCTCGATGTCCAACAACAACGGAAGCGCCTTCGCCGGCCTGACCGCGACCAACTGGGTCTACGCCCTGGTGGGGGGTATCGCGATGTGGGCATCGCGCTTCTGGATCATCATCCCGACGCTGGCGGTGGCCGGATCGCTGGGCCGGAAGAAGCTGGTCCCGGCCAGCGCCGGCACGCTCGAGACCCACACGCCGCTGTTCGTGATCCTGCTGGTGGGAACCGTGGTGCTGGTCGGCGCCCTGACCCATCTGCCCGGGTTGGCGCTCGGTCCAATCGTCGAGCACCTGCAGCTCTTTGCGAGGTAACCTGAAGATGTCTAGCGCCAAGACGCGGCCGCTGTTTCACGGCCCGATCACCCGGCGGGCGATTCGCGACTCGTTCGTGAAGCTGAACCCGGTCCACATGGTGCGGAACCCGGTCATGTTCATCGTGGAGGTCGGGAGCCTCCTCACCACCGTGCTGGCGGTGCTGGCCTACGCCGGCAAGCTCGCGGAGCCGCCGGGATTCATCCTGGCGGTCTCGGTGTGGCTCTGGCTGACGGTGTTATTCGCCAACTTCGCCGAGGCCATGGCGGAGGGCCGGGGGAAGGCCCAGGCTGATGCCCTCCGGGGCGCCAGACGCGATGTCGTTGCCCGGAAGCTCCGCGACGCGAAGGACAAGCTCAAGTATGACGACGTCCCCGCCGCCAGCCTCCGCAAGGGCGACATCGTCCTGGTGAATGCCGGGCAGCTCATCCCGGGCGACGGCGAGGTAATCGAGGGTGTTGCCTCGGTGGATGAGAGCGCCATCACTGGCGAGAGCGCGCCGGTGATCCGGGAGAGCGGCGGCGATCGCAGCGCCGTGACCGGTGGCACCAAGGTGCTGTCCGACTGGATCATAGCGCGGATCTCAGCCAACCCCGGCGAGTCGTTTCTGGACCGGATGATCGGGCTGATCGAGGCGGCCAAGCGGCAGAAGACTCCGAACGAGGTCGCGCTGGAGATCCTGCTGGCCGGGTTGACCATCATCTTCCTGGTCACGACGGTGACGCTGTCGCCCTTTTCGGTCTTCGCGGTCGCGAGCTCCAAGGTGGGCACGCCGGTGACCGTGACCGTGCTGGTGGCGTTGCTGGTATGCCTCATCCCCACCACCATCGGCGGGCTGCTCTCGGCGATCGGCATCGCCGGCATGGACCGGATGATCCAGAAGAACGTGATTGCGATGTCGGGCCGGGCGGTGGAGGCCGCGGGCGACGTGGACGTGCTGCTGCTGGACAAGACCGGCACGATCACGCTGGGCAACCGCCAGGCCGTGGCGTTCCTCCCGGCGGACGGAGTCACCGACGCGGAGCTGGCGGACGCGGCACAGCTGGCCTCCCTTGCCGACGAAACACCCGAAGGTCGCAGTATCGTGGTCCTGGCCAAGGAGAAGTATGGCCTCAGGCAGCGCGACATTGCCCAGCTGGGCGCCACCTTCGTGCCGTTCACGGCGCAGACCAGAATGAGCGGCGTCAACCTCAACGGCCGGCTCATCCGCAAGGGCGCCGATGACGCCATCGCCGCATGGCTCCGGGCGGGTGGCTCCGAGCTGCCCGTCAAAGTGCAGCAGACGGTAGACCAGATCGCCCGGCAGGGTGGGACCCCGCTGGTGGTCGCGGAGCTGGGGAGGGTGCTGGGCACCATCCAGTTGAAGGACATCGTCAAGGGCGGCATCAAGGAGCGGTTCGCCGAGCTGCGCGCCATGGGCATCAAGACCGTGATGATCACCGGCGACAATCCGCTCACCGCCGCCGCGATCGCCGCCGAGGCCGGGGTGGACGATTTCCTGGCCCAGGCTACACCGGAGGCCAAGCTCGCGCTGATCCGCCAGCACCAGTCCGGGGGCAAACTGGTCGCCATGACCGGCGACGGCACCAACGACGCCCCCGCCCTGGCGCAGGCGGACGTGGCGGTCGCCATGAACTCCGGCACCCAGGCGGCCAAGGAAGCCGGCAACATGGTGGACCTGGACTCCAACCCCACCAAGCTGATCGAGATCGTCGAGACCGGGAAACAGATGCTGATCACCCGGGGCGCGCTGACCACCTTCAGCATCGCCAACGACGTGGCCAAGTACTTTGCGATCATTCCAGCTGCGTTCGCAACGACCTATCCGGTCCTCAAGGCGCTGAACATCATGGGACTGGCCACGCCGCAGAGCGCCATTCTCTCGGCGGTGATCTTCAATGCGCTGATCATCGTCTTCCTTGTTCCGCTGGCGCTGCGCGGGGTGCGCTATCGCCCCATCGGGGCCGCCCGGCTGCTCCGCAATAACCTGCTGATCTACGGTTTGGGCGGCATTCTCGTCCCCTTCGCCGGGATCAAACTGATCGACCTGATGCTGGTCGCTCTTCACCTCGTCTGAGCCTGACATATGCGCACCCTGATCCGTCCCGCGATCATGTCGATGGTGGCCCTGACGCTGTTGACGGGGGCCATCTACCCCGTGGCCGTCACCGGCATCTCGGCCCTCCTGTTCCATCGCCAGGCTGAGGGAAGCCTGATCATGAAAGGGGACTCGGCACTGGGCTCCGAGCTGATCGGCCAGGCTTTCAGCGACGCGAAGTACTTCTGGTCCCGGCCATCTGCCACGGGCCCGGTTCCATACAACGGGGCGATCTCCAGCGGATCGAACCTGGGTCCCACCAATCCGGCTCAACTCGATGCGGTGAAGGGCAGGGTCGAGGCTCTCAAGGCCGCCGATCCCGGCAACACGGCGCCGATCCCGGTCGATCTGGTCACCGCCTCCGGCAGCGGACTCGATCCCGACATCTCGCCGGCCGCGGCGGAGTACCAGGTAGCGAGGGTGGCGCGGGTGCGGGGGCTCTCCCCCGACTCGGTGCGGGCAGTAGTGCGTCGCTTCACCCATGGGCGTCAGCTCGGCATCCTGGGCGAGCCGAGAGTGACCGTGCTGCCCCTCAACCTTGCGCTGGACGGTCTGACCGGGGCACCATAATGGCATGACCGAGCCGCGCCCGAGCCCCGAGCAATTCCTCGCCCGGATCCGTGAGGAGGAGGCTCGCGCGGCTCGGGGGCGGCTCAAGATCTTCTTCGGTGCCAACCCAGGGGTCGGCAAGACTTTCGCCATGCTGGAAGAGGCCCGCGCCAAGCGGGCCGAGGCCGTGGACGTGGTGGTGGGACTGGTGGAGACCCACGGCCGCGCCGAAACCGCCGCCATGCTCGCCGGCCTGGAGCAACTTCCCCGCCGCACCCTGGAACACCGGGGCGTCTCCCTCACCGAGTTCGATGTCGACGCCGCCCTCGCCCGCCGCCCCACCCTTCTGCTGGTGGACGAGCTGGCCCACACGAACGCCCCTGGATCCCGCCATGAGCGCCGGTGGCAGGACGTGGAGGAGCTGCTCGCCGCAGGGATCTCGGTCTATTCCACCCTCAACGTCCAGCATCTCGAGAGCCTGAACGACGTGGTCGCCCAGATCACCGGCATCCAGGTGCGGGAGACCGTGCCGGACGCGGTGTTCGACGGCGCCGAGGACGTTGAGCTGGCGGACCTCACGCCGGAGGACCTGCTCCGGCGGCTGCAGCAGGGCAAGGTGTATCTGGCGGAACAGGCCGAGCACGCCCAGGACCGGTTCTTCCGCAAGGGCAATCTCATCGCGCTCCGGGAGCTGGCGCTTCGCCGGGTGGCTGAGCGGGTCGACGC
>JBGQJV010000311.1:0-4761 GCA_041499215.1 Gemmatimonadota bacterium | reverse complement strand
GAAAGCACCAATGAAGCGCAGCGCTCTGTTGTTCGGGGCCCTGATGCTCGGCGCCGCCAGTGGCGCCAACGCTCAGGCACTTTCGATGCAGATGAGCAACGGCTGGACCTTCGGGTTCGCCGGCAACGTCAACATCTTCGCTCAGTATCAGTCACAGTCCAAGAGCGGCACCACCCCCGGCGGCCTGGTCGGCTCCGGTGGCAAGGGCTTCTACTACGGCACCGGCCTGCTGCCGTCGTTCGCCACCTTCACCGCCAAGGGCAAGGAAGGCAACACCGACCTGGGCATACAGTTCGGCTTCGCTCCCCAGGTGCAGTGCGGTGGCGGGAACCACGACTGCTTCGGTGGCGAGTTCTCCGGCGCCTCCATTGATATGCGTCAGGTGTTCATGACCGTCGGCGGCAGCTGGGGCTCGATCGTCGCCGGCCGTGAACTCGGCGTCTATCAGCGGCAGAACATCCTGAACGACCAGACCCTGTTCGGCGTCGGCGGGCCGATCGGCATCGCCCCGCGGGGCACGACGCTCGGCCGCATCGGCTACGGATACATCTATCCGAACTTCGTGGCCCAGATGACCTATAACACCCCGGGGGGCCGGCCCGGCTCGCTCTCCATCGGGCTGATGGATCCCAGCACGTTCGGCCCGTACAACACCCACCAGATCCCGCGCCTCGAGGCGGAAGGCTCCTACAAGTCCGGCAACATCCTGGTGTTCGCCAGCGGCACCCTGCAGAACAGCAAGACCGCGCCCAGCGGCGGCACCAGCAAGACCGCCTACGGCGCGGCCGGCGGCCTGACCTACAAGAGCGGCACGTTCTCGCTGCACGGTTCGGGCTACTATGGCCGCGGCATCGGCACGACCCTGATGTTCGGCGCGGCGGGCGATGACGGGAACGGCCTGACCAAGTCACTCGGGTTCTTCGGCCAGCTGACCTTCACCCCGGCCAACAGCAAGACCACGTTCGCCGGCAGCTATGGCTCGAGCTTCCTCAAGGCCTCGAGTGGCAGCGGCAAGATCGAGAACACCCTGATCTCGGCCGGCATCTACCACCAGGCCACCAAGTCGCTGAAGATCGTGGGCGAGGGTGACTATGCCTGGAGCAAGCTGTCTCCGGCCGGCGGCACCACGAAGAACAAGTCCTTCACCGGCGCGTTCGGCCTGATGCTGTTCTACTAGACAGGTAGACAGGAGTTGCTTGCGGGACGGTGCGGCCAAGGCATGCCTTGGCCGCTACCTCCGCGGCAGAACGGCCTCCCCTGCGGGGGAGGCCGTTCTGTTTCGCTACCGACGGTACTACTTTCCGCCCAACCCTACTCCTACGGACGCTTCCGGATGCGTGTCCCCGCTTCCATCACCTTCCTGATGCTGACCGGCTGTGCCGGCACTCTGTACAGCCACTATGCCGGCCCTGCGCAGGGCACCGCGGATGAAGCCTACGCATGTGTGCAGGCTCAGCTCAAGGAACTCGGCTACGTCCGAAGCCAGTACAACACCAGCACCCGCTGGATTCTCGCCCAGAAGTCCAGGCAGGAACCCAGCTCGAGCGGGCTCTATCGACAGACCCTCGAGGTCCTGGACACCAAGGTGGACGTTTCCAAGGACGGGGTTGTCAGCCTGGAGATTAAGGCCAGGACCTACGATCAATACGCCACTGTAAAGAGCGACGATGCGCAGGAGCGGAAGGCGTCGGACCGGGTTCAGATCGATGCCCGCACCCTCGGCCAGGCCTGCACCAAGTAACTGCCGGCCGACCGCGACCGGCGGCTTCAGAATCCCGGTGGCCCCAGCAGCAGGACCCAGGACTCCCGCCTTACCCTCCCCCATCGCACGGGCGACCCAAAGGGTCGCCAACGGCGGCACTCAGCTCCAGCGGCGGCACCCAGATCTCCCGCCTTAACCTCCCGCGCCGCCTTCCGCAGGCTACACCTCGCCCACCCCGCTTCGAACCCGCTCCCACCGGATGGGGTTCGCCGCGAAATACCCTCGCGCCGCCCACCCCTCCGCGAGCCACCGGGACAGCGCCGGTCGCCGGCGAAACCCACAGACTGTGATGAAGCAGGCCCCGGGGTCCAGTAGTCGTCGCAGGGTGAGCGGACAGAGTTTCGGCGAGTGCGCGTCCCTCGAATCTGCCGGCACCGACGACCTGGACGATGATCGGACGGACGCACCGAGGGGCAGAATAATGCACCCGGGCTAACCGGCAGAGGGCGGGGCACTTGCCAGAAGTGCAAGATTCAACCATATGGTTGAATCTGTCACCCCTTCCCGTAGCCAGCCCCGAGGCCCCCCACTACCTTGGAGCGGCAACGTGAAGATGGTCAGGTAAGGGAGCGCACCACCCAAATGGCATTACCCCTGGTTCAGCTTACTCGCGAGCCCACTGAGGCCGGCCCCCCACCGGGCGGGGCTCAGCTGGTCCGCAAGCCGTCCTGGCTCAAGGTGAAGGCCCCGGGGGGAGAGAGCTACATCCAGCTCAAGGGCATGATGCGGGAACTGGGTCTCCACACGGTCTGCGAGGAGGCCCGCTGCCCCAACATCGGCGAGTGCTGGGATCACAAGGCCGCCACCTTCATGATCCTGGGCGATGTCTGCACCCGCAACTGCGCCTACTGCGCGGTCGCCCACGGTACCCCGGCGGCCTACGACCCGGTGGAGCCGATCCGGCTGGCCGAGGCCGTGGCCCGGATGGGGCTGGCCCACGTGGTGATCACCTCGGTGGACCGGGACGACCTGCCCTATGGCGGCGCCGAGGCATTCGCCTCCTGTGTCAGCGAGATCCACACGCGGCTGCCGGGAACCACCGTCGAGGTCCTGATTCCGGACTTCAAGGGGTCGGAGGTGGCACTGCAGCTGGTACTTGATGCCCGGCCCGACATCCTCAACCACAATCTCGAGACCTGCGAGCGCCTCTACCGCCTGGCCCGTCCGGGCGGGCGGTACGACCGTGCACTCGCGCTGCTCGCCAACGCCCGGCACCGGGCACCGGACGCCCTGACCAAGTCCGGCATCATCCTGGGCATGGGCGAGGAGTGGGACGAGATCGTGACGTGCCTGCGGGACCTGCGCCGGAGTGACGTGAACATCCTGACTCTGGGGCAGTACCTGCGACCGTCCGAGGCCCACCTTCCGATCGTCCGGTACTACAGCCCCGCCGAATTCGAGGAGCTGGCCGAGATCGGCCGGCGGCTCGGCTTCACCCACGTACAGGCGAGCCCGCTGACCCGGTCGTCGTATCATGCCTGGGAACAGGCCAAGGCAGCCGTGAGCCACCAGCCGTCAGCGGCACGGTGACGGACGTGGCATGAGACTACATCATCCCGAGCGCAGCGAGGGATCCCTCAGGGTGCGCACCCAGAGGGACTCGTCGCTGCGCTCGGGATGACATCGAGACCGGGAATCCGCAATGGCCACAACCAAAACTGCCCGCAAGGCCGACACCAAGCTGGCCGAGAAGTACCGCCACTACCTGCGGCAGATGCTGCTCATCCGCCGGTTCGAGGAGAAGGCAGGCGAGGCCTACAGCCTCGGCAAGATCGGGGGCTTCTGCCACCTCTATATCGGGCAGGAGGCAGTCGGGGTGGGCTGCCTCTCCCAACTGCGCCCCGACGATTACATCACCACCACCTATCGGGACCACGGACAGGCCCTGGCACGGGGGATATCGGCCCGGGTCGTGATGGCCGAACTGTTCGGCAAGGCCGCCGGCTGCTCCAAGGGCAAGGGCGGCTCGATGCACCTGTTCGACACCTCCCTCGGCTTCCTGGGCGGGCACGGCATCGTCGGCGGTCACATTCCCATCTCGACCGGCATAGGCTTCGGCATCAAATACCGCCAGAGCGACCAGGTGTCGGTGTGTTTCTTCGGGGAGGCGGCCATCAACAACGGCGCCTTCCACGAGGCGCTCAACATGGCGGGGATATGGAAGCTCCCCTGTATCTTCATCTGTGAGAACAACCGCTACGGCATGGGTACCGCGCTGGATCGCGCCACGGCGACCTGGAACATCTCCGAACGGGCCGCCTCCTACGACATGTCCCGGGAGGTGGTCGATGGCCAGGACCTGCTGGAAGTGATGGCCGCAATGGAGCGCGCGGTGGTGCGGGCCCGTCGCCCTGCCGCGCCGACCCTGCTCGAGATCCGGACCTACCGCTTCGTAGGTCACTCCATGTCGGACCCGATCCACGGCCACTACCGCACCAAGGAGGAAGTGGAGGCCCATCGGATGCGGGACCCCATCCTCCTCTGGGGCGAGAAGCTCAAGGCCGAAGGGGTCAGCGACGACGCCGGCATCCAGGAGCTGGACGAGGAAGTGAAAGTGGAAGTCCAGGACGCCTACGACTTCGCCGATCAGAGTCCCGATCCGGAGCCGGGGGAGCTGTACACGGATGTGTACGCACCGGTAAAGCAGTGAGGAGTGAGGAGTGAGGAGTGAGGAGTAAGGTGTGAGAAGTGAGAAGTGAGAAGTGAAAGGGTTGGGAGTGAATAGGGTTCGGGTACGAGGACCGTGGCAGGTCCTCCTTACTCCTTACTCCTCACTCCTTACAGCTGACGAGACTGGAGCCCATGCCGACCCTGACCTACCGCGACGCGCTCAACCAGGCCCTCCGCGAGGAGATGACCCGCGACGCGAACGTCTTCCTGATGGGCGAGGAAGTCGGCGTATATCAAGGGGCCTACAAGGTGAGCCGGGGTCTGCTGGAGGAGTTCGGCCCCAACCGCGTGGTGGACACGCCGATCACCGAGCTGGGATTCGCGGGGGT
>JBGQJV010000310.1:0-4820 GCA_041499215.1 Gemmatimonadota bacterium | reverse complement strand
TACACCGGGCCCAACGCCGTGGCCGCCTTCGTCGGCTCGAATGGCGGCGCCGGGACCAGCATCCCGGTGGAGAACTTCCCCGGCTCGCCGCCCTCGTGCCCCAACGGCACCCGCGACTCGCACTGGGAGGAGGATGTGTTCAGAAGTGAGGTTATGACCGGGTTCATCTCCGGGACGTTCCGGCCGCTGAGCCTCACCAGCATCCAGTCGCTCAAGGACCTGGGCTACGTGACCAACCCCGCGGCTGCGGACGCCTTCAATCTCAGCACCCAGCCGACCGTCCGGGCACTTGCCGCTGACGTGGTGCTGGCCGATCTCAGCAACGATGTGCTGAACATTCCTATCTACGCCATCGACCAGGCCGGCAGGGTCACGCTGTTCCGGGACCGGCGATAGACTTGCACCGGTAGACGATGAGGGACCGGGGAGATCCCCCGGTCTCTCGTTGTGTTGCCTCACAGCGGGCTGCGCCAGCGCGGGACTCCGGGCCCAGGCCGGCGCCGGGACCCATCTGCCGCTCCGGGAGGTCCCTCGGGACGGGTCAAGCGTCGACCTTTCCCCCGACGATACCCTCCGAATGCGACGGACTCCCATCCCTCACCCCCGGCATGTGGCCCCGGTCACCGCCCCGGGGTTCCCAGCGGTGAAGTTTGCGTGAAGCCGTATCACCACGCTTCAACGACCATCTGAAGCACCCGGAGTACCCTATGCGCAGTCCGCTCATCGCGGCGCTGGCCAGCGCCCTGCTACTCACGTCCACCGCCGCCCTCTCCGCCCAGCGGGCCGCGGAGCGGCATGGCTTCTGGGTTGGAGCGGGTATCGGCTTGGGCTCGGCCCGGCTGTCCTGCGAGATCTGCCGGATCGACCGGACCGGCGGCACCGCCGGATACCTCCGGGCCGGTGCTACGATCACCAAGGCCGTGCTGGTCGGCCTGGAAGCGACCGGATGGTACACGAGCAAGAACGATGTCGACCAGCTGCTCGGCTCGCTGCAGGCGGTGGTGCTGCTCTACCCCAAGCCGACCAGCGGCTTCTACCTGAAGACCGGTCTCGGGATCTCCCAGTTCTCCGCCAAGGACAACACCGACAAGGTGTCGTCGCAGGCCTTTTCCGGGCAGGTGGGTGTGGGCTACGAGGTCAACATGGGGCGGGGACTCTCGATCGTGCCGTACGCCAACTTTCTCGGCTCCACCGGCGGCGATGTGCGCTTCAATGACACGGTCTCCGGCCTGTCCGCCAACACCAGCCTGCTCGAGTTCGGGGTGGGCCTGACTCTGCATTGAGGAGCTTCCCCATGCGCATGCTCGTCCAGAGGCTGGGCCGTCTCGCGCTCGGCGTTCTGCCGGCGACCACCGTCCTCGCCGGTTGTTCGGGAGACGGCTACTACGGCATCGAGCCGGTGCAGGAGACCGGCCCGGCGTTCCAGTACGGCATCTGGGTGCCCGGCCCGAACGACACCTGCACCCAGGCCCAGCACGACCGCTACTCGGTCGTCGGCCCCGACGGCAAGCGATACAACACCTGGCATCCGCCGGTGGATCCCGCCAGCGGCTGCACCTTCGGCCACGAGCATGGCCGCGATCCCCGCGGCTCCAAGCTGTACAGCCGCACCGGCCCGATCCCGTTTGGGCTGGCCAACGAGGCGCTGGACACCTGGGACCCGCAGGGCGAGCGGCACGAGGACCACTACGGTCACAAGATCGACTGGGAGAACGACGTCGAGATGGTGCGGCAGGACGGCGTCTCGGGCGCGCTGTTCAGCGTGAAGTGCAGCGTACTCGCCAAGCTGCACCAGGGCACGCACTCCAAGGACGCGTTTACCAACAATCTGCACGAGATGGTGTATCACCTGGACTGCAGCGACGGCACCGAAATGCACGTGACGCTGATGACCGCCATCGGCACCGCTGGCGAGTTCGTCCGTACCTGCGACGGGACCCACGTGGTGGTGGGGCCCCCGACGCCCGCCAATTCGCCCAACGGCGGCGGCCAGCGCCGGATGCCGGACCGGACCTGTGTGAACCAGTTCATGCGGGTGCCCGCCGGCCAGCGGTCCGACTTCGACCGCGCCCTGCATGAGAGCTGGGAGACTTCCAACTCGGTGCGTACCGAGAGCGGTCACACCATCGCCAGCTTCAATCCGTACTTCCAGGTGTTCATGCCCAGCCGGTTCTACGATCCGGCCGCGCCCAACATCACCGGCCGCCCCATCGACGTCTGCTACGAGACCGGGCCGGGAGGTGAGCGGGCCACCGGCGACGAATGCCTCGCATCGACCAACAACGGCCAGTCCGCCGGCGTGACCTGGGATGATGCGCGCTCCCAGTTCAACGGAGTGCGCCGGTTCGTGGATATCAACGACAACAACCTGAACAACAAGGACGGCGCCAGCGTCTGGTACACCGATCCCTTCGGCCACCACGCCGCGCGGGAGCCATTCCCCGGCTCGATCCGCCAGTGGGTCGCCTCGGTGAAGAACGACTACGGCTTCAACGCCAATGGTCCGGTGATCGGGTTCGACCGGTTCTACGGGGCCAGCACGACGCATCCGCCGAACTGAGCCATCAGCCATCAGCCGTGAGCTATCAGTTCTGAACCACCAGCTGACGGCTGACGGCTGAAGGCTGACGGCCCGGCGCCCTCCAGCCCACTTGCCTGTCAGTACCTCGGCAACCACACGTCCGAGCTGATCCGCTCGCCCACCGACAGGATCACATCGCGTTCGGCGTAGCCCGGAGCGGTGACCCGCACCGACTGGGTCCGGCAGCGGTCCACCAGGGTGCGGTCGAACACCAGCCGGTACTCTCCCTTCCCGTTACTGAAGGTGCCGTACTCCGTGCCCAAGATCTGCAGCCGCGCGCCGGCCAGCGGTTCGTTGGTACCTTCGCGCAGAATCTTGCCGACCACCACGGCCATGCCCTTCGGCACCGTCGAGTCATTTTCCTGTTCCGGCGGCAGGGAGCAGCCGCGGGAGAGCTCCACCGGGGTTTCCCAGGGTCGGTTGTCCCGCTGGCCCGACACCGGCCCGAGCTTGCTGGAGGGCCGCCCGAACAGACGGTGGGCCTCCGACTCGAGCGTAGGGGTGTTGGTCGAGGTGGTGGCGGGCTGGGCCGCGATGGCCGAGGGGGGCTGAGTGACCTCCGCGGTGCCGGTGGTGCGGGTCTCCGATCCCGGATCCGGCCGGGTGGCCACGGTTCTGGGGGCTTCCGGCGGGGCGTTTGGCTCCGGCTCGGGAGTGGCCGAGACCTGCGCCCGCGATCCGGGAGTCTGGTCTGGCCCGGGAGTGAGCGGAACCGCCGGAGGCGTCTGCGGGACGTCGGGAGTGACGGGGCGGGGGGTGGGTTTCGGTCGGGGCGGGGCGAAGACCAGCTGGATTGGCCGTTCCACCGGCTGGGCCGCGGCGCGGTCGGGCTGCCGCCGCCGCTGGAGGGCCTGATGAATCAGGAGGACCAGGAGGGCCAGATGCAGAACGACACTGACCAGCGAGGCGATGGTGCGTCGGCCGCCGGGTTTGCCAGCCGGCAGTGTGGTCGAGTAGTGGCTGACGCGTCCCGCCATCGGTCGGTGTCGATCGCTCCGTCCAGTCTCAGGTCCGTCCCCGGCATACGCTCGACCCGGCGCATCCGTTGAACGGAGAAGACGGCCGGCCGATTCAGTACTTGGTATTCCAGTCCACTTTGGCCGCCCTGCGGCAGCGCACGCACATCAGGGTCTCGGGCTGCCCTTCGAACTCTTGTCGCCCGGTACAGTCGGGACAGACCGCGTAGCTGGTCACCATCTTCGGACCCGCCAGAGTGGGACGCATGACCCCGGTTCGCGTCACCACGCTCCACATGTCCGGGCGCTCCTCGCGAACCCTGACTTCCTCCCGCCGGAACCGCATTGGCATGTGGTCCACCTCGATCAGGACCGAGTTGTCCGGCCCTTCTTCGAGGACAGGGTACCACGCTCCGCGCCGGAGCACGTCCGCCACCCCCGGCGCCCCGGTGGCCCAGCCGCGGATGTTGGGGTTCTCACCCGACCGGCGGAATGGAGGTGGTGCGGTCATCCGATCATTATACCGGAACCTCAGTCCCTCCGCACCCTCCACCCTTCGGCGTCCTTCCTCCCGGCCGCCCGGCGGGTAGATTCCGTTTGGATGCCCTCGTCGACTCCTTTGCCCCGAACCACCGCCACCCGTCTGCTGGCGGACATGCTGCTCGCCCTGGCTGGGGTGGTGCAGCAGCTCCGGCTCGTGCCCGAAGGGCATCCGGCGCTGGCCGCCAGCCTGGCCGGCCTGGAGCGTCTGCTTGAAGGGCTCCTCCTGGAGCGCTCGTCCCTGCTGGTGGAAGTCGGCGGGGTTCAGCTCCTGGTGGAAGGGATGGAGACCAACGCCGATTTCGACCCGCTGCGGGATCTCGCAGTCGCGTTGCGGGAAGCCAGCGTCGGCGGGATCGTCTTCCTTCCCGGCGTTACCTCCGGCGAGTTGGAGCGGGTGTTCAAGGTGGTGGCCCGTCCCGAATCGGGCGGCGGATCCTTCCCGGTCGCTCCGCATCTCTCGCTCAGGCCGCTGCGTCCCAGCGGGCAGTTCTCCACCGATCCGTGGCTGGCACTGGAGCGCCGGGTTCTGGACGACCCCACCCGCAGCCGCGCAGCCCGTGACCCCTCCGAGCTCGCCGTTGGCCTCGAGCTGCATCCGGCCAGTCCCCAGTTCGATACCCGGGTGATGGAGCTGCTGGCGCAGATCGCGCTCAGGGCCGGCGCCGACCGGGACGAGGCTGCCAGCCTCGATGCGCTGATTGGATCGACCGTCGCAGGCACGCTTCGCCGCCTGCTCGGAC
>JBGQJV010000309.1:0-4837 GCA_041499215.1 Gemmatimonadota bacterium | reverse complement strand
GCTCACCCTCGCCAATCGTCTGCTGGGAAGTTCCGCCGACGCCCAGGACGCGGTGCAGGACCTCTTTGTGGGACTGCCGGAGGCCCTGGAGCGATACGAGGAGCGGGGACTCTTTCCGGCGTGGCTTGGACGCGCGCTTGTCCGCCTGACGCTGATGCGGCGCCGCGGGCGGCGGCGCCGCGGGCGGCGGCGCCGTCCAGGCCGTGGCACTGGACTCGGCATGGGCCGCGAGCATGCCGCAGCTCGGTAGGGACCAGGGCCAGACCCGCCACAGCTGGATAAACCTTAAGGTGTACGGCAGGGAAACGATCGAGGTCCCGGCTGGGCGCTATACCTGCTGGAAGGTCGGGTTCCGTCCCAGTCTCGGTTTCTTCTTCTGGATCAGTCCGGAAGGTGTGCCGGTGCGCCAGGGGATGAACCGGGTGGACGACTTTGCCTTCGGGAAGATGAATCTGGCCCTGCTGCGCTACGAGGAGCCCTGAGGGACCCGCTGGACCCGCCGCCGGCGGCCCTGCCGGCGGTCGCCGTTGCCCAGCTGCTGCTCGAGATGGGCCAGCGTGGTGGCGAGCCGGTCGCTCAGCTTCGCCCGCCGCCCGTGCCGGGTTACCCCCACACTCTGCCAGACGTCCCGGGCCGTGTCGGCCAGGACATCCGTTCTAAGCCGGTACCCGTGGCGCTGCAGGATCGGCCCGAGGGTCGCCTGGCGGCGGCGCAGATCCTCCCGGGTCGCGCGATAGGCGATCTCGCACACTTCCCGCCGGGAGCCGAAGCTGAAAATGTTGCTGAAGAACAGCCGGTACTCGTCCCGCTCGGGCTCGAGCAGCACCACGTCGGCATCCGGAAAGCGGGTCTTGTAGCGCGACATGCCGACCACCATCCGGGAGTGGATGAGGGTCCGAAAGGTCTGCGACAGGATCGCGGGCAGGCCCCGGCGCCGGAGAGAACCGCCCGGCATCACGCCCTTGGCCTGGCCGGCGGCCAGATCCACCGGCACCACCGGATTCACGCAAAAGAGCAGGTCGACCCCCTGCTCGAGCGCCACCGAGGCGTGCAGCGTCCGGAGCAGCACTCCATCCACGCAGAGATGACCGGCGATCTCCACCGGGGAGTAGAGCCCAGGGAGCGCGGTGCTGGCCTGCACCGCGCGCGAGATGGGGATATTGTCCCACCCGCGTGACCCGAAGATGATCGGGGTACCGGCCTCGAGATCGGCCGCGACGACAAAGAGCTTCTGCGTCAACCGGCGGAAATCGTCGGTCCGTCCCCGGCGGCGGAAGGTCTGCTCCAGGTGGCGGCGGATGGGGTCGTTGTCGAACAGGCCCAGGGGCAGGGCGCGCGAGAGCCGGGTGAGCGACTCGAGCAGCGTCTGGTCTTCGGGAGAGCGGGTGAACTGCCAGACCGCATCGGCGAAGAGCCGCGGCAGCTGCACCCCGCGGCGGGCCCACTCCCGGTAGGCGGGGAGGAAAAAGGCAGCCGGGTCGAACGGATGTTCGCCCGGCTCGTGGGTCACCAGCCCGCGCACGAGCTGCGCGGGCGTCTGACCGTTGGCAAGCAGGGAGGCGACGAAAGCCCCCGCGCTCACCCCCACATAGACATCACACTCATTCAGCTCGAGCCCCTCGATCGACTCCTCGAGGGCCCGGAGGGCTCCGATCTCGTACACGGCGCCCTCGGGGCCACCACCGGCCAGGGCTAGCCCTACACCCCTTCCCTGCGGGTTTCGGCCGGCGGACACGGGAGCGCCGTTAGGCCGCCGGGGCGGGCGCGGGCCGGGTAGCCCGGCGCTTGGCGTTCTTGCCGCGGGACTTGGCCACGACCCGGGTCAGCTCCTCGACCCGCTTGGTCAGGGTGGCGATCTCCTTGCGGGTCGGCACGCCGAGCCGGTGCATGGCATTGGTCATCCCGGCCTCGATCGGAGTCCGCACCCGGGCCACCGCCGACCGGGCATCACCCCGCAGGCCATTCACGCGGGTGGTCAGTGCATGGATCCGGGTCTTGTTCACCTTCTCCATCCCCTCGCCCTTCTTGACCAGCGACTTGAACAGCCGGCCGCCCTCTTGACCGGCCAGCGCGAACGCACCCAGGCCCGCGAGCCAGATTTCGTGTGCCGACTCCTTCAGCATCGGGATGGCGGCGGTCTTCCTGCTCTTCTTGGTGGCCATAACTCCTCCTTGTGCCGGGCCGATCCCTCGGCCGCTGTCGTGATCAGGAACTGCGCTCGATTCCAGTTGTCGGGATCAGCGCCGTGCCGGCCGCTTGCCCGCGCCCTTCCGTCTCCGGCCCCTGGTGGCCGCCGGTTCTACTTCCAGCTCCGCCAACGACTCCTCCAGCTGCACCAGCCGCTCGCGCAGCACATCCAGCTCCTGCTGCACTCCACCGACCGGCGCGATCTTGTCGACCGAGGCCCGCACCAGCCGGTCCACCCCGGTCTGGATCTGCTCCACCCCTTCGGCGATCGCCCGGTGGCCGCGGCGGATCACGTCGTGCAGGAAGTCCGTGGGGAGGAATGAGTTCCCCTTCTTGTGGTCCTCGTAGATGATCTGGGCCAGCGTCTGACCCGTCACATCTTCCGCAGTCGCGCTGTCCACTACCTGGAGCTCCTGTCCCTTCCGGATCCAGGTGGCAATCTCGTCCAGCGAGACGTACCGGCTCTCCTCTGTGTCATACAGCTTCCGGCTGCCTCCGCCGTACCGCTTGATGAGCCGGATCATAGGGCCTCCGTTGGCCGTTGGCCGTCAGCCGTTAGCGACGGAGGGGAATCTACCGCACTGCGGCAAAATGTCAATCCCGAATGCCGCAATGCGGTAAAGAGGGCGTGAAGTGATCATGAACGAGAGCGGAGTACGCGGAAAGGGCGGGAACGGCGGAACCCACCTTCCGCCCCTCCCGCCCTGCCCTGCCCGCCCCTGCCGCACCTCACCACCCTACCGCACCTGCGACACGACCTCCTCGCCGAGCCGCTCCAGCGCCGCCAGGTCGCCGGGTGGGCTCGCCTGGAGAGGTACTACCACGAGTGGCTCTCCGCGCGAGAGCAGTTTCCTGAGCCGCGCGATGCCCTGCTGGTCACGCAGGCCCAGGAATTCGAACAGTTCCAAGCCCAAGGCGAACTCACTGTCCACCCGTCCGCCTGTCCGCCTGACGGCCGGGTGTACCTGATTGACCACGATCGGCCCGACCCGGTGCCCGCCCTCTTTCAGCTTGCGGGCGAAGAACATGGTGTCGGGGATCCGGTCTTCACCGGGGCCGCTCACCAGGATGAAGAGGGTCTCAGGGTCCCGGAGCAGCCGGCGTACCTGCTGCGCCCGCTCGCGGAACCCGTCGTACAGCGGAGCGAAGGCCCGGAAGAACTCCAGCATGTCGCCCAGGAGGCGCACGCCGAGCAGCCGGTCGGCGATCCCTTCGGCGCCCTTGGCGGCGAGCCGCATGGGAATTCCCTTGATCCCGCCGCCGGCCTCCCACCACGGCTTGAGCGCAATCTTGATGGCGCCGCTGTCCAGGAAGTTCACAATCCGGTCGGGCGCCTCGAGAAAATCCAGCGCCTGGCGGGTCGGAGGCGTGTCGAGGATGATCCGGTCATAGCTCCGCTCCGAGGCCACCTCGAAGAGCCGCTCGACCGCCATGTATTCCAGGATGCCGGCCAGGTTGCCGGCGAGGTCGCGATAGAAGCGATTGGTGTAGATCCGTTCGGCCGCCGCCCGGTCCGGAGCGTAGCGCTCAATCAGCCGATCGAAGGTGCTCCTGGCGTCGAGCAGGATCACGTCCAGTCGCGCGCGGGTGTCGCTCTTCACCCGGACCGCGCGGTCCCTGGCCGACTCGCCCACGCCGAGCGCGTCCTTGAGCCGGAGCGAGGGGTCGAAGGTCATGACCAGGGTGTTGGCGCCGGCCCGGGCCGACCGGAGGCCGAGCGAGGCGGCGAGGGTGGTCTTGCCGACGCCACCCGCGCCCACCACTACCAGGAGCTTCCGCTCGAGCTGTCCCAGACTCATGCCAGCTCCTCTCCCAGCCTGGCCTCGATCGCCGCCAACAGCGCCGGACCGCGGTCGAGCGGCTGCAGCGGCACGACGGCCAACGGGCCCCTCCAGATCTCCTTGAGCCGCTTGAGCTCGCGGTCGTTCACCGCTCTTCTCTCCCGCCAGAGATCCAGGACGGACAGGCGGTCAGGGCGGGCGGGCGGACCGACGGACCGGCGGACCGCGCCGTCAGCCTCGACCCTGGCGGCTGGTGTCATCGGAGCGACCGACCGCCCGCCCGACCGCCCGCCCGGAAACACAGGGTACACCCCATTCGCCACCACCAGCTCCGGGGGCCGGCCCATCCGTTCGCGCAACAGTGCCACCAGCTCCGCCAGCTCCTGCAGCGGCATCTCCTCGGCGAGGGTGGCGAGTACCACGCCACAGCGCTGGGGATCGGCGATGAACTCCGCCAGGTTCCGGGCCATGTCGCCGAGCTGCCCACCGCCCACCAGATCCGAGAGCAGAAGCGGTGCGGCCAGCATCGAGGCGCCGTGACCGGTCGCGGGAGCATCGAGCACCACCACGTCCGCCTTGTGCTTGTAGTCCCCCTCGACCGTGCGCAGAGCGTAGCCCAGTACCGCCATCTCCTTGAGTCCCGGTGCCCCCTCGGCGAAATGCTGAAACACCGGACTGGCGATGATCTTCTTCGCCAGTATCCCGATCGGCACCTTTTCCCGCACCAGGGAGTCCACCACGGCGCGAGGTTGAAGGTTCTGCACCGACAGCTTCGGCCCGGCCTTGATGATCCCTCCACCGGACGGCTCGGTGCCCAGCAGCTGGTGCAGGCTCTCCCGCGGATCGATCTCCAGCAGCAGGACCCGTCG
>JBGQJV010000308.1:0-4840 GCA_041499215.1 Gemmatimonadota bacterium | reverse complement strand
GGACTCCGAAGGTGCTCTCAATGTGGTCGAGGGTCCGCTCGAAGAAGGGGGTAGCGTAGACGAGATGATCGAGCGAGGTCGGGACTGGCGTCACTGCAGGGGCACCGAAGAGAGAAGGCCATCTAACGACCGCGCATCACCTGCGGAGACCGCGGCGAGGTCGCCAGACCTCGCCCGGGCAGGGCAGGCCGTAGTTGGTCCAAGATAACCGACGGCCGCGGCTCCGACTGGTGCATGCGCATGTTAGGTGGTGCCGCGTGAGCTCAAACCTAAGCGGGCGGCGGGCGCAGGGAGGCAGCCGTGGGACGCGGCGGCGGCGTTTGCCCTCGGGAGGCCGTCCCGGCGCCAGCCGCCGACACGCGCCCGGACCTTCCGCGGGCGAGCGAGATGGCGGGCACACGGGCGCGGGGAATGCCGCGAGCGGGGGTGGCGAGGGAGACAGCCCCTGCGGTCGACCGAGCAGCACCCCGCTCCCTTCCGGACAGCACGAGGCCACGAAAGCAAGGCGGTTGTTGTTGCCCTGGCGGGATCTCGCCCTAAACGGGCCAGTGTCAGCCACCTAACTATTACTTCACCTCCAACCACGAGAAATCAACCCTGCGGCCTGCGCACCCGTGGTGAATATGGGAAGTGCCGGATAAGGGCCCGCCTCCCCTAGCACGAGCCCAGGAGTGCATGCGGGGGGTCACTTACACGGGTAGCGATAATACGCGATGGGGGCCGCGGCGGCGCCGGGGGAGGGAGTTGGGCCCGTTCGCGGACGGCGAAATGCGCGCAGCGCCGGTGCTCGCACTCTAGGCGAAGTGCCCTCGGGTGGCGAGCGAACCTGGGCCCGCGTGGCGTCGGGCGAACCCTCGCGATGGGCCGGCCGGTGTCCGCCCCGGGGCCGATTTGCCCCCGAGGTACTCGTCGCGCTCGCGGCAGTGCCCGCCCCGGGCGAAGCACACCGAGTTGCCCGCTTTCCCCCTGGGCCTCCCGAGGGCGGGGGCTGGGGCCTGGGGACGCGGCCGCCTGTGGGACATGTCCTGGATCCGGACGGTCCCAGCCGACGTGCATGACCCGCTGCAAGGGTGGGGAACACAGAACGACGACGCAGGTGAAGGTGAATCGGTTCACCATGTCTGGTCAAAGGTACCCGCACTTTGCGATCCGGCTATACCGCGTTAACACGCCGTGCCCTCCCGAGGGCGGGGGCTGGGGCCTGGGGACGCGGCCGCCTGTGGGATATGTCCTGGATCCGGACGGTCCCAGCTGACTTGCATGAACCGCCGCAAAGACGGGGAACACAGAACGACGACGCAGGTCAAGGTGAATCGGTTCACCAAGTCTGGTCAAAGGTACCCGCACTTTGCGATCCGGTTATGCCGCGTTAACACGCCCTGGCCGCCTTCTGGCAGGGAAGGTGTGAGGCCGCCACGCAGCACGCAACCCGTCGGCGGGCTGGGGCTCGACGGGGGTCCTGCCACGGGTTGACCGTGGCATCGGCAGCCCCGTCAAAGCCGAGAGGTCGGGCGGCTGTTCCGGCCCCGACGCAGCTTGTCCCACCTCGGGCGATGGTCCGATACGCCAGGTCACCAGGGCCGGTCACCCCCACTCTCCGGCTCTGCGATCTCCCAATCCCAGTTACTCGAACGTCGCCCATGCCCCTTCCCGGCGCAGCGAGGCGGTGAAGCCGCGACCTAGCACGCGACCGAGGGCCGGCTGGGGCTCGACGAGGGCCCTGCCACGGGTCAACCGTCGCCTCGGCGGCCCCGTCAAAGCCGAGAAACCCGGGTGGCTGTTGAGGCCCCGACGCAGCTTGTCCCACCTCGGGCGATGGTCCGATGCCCCAAGTCACCAGGGCCGGTCACGACCGTCCTCCGGCCTCGCCATCTGCCAATCCCAGTTACTCGAATGTCGCTCATGCCCCTACCTGGCGCAGCGAGGCGGAGAGGTCGCGACCGGTCACCGCTGCCCGCCGGCCTCCGGCCTACCACCTCCCAATGCCAGTTACTCGAACCTATGATCGGACCTGATGCAGGAGGCGGTAAGGTCGCCACCTAGCCCGCAACCGAGCGCCGGCTGGGCTCGATGGGGGGGCCTCCCCAGGTCGAGCGTGATCTCGGCCGCCTCGTCAAAGCCGAAAGACCGACCGGCTGTTCCAGCCCAGACCGCCAGGTTCGCCCCAACGAACGCGATGGTCATGCGCGTCAGGTCACCAGGGCCGGTCACCGCCACCGCCGCGCTCCTGCCTCCATCTCTACAATGCTAGCTACTCGAGCGTCTTCCACAGATGCCGCGGGCCCGACGAATCTCCGTAACGGCCCAACCACCGCCCGACGGGCAGCGATCCAGGGGGAACGGATCCCCCAGTCCTTAATCACTGCCATGGCTCGGATGAAAGCGATCCAAGTACGGTCTCGCGGCTGCCGCTACCGCCACCCCACTATCGGGCCACCCCCACTATTAAGGTAGCCCTGGCATTGGGCTCCCTGATCATGTCGCCGCTCGGACCGCCGGCCAGGTTGCCGGCTGCAATCCGCGGGCGTCGCAGGGCATCGATGACCTGTCTCCCGCCAGGCGCAGCCGGGTTCGACTACCAGACCGGCTCCGCTCCGGGCCCGTGAGTCCTCTGGCTCCGGCTCCTCCGCTGGCCCGGCCGCGACCGTGACCGGTCAGCCCATCCGATCAAGTCTTGTGCTCGATCCCCGCTGTGTCCACCAGCCGATCGAACCGCCTGATGAAGTCCTACGACACCAGCGACGAGACTCGCCCACTGCCCCTCTACCCCATCGCTGACCGCCTGCTTCGCGCCCGCACGATCATCATCAGCAAGGAGATTACCCAGAAACTGGCCGCGAGCGTGTCCGCCCAACTGCTGGCCCTGGCCTCCTGCACCAGCCGGCGGGCGGCGCCAGCAGCTCGGCGAGCGATGTCGCCACCGAGGCCCAGGAGATCCTGCGGATGCGGGACAGCTGACCGCTGGTTCGCCCGCGCCACCGGCCAACCGCCGGAGCGTATCGAGGAGGATTGCCATCGCAACTTCTGGCTGGACGCCGACGTAGCGATCCGATATGGAATGGTGGGCCAGATGATCGCGCGCGCGCCCGAGCTGGAGGCGCCCGCGGAGAACGGGTGGGCACTACAAGGCCAGTCAGGGCCGGATTCGGCTTGCCCAGGCCGGCGCCGACCACCACCTTGATGGCCTCCCTGCGTACCCCAGCAGGTGCGAAGTGGAGGCTCCAGCTCCAGCTCCAGATACCCGTCACCAGCGACGACGAACCTTGCAATCTGAAACCGCTGCCGGGGCCTCCACGCCCGATACCGGCACTGCACCCAGCCGAGCTCCATCCGGCCCGGAACAGGCGACCACTCCTGCCGCGGACAAGCGAGCCCGCCTGGAAGCGGTCGACGTGCTCCGTGGCATCGTGATGATCATCATGGCGCTGGACCACGTGCGCGATTTCTTCGGCAACTACGCGATCAACCCGACGAACGTCACGGCCACGACAGTCCCGCTGTTCTTCACCCGCTGGGTGACTCATCTCTGTGCCCCGACCTTCTTCCTGCTCACCGGGACCGGCGCGTACCTCGCCCTCTGGAGACGATCCACGAGCGAGCTGGCGCGCTTCCTGTGGACCCGCGGCCTCTGGCTGATCTTCCTCGACGCGGTGGTGGTCCGCTGCCTCGGATTGCAGTTCAATTTCGACTACCGGGTGACGGTGCTGAACGTGCTCTGGGCACTGGGCTGGTCGATGATTGCTCTTGGGGCACTGGTTCGCCTGCGGCCGATGGTGGTGACGATATTCGGCGCGGTGCTGATCGCGGGACACAACCTGCTGGATGGGGTCCAGTCCTCATCCTTCGGAGCGCTCGCCCCGCTATGGACGATGCTGCACTCCCCGGGCTTCCTGCTCCCGGGTCCCGAGCACACCGTCCTCGCCGCCTACGCCTTGATACCATGGATCGGAGTGACCGCGGTTGGGTTCGGGCTGGGAAGAGTGTACGACTGGACTGCTCCTCGGCGGCGACTGGTGCTGATGCGGACGGGCCTGGCCCTGGCAGCGGGTTTCGTGCTGCTCCGGGCACTCAATGTCTACGGTGATCCGGTTCCCTGGACGACGCAGGCGACCGGTGTGTCCACGGTGCTGTCATTTCTGAACACGAATAAGTACCCGCCGTCCTTCGCGTTCCTGCTGATGACGCTGGGGCCGGCGCTCTGCTTCCTGGCCCTGCTCGACCGAGGCACACCGCGGTTGCTCCGGCCCGCGCTGATCTTCGGCAAGGTGCCGCTGTTCTACTTCCTGGGCCACCTGACGCTGATTCACGCCGCGGCCGTGGTGGTCTGCCTGTTCCGCTACGGCGATGCCCACTGGATGTTCGAGTCGAGCCGGCTGGACCAGTATCCGTTCACCCAGCCTCCCGACTGGGCGTTCGGGCTGCCAGTGGTCTACCTCGTCTGGCTGCTGGTGGTGCTGGCGATGTTTCCGCTGTGCGTCTGGTTCGCCGGTGTAAAGCAGCGTGGCCGCTCGCCCTGGCTCAGCTACCTGTGACAATCACGCCTCCGCGTTGGTTCCTGCTCGGGCAGGGAACCCGCGGCTCTGGGCATGGCTCTTGACCGTGTGATGGCGTTCTCCCCATCTGAGGGGCGGCGCGCCGGCCCCGCGACCGGGCTCCGGGTCGTGGGCGCCGGTCTTCCACGCACGGGAACCCACTCGCTCAGAATCGCGCTGGAGCAGCTTCTGGGCGGACCCTGCTACCACATGAGCGTGATCCCCGGTCATCCGTTCGACCTCGGCGTGGACTGGGACCACGCGCTCGCGGGCGAATCTCCCGACTGGAGTCGAGTCTTCAGCGGTTT
>JBGQJV010000307.1:0-4872 GCA_041499215.1 Gemmatimonadota bacterium | reverse complement strand
TTCAACGCCGGCACACCTGTCACCTGTCGCTTCAGCGACCAGCAGAACTGGGGCGACCCGGACGATCCCTCGAGCCCCTGCGGGAACTACTTCCCTCTGGTGTACGCCCCGGGCGACATCACCCTGTCCGGCGGCAGCGGCCAGGGCATCCTCCTGGTCGACGGGAATCTGCACCTCTCGGACCCGGTGAGGTTCTACGGCATCATCGTCGTGCAGGGCACCGTGAACACCGACGGTGGGCAGGTGACCGGTGCGGTGATGGCCGCCAACCAGGCGGGGCTCCCGACCCTCATCTCCGGCACCAACCAGCTCAACTTCTCTCGCTGTGCGATCAACCGCGCAGTCACCGGCGCGGCGCAACCCAGCGCAATCCCGGAACGGAGCTGGGCCCAGCTGTACTGACGCCCGCAGTCGCCCCACGAGTCCCATGACCACCACCGGTCTGCCGTGGTGGGGAGCACCCGATCCCCCTCTCAACCACTTTGCACTCGACCGACCCGCGGGAGCAACGGCATGAATCCGTTCCACCTCACCCTGGCCCAGGCCCTGAGCCAGATGCCCGGACCCTACGGCGATAATTACGCCGTGCTGCTGGAGCACGGCACCCTCGAGGTGGGTCTGTACGCCCCGCAGAAGGCGGACCCCCAGACGCCGCATACCCGGGACGAGATCTACGTGATCATGCGCGGCAGCGGCTGGTTCAGGAACGGGCCGGATCGGATCGGGTTTGGTCCCGGGGACGTGCTGTTCGTCCCGGCCCATCGCGAGCATCGCTTCGAGGAGTTCACCGACGATCTCGCGGTGTGGGTGTTCTTCTATGGGCCGCCCGGCGGGGAGGGCACGAAAGGACCATGAACCCTCCGACCGGACCGGAGTTGGCCGGGCTTCAGCGCGAACGTGATCGGCTCGCCCTCCGGGTGGCTCAGCTCGAGAGTGCCGAGGCCGAGCGGGCCCGGGTGGCGGAAGCGCTCCGGGAAAGCGAGGAGCGATTCCGCACTCTGGTGGGGAATGTCCCCGGAACCGTCTACCGCTGCGAGTTCGATCCTCCCTTCCGGGACGTCTTCCTGTCCGAAGGCGTGATTGCACTGACCGGCTATCCGGCCGCCGAGTTCATGCGACCCGGCCCCCTGACCTTCGGCGACCTGACGCTGCCGGAGGACCAGGAGCGGGTCAACCAGGCGGTGCGTCAGGCGGTCGAGCAGGGAAGCACGTTCGAGGTGCGGTATCGGATGCGGCACGCGGACGGCAGCATCCACTGGATGTACGACCAGGGCCGGGTCGCCCGGGACGCGGGCGGAACGCCTCGCTGGATCGATGGCGTCGTGCTCGACATCACCGACCGGATGCGGACCGAAGCGGAGCTCAGCGCGAGCGAGGCCCGCTTCCGGACTCTGGTGGAAAGCGTGCCGGGCGTAGTCTATCAGTGCGAGGTGCAGTTCCCCTATCGGGATCTCTTCCTGTCCGAAGGAGTCCGCGATCTGACCGGATACGGACCGGAGGAGTTCCTCCGGCCGGGAGGCCTGACCGTCGGTGACCTGATGCATCCGGAGGACCGGCCCCAGGTCGAGGCAACCGCGGCCCGGGCCGTCGAAGACCGCCTGCCCTACCAGGTCCACTACCGTGTCCGGCACGCCAGCGGTGAGATCCGCTGGGTCCAGGAACAGGGGCGGGCGGCGTACGATACGGAAGGACATCCCCGCTGGCTGGACGGGGTGATGATCGACATCACCGCCAGGATGCGCGCGGAAGAGGCCCTCCGCGCGAGCGAGCTCCGCCTGATGGAGGCCCAACGCATCACCCACACCGGCAGCTGGGAGCTGGACCTCGGCTCGATGGAGCTCATCTGGTCGGAGGAGGCCTACCGGATCTACGGCCTGGATCCCGCGGCCCGCCCCGAGACGGCGGAGCTGGCGCGCAACGGTATCCACCCCGACGATCGGCGGCTGGTGAGTGAACGGCTCTGGGCCTCGGTCCGGGACCACACCACCTTCGCGATGACCCATCGGGTGATGACGCCGGACGGTCGAACCAAGTACGTGCAGCAACAAGCGGAGACGGTGTACCGCGGAGATGGAACCCCGGTCCGCATCATCGGCGCCATGCACGACGTGACCGACCGGATGCAGGCAGAGGAAGCCCGCGCTGCTCTGGAGATGCAGCTGCGCCAGGCGCAGAAGATGGAGGCGATTGGCACCCTCGCGGGCGGAATCGCGCACGATTTCAACAACATCCTCGCGGCGGTGATCGGGCATGCCGAGCTGCTGGCACAGGATCTGCCGCCGGATCACCATGGACAGGACGGGGTGGCGGGCATCCTGTCGGCATCCCGCCGGGCACGCGACCTGGTGCAGCAGATCCTGACGTTCAGCCGTCTGCAGGAACAGGCCAGACGACCTATCCTGCTTGATCCGGTAGTGAGCGAAGCGCTGGACCTGCTGCGCGCCTCGCTTCCAGCCACTATCGAAATCCGTAGGGATCTGGATTCCCCCGGTGCGCTGATCCTGGCGGATGCTGTCCAGATCCACCAGGTAGTGATGAACCTCAGCACCAACGCCGCCCACGCCATGCGGGAAGCAGACGGCGTCCTGGAGGTGCGATCCCGCGTCCTGGAGGTAAGCCAGGCCCTCGCCGGCCAACGGCCGGGTCTCCGTGCCGGCCGGTGGGTCAGCCTCGAGGTGACCGACACCGGTCACGGGATGGATCAGGCTACGCTCGAGCGCATCTTCGATCCCTTCTTCTCGACCAAGGGACCGGGAGAAGGCACCGGCTTGGGCCTCGCGGTGGTGCACGGGATCATGCAGAGCCACGAGGGCGTGGTGTTGGTCACGAGCGACCCGGGTCATGGCACGAGATTCGAGCTCTACTTCCCCGCGCCGCCGATGGAGGTCGCCCTGGCGAACGAGGAGGAGTCGCGACTCCCCCGGGGTCACGGCCAGCGCATCCTGGTGGTCGATGATGAGCCCGCCCTGGTTCGGATCGCCACCCGCACACTGGAACGGCTGGGGTACCGGGTAACGGCTCACACCCATGGCCCGGAAGCTGTCGCCGACTTCCTGACCCGTCCCCATGAGTTCGATCTGGTGTTCACCGATCTGACCATGCCCCAGGTCGACGGGGTGGAGCTGGCGGCACGGGTCCTCGAGCGGCGACCGGAGATCCCGGTACTGCTCACGTCGGGTTACACCGGCGCCCTGGACCCGCAGAGACTCCAGCGGCTCGGCATCCGCGAGCTGGTGGGGAAGCCGTTCCAGGTCCGCACCCTGGCGGAGGCGGTGGCGCGGCATCTCGGGTCTGCCTGAACACCGAGCCGCCAGGGGTGATCCGCCTGTTCGTCCGCGCCGGCGGACGGTAGATTCGCCGCATGAGCCTCGAACCCACCCTTCATCGGGACCACTACCTCTCCACCGACGCCTTTGCCCGCGAGAAGGAACGGATCTTCTGCGACCAGTGGTTCTGCATCGGCCGCGAGGAGGAGGTGCCGGACCCGGGCGACTATCTGCTGCTCGACATCGCGGGCGAGAGCGTCCTCCTGGTCCGTTCGCGCGAGGGCACCCTCCACGCGTACTACAACGTCTGCCGCCACCGCGGATCGCAGCTGGTCCTGGGGGTGGAGGCCAAGCCCTGGCGGGATGGCAACGCCGGTAGCGCCAACGCATGCGTTGGCGCCACGGGCGCCACAGGCACCTTCACCTCCGGCATCAAGTGTCCCTACCACGCCTGGACCTACAACCTGGATGGGAGCCTGCGGACCGCGCCTTTCCTCGAGGACGGCGACGACTTCCGCCGCGAGGATCTGCCCCTCCATCGGGTGGGCGTCTCGAGCTGGGGCGGCTTCGTCTTTCTCCAGCTGTCGCCCGGAAGCGGCGGCACGCTGGCGGAGCAGCTGGGCGCCGCCCCGGAACGAGTCAAGCGCTATCCGCTGGCGGAGCTGCGCACCGCGCGTCGCATCCGGTATGAGGTCTCGGCGAACTGGAAGGTGATCCTGGAGAATTACAACGAGTGCTATCATTGCGGCCCGGTACATCCCGAACTGTGCCGAGTGGTCCCTGCCTTCCGGCAGAGGGGAGGGATGGACCTCGACTGGGAGCGGGGAGTGCCCCACCGGGAGGGCGCGTGGACGTTCACCATGAGCGGCACCACGCCCCGCCGGCCATTCGCCGGGCTTGATCAGGACGAGCTTACCCGGCACAAGGGCGAGCTGCTGTACCCCAACTTCATGCTCTCGCTTTCGGCCGAGCACGCGGCGGCCTTCACCCTCTGGCCGCACGACCCGGGTCGCACCACCGTCCTCTGTGACTTCCTGTTTCACCCCGACGAGATGGCCAGGCAGGACTTCGATCCCATGGACGCGGTCGAGTTCTGGGACATCACCAATCGCCAGGACTGGGTGATTTGCGAGTCGGTGCAGCGGGGCATGGGGAGCCGGGTATTCACTCGGGGATTCTATGCCCCGATGGAAAGCCTGAGTCTGGACATCCGCCGGTACCTGGAGGAGCGGCTGGGGCCAGCGGAGTAGGCGGTCAGGAGTCGGCGGTCAGGCGGTCAGGCGGTCAGGCGGTCAGGCCAGAAAGTAGTGGTGGGTGCGACCGGGTGAGTCCCGAAGGGCACGTGGCGTTCGTTGCCGAACGATCAGCGACGACTCCTGGAGAGCCGAGTGCCCGGAGGGACCACACGGTCTCACCCCATAGAAACCAGCGGTGGGTGCGACCGGGTAAGTCCCGAAGGGCACGTGGCGTTCGTTGCCGAACGACCAGCGACGACTCCTGGAGAGCCGAGTGCTCGGAGGGACCACACGGTCTCACCCCATAGAAAGTAGCGGTGGGTGCGACCGGGTAAGTCCCGAAGGGCACGTGGCGTTCGTTGCCGAACGAC
>JBGQJV010000306.1:0-4910 GCA_041499215.1 Gemmatimonadota bacterium | reverse complement strand
CGCACCAGCCGGAACATCCCCATGGTCTCGCGCACCTCGGCGGGAAACAGGTCGAGCGACCGGTCCCCCTTGCGGGGACGGGCAAGCTCGGCGAGAAGCCAGTTCTTCCACTCCTCGGAGGAGACCGGTGGCGGATCCCCCTCCTGCCCCGTTGACACCCGCCAGAGCGCGGCGAGCGCCTGGGCCAGGCGGGTCGAGTTCTCCCGCAGGTCGAGCCGGACGGTGCTGAACCGGAAGGTCTCGGCCTCCCGCCGCACCGGGCGGACCAGGGCAGCGGCCAGGCTGGTGCTGCCGCCATCCCGCAGGCCCTGCTCCACGACCCGGAGATCCGTCAGCAGCTCATCCGCGGTGGCGTACCCCTCTCCCGCCGGCGCCGTACGCCCCTGCTCCGCGTAATGAACGGCGCCGTCGAGCCGGGTCATCATGCAGGCGAGGTAGTGCCGGAATACCTCTCCGGGATTGCGCGCCACGATCGCCTGGGCGTTTGGTGTGGCGGCCAGGATCCGATCCAGGGCCTGGCGGAACGCCGGGCCCGCGTCCAACGCGCGCTCAGTGATGCTCAGGGTCTTGAGCAGCTCGGAGAGCCGCTGGCGATAGCGATAGAGACTCGCCAGCCGGTTCTCGTGCAGGGTGCGGCGGGTGACGTCGTTGGTGACGAATGGGTTGCCGTCGCGGTCCCCGCCGATCCACGAGCCGAACTGGAGAAACGCCGGGATGTCGAACCGCTCCCCGGGCCAGGCGTATCCCAGCACCCGATCCAGTTTCTCCAGCACCTCGGAGGTGGCCTCGAATAGCGTCTCGGAGAAGAAATGGAGCCCCCAGTAGACCTCCTGCGGGACGGTGGGCTTCTCCAGCCGGAGCTCTCCGGTCATCCACAGAAGCTCGATCTCGTTGCGGAGACCGTCGACGATCTGGCTGCGCTCGCGGGGGGTCCAGCGCGGTGACTCGAGGTCCACCAGCCGGCGGTACATGCGGCGGTGCTTTTCGAGCACCGTCACCCGCTTGGCTTCGGTCGGATGGGCGGTGATGGTGGGACGGACTCGCAGTTGGCGGAGCAGCAACCGCACGTCGTCCGGGCCGGCGATCCGCTCGGCGGCGATGTCGTGGAACACCTGGGCCAGGGTGCCGCGAACCTGCTCGGAGCCACGCTGGGTCTCGGTCTGCCGCCGGCGGCGCATGCCGGCGTTCTGCTCGGCAATGGAGAGCAGCTGGAACCAGATCCCCTGGGCCCGGAGACAGGCCTCCAGCCGGTCCGGTGACCAGCCGGGGTCCATCCCGCCGCCGCGCAGCACCGGTTCGAGCCACGGCTGCCCCACCCGGAGCACATCCAGCAGCAGCCCGAAGAGCAGCTCCGCCACCTCGCCGGCGTAACGCGCGGCCTCGGCCGCCAGGGGATCCGCCGAGGCCGGGAGCGACTCCGCGGGAAACGGTGCGGCGGTCTCCTGGCTCACGCGACGCGATCGCGAACCGGTTGCCCGGCAAAGAAGAGCGTGAGGTTCTCGATGGCCCGCATTCCCATCGCGACCCTGGTTTCCATGGTGGCGCTGCCCAGATGCGGCAACAGGACCACGTTCTCCATGGCGAGCAGGTCCGGTGTCACGGCGGGCTCCTTCTCGAACACGTCGAGCCCGGCACCCGCGATCGTGCCGGCTTGGAGGCCCGCGACCAGGGCCGCCTCGTCCACCACATCGCCCCGCGCCGTGTTGATCAGAAAGGCATGCCGCTGCATCTGGCCCAGGCGGGTGGAGTCGATCAGGTGCCTGGTCTCGGGGGTCGCGGGGCAATGCAGCGAGACGAAGTCCGCCTCCTGGAGCACAGCCTCGATGTGCTCGCGCGGCTCGGCCCCGAGCGCCCGCGCATCCTCCGGCTTGGGCGGAAAGGGATCGTGGAAGATCACCTTCATCCCGAAGCCGTGGTGCGCCCGGCGGGCTACGGCCCGCGCAATGCGGCCGAAGCCGATCAGGCCGAGAGTCTTGCCGCTCACCTTGGCCCCAAGCATGTGGGTGGGCCGCCAGCCGGTCCACTGGCGGCTGCGCACGTGGCGGTCGCCTTCGGCGGTCCGCCGGGCGACCATGAGCAGCAGCGTGACGGCGATATCGGCAGTGTCGTCGGTAAGGACGTCCGGGGTGTTGGTGACGGTGAGGCCGCGTGTCCGGGCGGCATTGACGTCGATGTTGTTGAACCCCACGCCGAAGTTGGCGATGATCCTCGCCCGAAGCGGCTCCGCCCCCAGCACCTCCGCCGTCACCTTGTCGGTGACCGTCGGGAGCAGACCGTCGGCCTGGCGCAGCGCGTCCTGCAGCCGGGCGGCGGAAAGCGGGGCATCATCGCGGTTGATCACCGCGTCGAACAGCCGGCTCGCCTCCGCCTCGCAGGCGGCCGGGATTTTCCGGGTGATGACCACCCGGGGCCGTGTGGTCACCGGGTCACCAGCCGCTTCCTTGGCGGCTTCTTGGCCAGCGCGTCGGCCACGGCCCTGCCCAGCTCCGCCGGACTGGGCGCGACCGACAGACCCAGGGAGCGCATGATCTCGGCCTTCTCCGCGGCGGTGTCGCCGAAGGCGGAGATGATCGCGCCGGCGTGGCCCATGCGCCGCCCCTTCGGGGCGGTCAACCCGGCCACGTAGCCGATCACCGGCTTGGTCATGTTCTCCTTCACCCACATCGCGGCCTCGGCCTCCTGCGGCCCGCCAATCTCGCCGATCATCATGACCGCTTCGGTTTCGGGGTCCTGCTCGAAGAGACACAGGATGTCCAGGAAGCTGGAGCCGTTGACCGGGTCCCCACCGATGCCGACGCTGCTGGAGACCCCGATCCCCAGATCCTTCATCTGCGCGGCCGCCTCGTATCCCAGCGTGCCCGAGCGGGTCACCAGGCCCACCGATCCCGCCTTGTAGATCTGCCCGGGCATGATCCCGAGCATGCACTTGTCGGGGCTGATGAGCCCGGCGCAATTGGGGCCGATCAGGGTGGTGCGCCGCTCCTTGGGATAGCGGCGCAGGTAGCGTTTCACCACCATCATGTCCTGGGCCGGAATGCCGTCGGTGATGCAGCAGACCAGCTTGATCCCCGCGTCCGCCGCTTCCATGATGGCGTCGGCGCAGAAGGCGGCCGGGACGAAGATGATACTGGCGTCGGGGTACACCCCTTCGACCGCATCCTTCATGGTGTTGAACACCGGCAGGCCCATGTGAGTCTGCCCGCCCTTCCCCGGGGTCACGCCGCCCACGATTTTGGTCCCGTACTCGACCATCTTCTGGGCGTGGAAGGTCGCCTTGTCCCCGGTGAAGCCCTGGACCAGGACTCGGGTGAGCTCGTTGATCAGGATCGCCATGGTTCCACGCCTTGGTCTTAGTTGAGTGAGAAGTAAGGAGTAAGGAGTGAGGAGGCACTGAACGCACCATTAGTTCCTCCTCACTCCTCACTGCTTACCTCTTGGCCTGCTTCCATGCCGCAACCACCTTGGTCGCCGCGTCCAACAGGCTGTCCGCCTGGATCAGAGGCAGCCCCGATTCGTCAAGGATCCTGCGGCCCTCCTCGACGTTGGTGCCGGCCAGCCGCACCACCAGGGGAACGTCGACCCCCACGTCCCTGACCGCCTGCACCACTCCCTTGGCCACCCAGTCGCAGCGGTTGATGCCGGCGAAGATGTTGACCAGCATCGCCCCGACCCTCCGGTCCTGCAGCACCAGCTTGAACGCCATCGCCACCCGCTCGGGGGAGGCGCCGCCACCCACATCCAGGAAGTTGGCGGGGGCGCCGCCGGCGTGCTTGATCATGTCCATGGTGGCCATGGCCAGGCCCGCGCCGTTGATGATGCAGCCGATTTCTCCGTCCAGCGCGACGTAATTGAGCCCGTGCTCCATCGCCTGGGCCTCACGCGGGTCCTCCTCGGCGTGATCGCGCAGCTCACTGACCGTCGGCCGGCGGAACAGCGCGTTGTCGTCGAAACCCATCTTGGCATCGAGCGCCAGCAGCTGTCCGTCCTTGGTGACCACCAGCGGGTTGATCTCCACCATCGTGGCATCGAGGTCCCGGAACGCCCGGTGACACCCGAGGAGGATGGTGACCATGCGGTTGATCAGCGGCGCGGGAAGCCCCAGTCCGAAGGCGATCTCGCGGGCCTGGAACCCCTGCATGCCAACCGCCGGCTCCATCACCTGCCGCAGAATGCTCTCCGGCTCACTCTGGGCGATTTCCTCGATTTCCATGCCGCCATGCGGGTGCGCCACCAGCATGATCCGCTCGGTCTTCCGGTCGAGCACGAAGCCGATATACAGCTCCCGCTCGATCGGCACCGCCGCCTCGACGTAGAGCCGGTGCACCACCTTCCCTTCGGGACCGGTCTGGTGGGTCACCAGCCGCCTGCCGAGCAGCTCGGTGGCGGCTTTTCGCACCTCATCCTCGGTGACACACAGCTTGATGCCACCGGCCTTGCCCCGGGCACCGGAGTGGATCTGGGCCTTCACGGCCCAGCGGGCCCCGCCGATCTCCGCCGCACGGTACACCGCCTGTTCGCTGCTGTACGCCACTCCACCCCGCGGAACGGCCACACCGAAGTTGGCCAGCAGTTCCTTGGCTTGATACTCGTGGATGTCCATGATTCCCTCGAATAGGGTCAGCGGTGAACGGTAAACAGTGAACGGTGAACAGTCATTCCGACCGCCCGCACCGTGCCCCGTTCACCCTTCACCGTTCACCGTTCACCTCTACTGTTTACCGGCAATCGCTGCCGCCATCTCCACCACCACGTTCGCCATCCGGGCGCTCGCGGCGTCGATCATCTTGCCATCCAGTTGGGCGGCGCCCTTCCCGTCCCGGGCCGCCTGGTCCAGCGCCTCCAGGATCCGCTGCGCCCGTTTCACCTCCGTCTCAGGCGGCGAGAATACCTGGTTCGCCAGCTCGATCTGG
>JBGQJV010000305.1:0-4939 GCA_041499215.1 Gemmatimonadota bacterium | reverse complement strand
TGGTCGAGGGAACCGTGCCCGCGCAGTCGGGGAGCCTGTACCTGGTGAACGCGCTGGTCGAAAACCCCAAGGGCGAGTTCCTGCCGGGAAGCAGTGCCACCCTGCGGGTACCCGACGGCGCCCGGTCCACCATTCTGGTGCCGCTCAACGCCCTGGTGCGGGAAGGCGACCTGGTCGGCGTGCGGGTGCAGTCGCCCGGGGGAGCCGAGCGTCGCTGGGTGAAGACCGGAGCGAGCCTGGAAGACCGCGTGGAAATCCTCGCCGGGCTCAAGGCCGGCGAGGTGATTCTGCTCGGGGGCGACTGACATGGGATTCGCCGGGCGGCTCGCCAGCCGATTCCTCAACTCCAGGCTCACGCCCCTGCTCACCATTGCCGCGCTGGCGGCGGGGCTGCTCGGCCTGCTCGCCACACCGCGCGAGGAGGAGCCGCAGATCTCGGTGCCGATGATCGACGTCTTTGCGGCGCTGCCGGGGGCCACGCCGGCGGAAGTCGAGAATCTGCTCACCCGGCGGATCGAGCAACGAATGTGGGAGATCCCGGCGGTCGAGCACGTCTACTCGATGTCCGGCGACGGGTACGCCATGGTCACGGTCCGGTTCAAGGTCGGGGAGGACCAGGAGCGGAGCATTACCCGGGTCTACGCCCGGCTGATCTCGGACCTGGACCGACTCCCGCCGGGGGCCCTGCCCCCGCTGGTCAAGCCCCACTCGATCGATGACGTCCCGATTCTGACGCTCACGCTCTCGTCCGCGCGATATGGCTCGAACGAGCTGCGGCAGATGGCCACCCAGCTCGAAGACGAGATCCGGACGGTGGGCGACGTGGCGGAGACCTCCGTCATCGGCGGCCAGCCCCGCGAGATCCGGGTCGACCTTGATCCCGCCCGCCTCGTCGCGGCTCGGCTGACGCCCGGCGAGGTCGCCATGGCCCTGCAGGGGGCCAATGCCCGCGCCGAGACCGGCGAGTTCGCCAGTGGCGGGTCGGTCTTCCGGGTACAGGTGGGAGCGCCGCTTCAGACCGGAGCGGATGTGGCCGGGGTGGTTGTCGCGGCGCGCGGAGGGGCCGCGGTCTACCTCCGCGACGTCGCCCAGGTGCGGGAGGACTTCGGGGAGCGGACCGACTATGTCGCGTCGGCGGTCCGCGATTCGGGCAGTGCCAACGCGGTGACCATCAGCGTAGCCAAGCGGAAGGGCGCCAACGCAACCACCGTCGCCCGGCAGGTCCTGCAGCGGGTGGAGCAGTCCCGGGCGCGGCTGCTGCCGGCGGCCGTGACGGTGCGGGAGACCCGCAACTACGGCGAGACCGCTCGGGAAAAGGCGAGCGAGCTCATCCTGCACCTCGCCATCGCCACGCTGTCCGTCACCCTGCTGATCTGGCTGTTCCTCGGCTGGCGCGAAGCGGTGGTGGTGCTGGTGGCCGTGCCGGTGACGCTCGCCCTGACGCTGTTCAGCTACTACGCGCTGGGGTACACCCTCAACCGCATTACCCTGTTCGCCCTGATCTTCTCCATCGGGATCCTGGTCGACGATGCCATCGTGGTGGTGGAGAACATCTACCGGCATCTCGCCCTGGGCGGCAAGGATCCCGCGGCGGCCGCGGTGGAAGGGGTCGATGAGGTCGGCAACCCCACCATTCTCGCCACCTTCACCGTCATCGCCGCGATCCTGCCGATGGCCTTCGTCCGGGGCCTGATGGGCCCGTACATGCGTCCCATCCCGGTGGGGGCGAGCGTGGCGATGCTGGCGAGCCTCGCGGTGGCGTTCATCGTGACGCCCTACCTCGGGTTCCGCCTGCTCAAGGGCCACGTGAAGACCACCGGCGCTGGCACCGAGGGCGAGGTTCGCGCCACGGGCTTCGCCGCGCTCTACGGCCGATTGATGAATGGGCTGATGGACCGGCCGCGCCGCCGGCGCCTGTTCTACGGCGGAGTGGCCGCGCTGCTGCTCCTCTCCGTCAGTCTCCTGGCCTTCCGCGCGGTCCAGGTGAAGATGCTGCCGTTCGACAACAAGTCCGAGTTCCAGGTGATTCTGGATCTGCCGGAAGGGACGCCGCTGGAGACCAGCGCCGCGCTCGCCTCGGAAGTCGCCGCCTACCTGCGCACCGTGCCCGAGGTGAGCTCGACCCAGACCTACGCCGGGACCGCCGCGCCGTTCAACTTCAACGGCCTAGGGCGGCACTACTTCCTGCGCCGGGGAGCCAACGTCGCCGACGTGCAGGTGAACCTGGTATCCAAGGGCGAGCGCCGCCGGCAGAGCCACGCCATCGCAGTCGCCGTGCGCCCCGGGGTCGACTCCATCGCGGCCCGGTACTCCGCCAGCGCCAAAATCGCGGAGATTCCCCCCGGCCCGCCCGTGCTGTCCACCCTGGTCGCCGAGGTGTACGCCGGCAGCGACAGCGCCAGGCTGGCGGCGGCCACCCAGGTGAAGCGGGTGTTCGAGCACACCCCCGGTGTGGTGGATGTCGACTGGACGGTCACCGCTCCCCAGACGCGGCTGGCCTTCCGGGTGAACCGGCTGGAGGCGGCCCAGGCGGGGGCGAGCGTCGATCAGATCGTCCGGAGCGTCTATCTCGCGCAGGCGGGAGACGTCGCGGGCCTCGCGGCCTCCGCCACCGCGCGCGAGGGCGTGGCCATCGTTCCGCGGCTCCCGCTCGAGCGGCGCTCCTCGGCCCTGGCGTTGTTGAGTCTGCCGGTGCCTGCCGCGACCGGGCCGATGCCGCTGGGCCGGTTCGTGACCGTCGATTCGGGAGCGCGGGAGCAGCCACGCTACCGGCGCGACCTCCGGCCGTTGATCTACGTGACCGGAGACGTGGCCGGATCGATCGAGAGCCCGGTGTACGCCATCCTCGCCATGAACCGGGCGCTGGACACCGTCCGGACTCAGGGAGTGGAGATCCGGCGATACAATGCGGTGCAGCCCGACCGGCTGGACGAGACCGCATTGAAGTGGGACGGTGAATGGCAGATCACGATCGAGGTGTTCCGCGACCTGGGACTGGCCTTTGCCGCGGTCCTGGTCCTGATCTACGTGCTGGTGGTCTGGTGGTTCGAGTCGTTCAGCATCCCGCTGGTCATCATGGCCCCGATCCCGCTTACCCTGATCGGCATCCTCCCGGGCCACGCGCTTACCGGGGCCTTCTTCACCGCGACCAGCATGATCGGGATGATCGCATTGGCCGGGATCATCGTGCGGAATTCGATCCTACTTGTGGACTTCATCCGGATCGCGGAGACGCGTGGCGTGCCGCTCAGGCAGGCGGTGATCGAGGCGGGAGCGGTGCGCTTCCGGCCCATCGCCCTGACCGCTGCGGCGGTAGTCGTCGGCGGCCTGGTGATGGTCCTCGATCCGATTTTCCAGGGCCTCGCGGTGGCGCTGATGAGCGGCGCCATCGTGGCGACGCTCCTCACGATGGTGGTGGTACCGCTGTTGTACTGGGAGCTGGGCAGACGCCGCGGTTAACGCGGTCAACCTCGGAGGCAGACGTGTGCAGTGAAATGGTCATTCGCCGGATCGCCGGTGTATTCGTCATGGTCTCGGTGGCCCTCGGCTGGTGGGTGAGTCCCTACTGGCTGCTGTTCACCGCCTTTGTGGGCTTCAACCTCTTCCAGTCGAGCCTCACCGGTTTCTGTCCGCTGGAGCGGATACTGGGCCGGCTGGGACTGTTCGGCTGCCGGCCCCGGACCTCAGCTAGCTGAGGACAACCGCGCATGTCGGGCGGCTACCCGGCACCAGGCATGCACCTACCTATTCAAGGGAGAAGGCCAATGAAAACCAACATGGGTACCGCCGATCGGCTTATCCGGGCTGTGGTCGTCGTCGCCATCGCCGCGCTGTACTTCACGGGCAAGATCGGCGGGACGCTGGCGATCGTGCTCGGCGTCGTCGCGGTCGTCTTCCTGCTCACCAGCCTCGTCGGTGTCTGTCCGGCCTACCTTCCCTTCGGGCTCTCCACCTGCAGGCGGGACCAAGGCACCGCCGGATCCTGAACCCGTGGCTCACGCCACCGAACCCCTTCGCCGGCGACGCCAAGGTCGAGGAGCAGGGCGGCAAGGTGTTCACCGGAATGAACTGCGACGGCTGTCACGGAGTCGGAGCCACCGGCTGGGTGGGTCCGAGCCTGGTAGACGGCCGCCTGCGCTACGGCGGGTCCGATGGAGAGCTGTTCCAGTCCATCTATTATGGCCGGCCAAGGGGAATGCCGGCCTTCGGTGGCACGCTTTCCCCGGAGAGCATCTGGGGCATCGTGACCTGGATCAGGAGCACCACGCCGCCGGCCGACGTGCCAACCGAGGCGTGGAAGTAGGGGGTTCCTCCCCTCCGGCGTGATCCCGGTCACCGACGCTGTGCTCCGATGAGACGACTTCTGTTGCTGCATCGTCTATTCTGAGACAACGGCACCAAGTCACCCGCGAAAGGGATTGGACTCCATGCGGACGCGGCTTCTGGCGGTCCTGGCCTTTGGCGCGCTCACCGCGTGCGGGGAGAGTCCTTCCGGCTCTACCGGAGGTCCTCCGCCTATCACCCCTCGGGCACTCCAGGTGAAGGGCAACCGGCTGGTGGATTCTGCTGGACAGCCGGTGCGGCTGCGCGGGATAGACCGCTCGGGAACCGAATACGCCTGCGCCCAGGGCTGGGGCTTCTTCGATGGCCCGTCCGACTCTACGTCGGTAGCGGCGATCGTCTCCTGGCACGCCAACGCGGTGCGCGTTCCCCTCAACGAGAGCTGCTGGCTCGCGATCAACGGCGTCGACCCCGCCTATTCCGGCGACCACTACCGCCAGGCCATCGCCGACTTCGTCGGCCTGCTCAACCGCCACGGCCTCTACGCCATCCTCGATCTGCACTGGAGTGCCGCCGGCAGCGACCGGGCCCTCGGCCAGGCGCCGATGCCGAACCGGGACCATTCCCCCGAGTTCTGGCGAGGGGTAGCCACGGTGTT
>JBGQJV010000304.1:0-4950 GCA_041499215.1 Gemmatimonadota bacterium | reverse complement strand
GGCGAGCTGACCGAGCCGGCGCTGCCGCTGGTGCTGGGACACGAGATCGTGGGCCGGGTGATCGCGTGCGGCCCCGGCGCCAGCCGGTTCCCGCCGGGGACACGGGTCGGTGTCCCCTGGCTTGGCTGGACCTGCGGGGCCTGCGACTTCTGCACCAGCGGGCGGGAGAATCTCTGCGACCGGGCCCGCTTCACCGGCTACCACATCAACGGCGGCTACGCCCATGCCGCGGTGGCGGACGAGCGGTACTGTCTCCCGATACCCGATGGCTACAGCGACGAGGCTGCCGCGCCGCTGCTCTGCGCCGGGCTGATCGGATACCGCGCTCTGGTCGCCGCAGGAGAGGGCAATCGCCTCGGGATCTACGGTTTCGGCGCCGCGGCACACCTGGTGGCCCAGCTGGCTCGCCACCAGGGGAGACGGGTGTTCGCCTTTACCCGCACGGGAGACGAGTCGGCCCAGCGGTTTGCCCTGGAGCTGGGAGCGGTGTGGGCGGGCGGATCGGGCGAGACGCCGCCCGAGCCACTGGATGCCGCGATCCTGTTCGCACCGGTGGGGGCATTGGTCCCCCTCGCCCTCGGCGCAATAGTGAAGGGAGGAACCGTGGTCTGCGCTGGCATACACATGAGTCCCATTCCTTCCTTTCCATACGACCTGCTCTGGGGTGAGCGCAGCGTGCGCTCAGTCGCCAACCTCACTCGCCGGGATGGCGAGGAGTTCCTCGCCCTCGCGGGGGCTGCGCAACTTCGAACCCGGACGGAAACGCTGCCGCTTTCCCAGGCCAACGAGGCACTGACGCGGCTCCGAGGCGGCAAAGTCCAGGGAGCCCTGGTGCTGGTACCTGACTGAAAGCCCGCCGCCATCGAAGAGGCGCGCGTGGGATAGGCATGGTCGAATTGGACGCGGAATCTCCGCGCCGCCGCAGGAAACCGGGGGATTCAGGGTCCGAATCTGGCAAGCACACGTCTTGGCGCGATCCTATGCTGAGCGTCGATCACGCCGCGCGTCCAGCGCGGAACCGACGTTTCACATCGCAGGAGGATCCGATGCGCCGAATCTCGTGTGCCATCCTTATAGCTGCCCTTGGCGGCTGCGGCAGTAATGAAACCCAGGTCACACAACCGCATGAGGCGCTCACCCGGCAAGGCTCGGGTGCCCGATACCACCTGGTCAAGTTCGCTTCGTCTCTCGGTGGAACGGTGAGCCGGGGCACCGCGATCAACAACCGGGGCTGGGTCGCGGGCTTCTCGAACCAACCCGGCAATCAGACCCGGCATGCGGCACTGTGGCGCAACGGATCGATCGAGGATCTCCACACCCTGGGCGGGCCAAACAGCAGCGTGGTCTGGCCCGGAATCAACGACCGGGGCATGGTGGTGGGAATCGCCGAGACGGCCGAGCTCGACACTCTGCACGAGGAGTGGAGTTGCACCGCGTTTCTGCCCACCGTGACCGGCAGGATCTGTCGCGGATTCGTGTGGGACGATGGTGTGATGACGGGACTGCCTACCCTCGGCGGCAATCAGGGCTTCGCCGCCAGCGTCAACGACCGCGGCCAGATCGTCGGCTGGGCGGAGACCCCGGTGCGTGACCCCACCTGCAACATCCCCCAGGTGCTCCAGTTCCGCGCGGTGCTGTGGGAGCCGAAGAAGGGCCGGAAACGGGAACTCCCGCCCTTCCCCGGCGACTCCACCTCGGCCGCCACCGGAATCAACGAGCGGGGCCAGGTGGTCGGCATTTCAGGCGACTGCGACGTAGCGGTCGGCCGTTTCAGCGCCCGCCACGCCGTCCTCTGGGAGGGGGGCCGGGTGAAGGACATCGGCAACCTCGGCGGGAGCAGCTGGCACACACCCGTCGCCATCAACGAACGGGGCGACATCGTCGGCTTCTCCAACCCGCCCGATGCTGGAGACGGCAGCTTCATCGCCCACGCCTTCCTCTGGACCCGCCGGCACGGGATCCGGGACCTCGGCACCCTCGACAGTGATCTTACCAGCCAGGCCAACAGCATCAACTCCCGTGGACAGGTGGTAGGGGTATCCAGTGGCAGCGTGAACCGTGCCTTCCTGTGGGACGGGGCCATGCGGAACCTCAACGAGCTCATGGGCCCCGATTTCGCAGACAGTCTCGTTTCGGCCCAGGATATCAATGATGCCGGGCAGATCACCGGCCGGGTGTTCGAGCGGAGTACAGGAAGGACTCTGGTCTTCGTGGCGACCCCGATCGGGGGCAAGCCATAGCCGGCAGCGCTGTTGTCTCATCCGCTCCGTGGCTGATCAGTCTGGCCCGGCGCTGACCGGGACTGGAACTCAGAGGCGACTTGCGACCGTCTTGGCCAGTTCGGTCAGCTGGCCGGGTGACAGGAACGCCTTCCCCCCACTCATGACGTCCCCGCCAGTGAGCAGCTGGAAGGCCTTGGTACCTTTGCGGAACACCAGCATCCAGTCTCCGAGACCCAGGTACGCCTCGTCGCCCACACCGCTCACGGCGGTGACCTGCTTGCTCAACAGCTCGACTGTGGCGCGCAGCTCGGCCCCGCTCCTGACATCGTTCAGCCCGGCCACGGTCAGCACCAGGGTGGAGTCCGAAGCCCGCACGAAGTGCAGTCCCTCCGCGGGGTCGTACATGTCGGCCGATGGCCGGACCGCCCCCTTGACCCCGACCCGTTCCAGATCGGCCGGCGCCAGCAGCCGCTCCGGCAGTGCCTGGGATTGGGCCGGCACCGGAATTCCGCTGATCATTCCCAGCAGGCTCAGCGTGAGCCCGAGACCACCTCTGCGTCTCCTCGATGCGATCTTCATGTTGCACCTCCGCCAGAGAGGCCGGACCCGGGTCGGCTGCGGGAACTCGAGCCCAGCTCCACGAACGCAACCGGATTCCGGGCGACGGAGGCTCTGGGGCGGATCGGCTGATTGCTAGGCGGGCGCCATCGCCCTGGCCCCCAGCCGGAGTCCCGCCTCGAGCGCGCGCTCATTGAGCGGAAGGGAGGCTGGCTTGACCCGATGGCGCAACCCGGCGAGGAGCGCCTCCCGGGAAGCGATCCCGGTGAGTCCCGCCAACGCCCCCAACGCCACCACGTTCACCGCCAGCTCACCGCCGGCTTCGACGGCAGCCTGGATCATCGGCAGTACGATGTCGTGCGGGGAAGGCGTGTTGTCGACGCAGGCCTGCTCCTCAACCAGCCGCAAGCCGCCGTCTGTGGCGCCCGGGAACTTCTTCATCGCCTCCGACGACAGGCAGACCACGACATCGGGACGGTCCACCTCGGGGAAGGCGATCGCTTCGGCCGAGATCACCACCTCCGACTTGCACGCCCCGCCCCGCGCTTCCGGGCCGTAGCTCTGGGTGTGCACCGCCTGAAGGCCTTCGGCACACGCGGCGTCGGCAAGGAGCACCCCGGCGAGAATGATGCCCTGCCCCCCTTCACCCGAGAACAGCACCTGGTACGGGTCTCGGGCGAGGGCGGTCGTCCGGGGCGGCACCTCCGCATCCGGACCCTCGCGGTCACGTTCGGCCGCGGCCCGAGCTCGGTTGCAGAGCTCGGCGTAGCGGCTGGTGTACTCCGGCCGGATTTCGCGCCGGAACCGGCCGACGGCCAGTTTGCCGGCCACCTGCTCCCGCGTCATCGGCTCCACCGGGTAGGTGAGGTCCCGCTCGTAGTCGAGCATGGTGGCCGGGTCACCCAGGTGATTCAGTCGGCCGAAATAGGTCGGGCACTGGCTCAGCACCTCGACCACCGCGAAGCCGGGGTGGGCGATCGCCTCGGCGATGTACTGGGGCAGCTCCTCGAAATCGAACGTGGTCGTTCGGGCGACGTAGCTCGCACCGGCCGCACGCGCCAGCTCCGAGAGGTCGAACGGCGGCTCGATGCTGCCGAGCAGGGTGGTGGTGGACCGCATCCCGACCGGGGTGGTGGGGGCCTGCTGGCCACCGGTCATCCCGTAGGTGCCGTTGTTGTACACGATGGCGGTGAGATCGATATTCCGCCGGCAGGCATGGATGAAGTGGTTGCCGCCGATGGCCGCGGCATCGCCGTCGCCCATCGTGACCAGCACGGTGAGGTCGGGCCGCGCCACCTTGAGACCGGTCGCGAAGGCGAGCGCGCGGCCATGCGTGGTGTGCATCGCCGAGGTATTGAGGTAGAAGGGAGACCGGCCGGCACAGCCGATGCCCCCGACACAGACCACCCGATCCAGGTCCTGGTGCAGCCGGTCGAGCGCGGTCGCGATCCCACGGAGGACGTTGCCGTGGCCACAGCCTGGACACCACACCCCCGGCATCAGCTCTTCGCGGAGGTACCGGCGCAGATCCTCTCCCATCCTAGGCATGGTGGGCCTCCGCCACCGCGAGCTGTGCGTCTGCGGCGACGCCTGGCCGCGGGGCAGCTGTCGCCCGCTGGACCGCGTCGGCGATCTCGCGCGGGGTGAAGAGCTGTCCATCCACCCGGTTGAGCGCCACGACGGGCGCCCGACCTGCCACGGTCGCCCGGATCGGCATGACCAGCTGGCCGAGATTGAGCTCGGGCACGAGCAGGAGCCGCATCCGTTCGGCCAGGCTCCGGATCGCCCGTTCGGGCAGCGGCCAGAGGGTCTGCAGTTCGAGCAGGCCCGCCGGGATCCCCTCGGCTCGGAGCAGCGCCACCGCGCCCCGGGCGGACCGCGCCGTGATCCCGTAGGCGAGGATGGCGATTTCAGCGCCCTCCAGGTCCACCTCGCGGGTTCGGAGAATCGCGTTCCCCTCGGCCGCGACCCGGTCCACCGCACGCCGGAGCATCCGTTCCGCGTTGGCGCCATCGGTGGCCAGGGGAAGTCCCGACTCGGCGTGGGCCAGGCCAGTCACCACGATCGGCATGCCGGCACCAAAGGGCACGAACTCCGTGCCGGCGAACGGCCGGAATCCCTCGAGCGAGGCCGGCGCCTGCCGGGTGACGACCGGGAGATCGGGCAGTTC
>JBGQJV010000303.1:0-4956 GCA_041499215.1 Gemmatimonadota bacterium | reverse complement strand
GTCCGACATCCCTGCCCGCCTGCAAACTGCTCTGACTGATCGTTACGGTATCCAGCGCGAGCTCGGCCGGGGGGGGATGGCCACTGTTTACCTGGCGCTGGACCTCAAGCACGACCGCGAGGTCGCGATCAAGGTGCTGCACCCCGAGCTGGCCGCCACCATCGGCCCGGATCGGTTCGATCGCGAGATCCGGTTCGCCGCCAAGCTGCAGCATCCCAACATCCTGGGCCTGTTCGACTCGGGCGAGGCCGAGGGCCTCCTGTATTACGTCATGCCGTTCGTGTACGGAGAATCGCTCCGCGACCGGCTCAACCGCGACCACATGCTCCCGGTGGATCTCGCGGTGCACATCGCCCTCGAGGTGGCCGACGCGCTGGGCTACGCCCACAGCCTGGGCATCATTCACCGGGATATCAAGCCGGAGAACATCATGCTGTCCGGCGGACACGCACTCGTGGCCGACTTCGGCATCGCCCGGGCGTTCTCCGAAGCCGGCACCTCGGCCAAGCTGACCGAGACGGGGATGGCGGTCGGGACTCCGCTGTACATGAGTCCCGAACAGTCGGCCGGGGACCAGGTGGGCCCCACGGCCGACCTCTACAGCCTGGCCTGCGTGCTGTACGAGATGCTGGTGGGGCGCCCGCCGTTCAGTGGCAGCAACGCGCGCCAGATCATGGCCCGGCACGCGATGGAGCCGGTGCCCAGTATCCGGGTGGTGCGCGACACCGTTCCGGAAGAGGTGGAGGACGCCGTTCTGGCGACGCTCAACAAGGTCGCCGCCGACCGGCCGCAGACGGCCGCCCAGTTTGCCGAGCTGCTCGGAGCGCCCGCGGGCGCCACGGCGAGCCGGTTCTCGGTGTCGCGAGCCCAGCTCACCCGCCGCACGGGAACGAGGATCTCCCCTTCCGGCGCGGTGACGCTCACCCTGCGCAAGCGCTCCCTGGTGGGGGTGGCCGTGAGCGGCGGCCTGGCCCTGCTGCTGCTCGGCGGCGCGCTTGGGTGGTACCTGCTCCGGCCCGGAAGTTCGGCGGCGGACAGCGGTAGCGGCGCACTCGACCCGCACAGGGTCGCCGTGCTGTACCTCGATGACCTGAGCCCGGACCGGCACCTGGGCTACCTGTCGGACGGCCTCACCGAGGCGCTCATCGGTGCCCTGAGCCAGGTCCCCGCGCTCAAGGTCGTGTCCCAGAGCGGCGCAGGGGCGTGGCGCGATCCGGGAGTGCCGCGAGACAGTGTGGCCCGCGCCCTGGAGGCGGGGACCCTCGTGCAGGGCACGGTGGAGCCGGTAGGCGACAAGCTGCGGGTTCAGCTCCGGCTGGTGGATGGCAACAGCGGGGTGGACCTCTCCGGCCGCCGGGCCAGTTTCGATCTCCCGGCCGCGGACCTGCTGACGGTGCGTGACTCGTTGGCCGCCGAGGCCGCCACCCTGATCCGGCAGCGGCTGGGCGAGGAGATCCGGGTGCGTCGGGAGCGGGAGGGAACCAGCAATGTGGCGGCGTGGTCGTTGGTGCAGCGGGCCCGAGCGCTCCGCAAGCAGGGTGAGGCCGCAGCCGGGGCGGGAGATGAGCAAGGCTTCATGGGAGCCTTCCGCCAGGCCGATTCCCTGGCCGAGCAGGCGGCGCAACTGGACCGCCGGTGGCCGGAGCCGCTGGTCTTGCGCAGCCTCCTGGCCTACCGGCGCTCGTATATTCTCGGGCAGGGCGACGCGGCGCTCGCCGGGCCCTGGATCGACTCGGGCCTGGTGCAGGTGGGCCGCTCCTACACGCTCGAGCCCAACAACGCCGATGCGTTGGAGATCCGCGGCAACCTGCGCTACTGGCGCTGGCTCCTGGGGCTGGAGCGGGACGATGCCAAGGCCAAGGCGCTCCTCGACGACGCCAAGAACGACCTGGAGCAGGCCACGCGGGTCAACCCCTCGCAGGCGGGGGCGTGGGCCACGCTCTCGCATCTGTACAATCAGACCGGCACGGGCGTCGACGTGAGCCTGGCGGCCCGCCGGGCGCTCGAGGCGGACGCATTCCTGGACAACGCCGACAAGATCCTCGAGCGGCTGTTCAATGCCTCCTACGATCTCGGCCAGTTTCCCGATGCCGCCCACTGGTGCGACGAGGGAAACCGGCGGTTCCCGGCGAACCCCAGGATTCTCAAGTGCCGGCTCTGGCTGCTGACGACCAAGCCGGAACAACCCGACGTCGGGCTCGCCTGGCGACTGGCAGATTCGCTCGTTGCCTTGACGCCGGAGCAGTCCCGACCGTATGACGCGCTCTACTACCGGAACATGGTTGCGGGTGTACTGGGACGGGCCGGGCTCAGTGACAGCGCGCACCGGGTGGCGGAGCGATCGAGGGGCAACCCGACCGTGGACCCGCAGGGGGACCTCGCCTTTGTGGGCGCCTTTGCCTACCTGCTGATGGGCGACAAGGCCCGGACGCTCGAGCAGCTCAAGCTCTACTTCGCGGCGAGTCCCGGCCGGCGGGAGGCCTTCAGGGACAACACCGGCTGGTGGTTCCGGGAACTGCAGGGCGACCCGGCGTATCAGCAACTCATCGGGGCCAGGTAGGGCAACCCTCCGATCGACTTCTGTGGAGGCATGGCCACAGCAGCGCGCCGCTCGAGGCCCCAACGGGGCGGGTGAAGGCCCGGACCTGGCAGCACCATGTAAAGCAATGTCTCACAAGCACTTGCATGAATCTACTGGCCTCGCCCGGTCCGCGGGCCAGGGACGCGCACCAAACCTGCGTCTCAGGACTGGACTGACCCTTCGCTGGGCTCCCGCAGTTGTTTCCGATTCGATCGCTTCGCTGTTGTCGCTACCGGGCACAATCCCGTAGCTCACGTACCACGGCAGGGCACCTCCACCCCCTGAGGTAGTGCCTCTATGCGTTCACGCTGGCTGCCGGTACTGACCGGCCTGCTCCTCGTCTCCGCCTGCTCCGACACCGACACCCCGGCTCCGACGGCACCGGAGATCCCGCCAGCGCAGCTGCAGATCGGCCCGGCCGGATGCCCCTCCTCGTTGCAGCTGCGGGTCCAGCTGACCCAGCTCTTCATCCAGCCGGGCCAGATCCTGATCGTCAATCTGAAGTTCACCGGGATCGAGCTGGCGGTTCTCGCCAAGAAGCCGAAGCTGGCACAGGACCTGATGTTCGGGCTGGTGCAGTACATCCTGGAGCGATACAACCGTGGGGAGTTGAGGGGCGGCAAGTCCACCGATACGCAGGCCAAGCTCGTCGCGCTCATCAAGGGGTTGTACTGCTTCGTCGGTCTGCCGGAACCGAATCTCTCGGCCCTCGCCCTTGGCCCCGATGGCGCCGCGGTGGTCGTCCAGCCCAGCGCCACCGAGACCACCACCGTGGTCACCGGAACGAAGTTCGCCGGGGTAAAGATCCCGCCGGGTGCGGTCTCCACTCCGACCCTGGTGACGATCACCCGGCTTCCCGACTTCCCCGGGCCGCTCAACACCGTGCTCGATCAGTACCCGGCGTTCTACGAGTACACCTCGTCATCCACGGCCCCATTCGGCACCGACGTAGTCGTGGGAACCTGTCAGGTGCAGGACTTCGCCCCGCCCGACTACAGCCGCCTGGTGATGGGGCACAACGTCGGTACCGGAGTCGAGCTGCTGCCCCGCGCGGCGGCTCCGTTCCTGGACTGCACCGGGCTCCTCAGCATGCGGGACCCTGCCAACGGCTGGTTCCGGTATGTCAGCCGCGGCTGGCATTCGCTGGAACCCCTCGCCGCCCGGCTGTTCCTCCCGGAGAAGGCGTACGCGGTCGCGCTGGGCACCTGCTGCCTCGGCGGCAGCTCGAAGAGCTTCAGCCCCTTCGGTGCGGTCGATCCGATCACGCGGGTAAGCGCGGTCTCCCCGACCAGCTTCACCGGCCTCGCCTCCTCCACCGTGGCAGCCAGCCTGCTGCCGTCGGTGAAGGTGGTAACGCCGCTTGGCCGGCCGGTTCCCGGCCTGAGTGTGACCTTCAGCGTGCCGGCAGGGAGCGAGGGAGGCATCACGGGGGCCACACAGACCACCAATCAGGATGGCGTCGCCGTCCTCGGCGGCTGGACTCTCGGCTCCGGAGCAGGCCCCGACCAGGTGATCGCCAGCGTGACTCCACTACCAGGGACCACCGTCGAGGGTAACCCGGTGAGCTTCTCCGCCGAGATCGTGTCCTCGACCCCGGTAACGTACCTCGCCACCGGCTACCGCTACCTGCTGCTGGGCAGCGCCGTCGCACCCGCAGGGTTCGAGCAGCCTGGGTTCGCCGGCGCCGGCAGTTGGCCGCTGGGCGATGCTGCGTTCGGCAGTGGCCCAGGGTCGCCCGACAACTGTCCGCTCGACGGCACAGTGCACACCACCTGGCCGAGTGCTCACGAAACCAGCGCACCGATGCGGGTTTCGAGCTACACCCCGTCGACCTCGGACCTGCTGGCACGCCGGAGCTTCAAGGTCCCGACCGGCTGGACCGCCGGCGCCAAGGTACGTGTGGCGATCGACAACGATGTCCAGATCTTCGTGAATGGCGTGAACGTCACCGCCAGCGCCGGCAGCGCCACGCTGGTGAATGGATTCCAGACCCATGAGAACTGCGCCGCTCGAGGGAGCCTGGTGTTCAGCGTGCCAAACAGCGCTCTCGTCCCCGGCGGGGCCAACCTGGTCGCGGTGCGTGCCCGCGATCGCGGCCAGACCAGCTACTTCGATCTGGAGGTCAGGCTGGGTGAGTGAGCGGTGAGAGTGAGAAGTGAGAAGTGAGAAGCAGCTAGGACAGCGCGGGTGCGTCTCGGGTCTGTCCCGGGCGCGGCGAGGGACTCGGCCCTGCACCAGGGGGACCGGGTCCCTCGTCTGTCTCCGCCGTGGCCGGAGATCAGCCGGGTCCGGCGAGTTGTGTCCTGTCACCATAGATTCCAATTTTCGCCGCTCCTTCCTCCGGCGGCTTCGACGGAGTCCCCGTGTTCATCGCC
>JBGQJV010000302.1:0-4958 GCA_041499215.1 Gemmatimonadota bacterium | reverse complement strand
GTCAACATCAACCGCATTCGACCCAATGACCAACGACTTGCCCAGCCGTCTTCGGCAGACCCTTCGTGCCATTCCGGACTATCCCAAGCCCGGAATTGTATTTCAGGATATCACACCGGTTCTGCAGAACGGGCTGCTGTTCAGGCAGGTCAGGGAAGCGCTAGCCGAGCCATTTCGCGGGCTCGGAATCACACACGTTGTGGGGATTGAGGCCCGAGGGTTCATTTTCGCGGCCCCGGTTGCGGTGACGCTCGGGGCCGGGTTCATCCCCCTCCGGAAGCCGGGGAAACTCCCCTGGAAAACCGTGAAGCATGAATACGAACTGGAGTACGGGGTCGACGCGCTCGAGGCTCATGCGGACGCCGTTCCCGGCGGCTCCCGCATACTGATTGTGGACGATGTGCTGGCAACTGGGGGGACTGCCTGGGCGGCAGCCGAACTGGTCCGGCGGTTGGGTGGGGAGGTTGCCGGGTGGTCGTTCCTGCTGGCGATTGCCGCGCTGGGTGGGGAGCGCCGCCTCACCGGGGCAACGGTACATATCGTGGTCCCGGTCTAACGAGGTCCCCTGGGTGTGGTGCCCCGGACTCAGGTACCAGCGACGATCTCGACGTCCGCCGGGGCGAGCACTACATCCCCGTGGCCCGGGATGTCCACGGTTACTCGCTCCACCAGCGGATCGGTTGGCGCCCGCCGGCTGCGTGAGACTTCGACGAGGACGCCGGTCCTTCCCCGCACTCTGGGCACTCCCGAATTCAAGACTCGCACCAGAGATCCCGGGACACAGTCATTGAAGGATGCCATTTAAGTCCTGCCTTGCGCTGGTATTGGGGCTGGTGTAGCCTCAGTCGTCGTCAATCTAAAACCGAGACCTCTCGGCTGCGAAGATGTGGAGCCCACGACGAGGTCGACGCCGACGGAAAATGCGGAGCTGAGCGCCAGAGCTCAGACCGCACGCTGTGCCTCCAGTGCCGCGAACAGGCGAGTATTGGCCTCAAACCCGCCGATCGCTTCCCTCACAATGTTGTCCGCCCGCTCCGGCGAGGGCGCCAGCGAGTCCAACGCCGCCCGGTAGCGGTGCTTGAACGCATCTAGATCTCCCAGTGCGGGGAACTCGTAGAACTGCACCCCCGACCCTGGTGCCAGCTGGAACGACTCGGCAACGATCTTCTTGAGGATTTGGCCGCCGGAGAGGTCGCCCAGGTAGCGGACATAGGCATGGGCCACGAGCAGGGCAGGGTCCTCCGCAGCGGCCGCGTGTATCCGGCTTACATAGGCCTCCGTCTCGGGCAATGCCGGGAGGGAGCGCCAGTCGGGGCCAGCGAGCTCGGCCAGGTCGGCAGCAAGTGGCCGGACTCGAGCCAGCCCGGGGTGATGGAACGGGGCAACCAGCGGGTCACCCTGATGCCGGTCCATCTCCGCCTCCAGGGCCTCGTAGACGGGCAGCAGATTGTGGAGCAGGGCGACGTAGGTTTCCAGGTCCAGCGAGCGGGTCAGCAGCCGGCGCATGATCCCGCTTCGCTCGGCTTCGACATGATTCTGCCTGGTCTCCTGGCGGAGGCGTAGCGCGAGCGATTGAATCACAGTGATTCCCTTCAGATGGTGATAACACGACTGGCCGAGTCGGCTTTAACTGGTAAGCCACGCGTTTACCGCGACTTGCCCGATGATCACGGGACGGGTGATATTAGTAGGCTTTGGCCGTCGTCGGTAGGCGGTCGGCCGCCGGCCCCCGTAGCTCAGCTGGATAGAGCAGCGGTTTCCTAAACCGTTGGTCGGACGTTCGAATCGTCTCGGGGGCACTTGAGACATCAGCTGAAGTGAACCCCCTAACTCTTTGTGATTTAGGATGTTTGAATGACAGCCGCCGCAACCCCGTCCAGCAAGGCCGCCCCGGAGGTCAAGGGGACGAGCAAGGCGTCGGCCGCCCAGGAGTGGCTCAGTCGGTCGCAGAACCGGTACATCGCAGCGGGTGTCGGTTTGGCCCTGGTCGCCCTGATCGTCTGGTTCGTCATGATGAGCGGTCAGCGGAAAGAACAGTTTGCCAGCCGTGCGCTCGACCAGGCCCGAGGGATAGCCGAGCAGGGGAACCTTCCCCTCGCGGCAAGTGAGTTCCAGAAGGTCATCAGCACCTACGGCGGCACCACGGCAGCCCAGGAAGCCATCATCAACCTGAACCAGGTCAGGCTGATCAACGGGCAACAGGAACTCGCGGCGGTGAATCTGCAGGACTTCCTGAAGGGGCAGCCGGCCTCTCAGTTCCGCTCTCCGGCCTACGGACTTCTGGGCCGAGCTCTCGAGAATGCCGGCCGACACGCTGACGCAGCAGAGGCATACGTCAATGCCTCGAAGGCGGCCGACTTCGACTACCTCAAGGCCGACCTGCTGCTCGACGCGGCCCGGGCCTACGCCAATGCCGGTCAGCGAGACAAGGCAGTGGGGGCATATCAGAGCGTGATCAAGGACTTTCCCCAGACCAGTTCCAGGGTTGAAGCCGAGATTCGACTTGCCGAGCTGACCGCCGGCAAGATGTAGCCTCGCCTGAGTTTCGGTTTTGAAGAAGCCCCCCGAGGTTCGGGGGGCTTCCTGCTTCCTTATCATCATCATCATCATCATCATCCATCCTGGTCATCCTCGCCCTCGGGGCTGCGGCGCACCTCGGCATCCGCCCGGGGGGCCTCAGGACGCCGTTTGAGGCCGCCTGGGGCCGTTGAGGCGGGTCGGCGGATGGCTCGAGGAGGATTGGAGTGGGGGTCCGGATCGACTCAACGCTATGTCGTATAATATGTATTATGTTAACTAATGCGGTGGATAACTGGGGATAACTCCGGGCCTGCATCCGGCCTGCCCTCCACCCGATTGACTGAAAGGGACTTAGCGGAACGGCGGAGAGAACTTACAGCACCCCGGTGAACACCAGCCGACCCTCCCCTGCGAGCCAGACATTTGTCGCCTTATCTCCCGACAGTGTCGCGGCGATGTGGAGAATCCGGCCTCCTCGAGTCAGGATGTCCATGGGCAGCCGATACCTGCCGGAATGAGCCAGGAGAGCTGCCGTTGCGACGGCGCCGGTTCCGCACGCCAGGGTCTCGCCCTCCACACCGCGCTCATAGGTCCGGAGGGCGCAGGCCGCCTTAGAGTCGGCCCCTGCCGGCCCGACGAAATTGACGTTCGCTCCGGCAGGACCCAGGGCCGGGTCTGACCGCAGCAAGCGTCCTCGGTCCATGAGATCGCTCCGCTCGAGGTCAGCCACTTCCAGGACCAGGTGAGGTACGCCGACCGTTGCCAGCATCCCCCCCGCCTCATCCGGCCTGAGGCTGATTCCTACCGGTTTCGCCGGCAGGGTGAAGTCCGGCAGGTTGAGCTCGGCCTCCTCCCCTGCCGTCCGGCACCGCGTCGGGAAGGTCCCGGCCCGCGTCACCAGCTGCATCCCATCAGCCGGCGCCAGCTCCAGGAACGCGGAGAGTCTGGTACTGCAAAGGGCCGCGTTGCCGCACATATCGGCCCGGGAACCATCGCAATTCCAGAAGTCCATCCGGACCCGCCCGGTCCCTTCCGGGCTCAGCACGACCAGGCCATCGGCCCCCACCCCGTGGCGCCGGTCGCACAGCTCTACGATCCGATCCGGTGACCAATCGGCGGGGGTGGTGTAGCGTCCGTCGAGCATGATGAAGTCGTTGCCCGAGCCGGACATCTTGTAGAACACGGTGCCTTTGAGGCCGTTGGTCATCGCAGGATCAGCATTTTCGCAGGCCGTTGGCCATTAGCCGTTAGCTACTTCGACGACGAGCGGACCTAGGTACTATCGGCCGATGTGCCCCGGCCCTGATGCCAAACAGCCAACGGGCAATGGCCCTCACAATCGCCCCACCAGCGCCCGGAGGCGCAGCCACCAGACCATCCAGACTGCCTCCCGAACGATCCGCTTGCTCATCTTGCTGTGGCCTTCGACCCGCTCGTGAAAGATGATTGGGATCTCCTTCAGCGTGAACCCCTTTTTCCAGGCGCGGAAACTCACCTCGATCTGGAAGGCGTACCCGTTGGAGCGCACCCGGCCCAGGTCGATTGCCTCCAGGACTTCCCGCCGGAAGCACTTGAAGCCGCCGGTCGAGTCGGAGAGCGGCAGACCGGTGATGACCCGGGCGTAGAAGTTGGCGCCGAGTGAGAGTAACAGGCGGGAAATGGGCCAGTTGATGACGTTCACACCGGTGGCGTAGCGCGAGCCGAGCACCAGATCGGCGCCGTCCAGGGCGTGGAGGAACGTGGGGATGAAGGTCGGGTCATGGGAGAAGTCGGCATCCATCTCAAACACGGCCTGATAGCCCCGCCTGAGAGCCCAGTCGAAGCCGGCCAGATAGGCCCGGCCCAGACCTTCCTTGGCCTGCCGATGCAGCACATGGACCCGCGGATTGGTCACGGTCATCTCGTCGGCAAGAAGGCCGGTGCCATCCGGTGAGCTGTCGTCCACTACCAGCACGTCGACCCGTGGGTCCTGCGCCAGGACGACGGGGACGATCTGGGGGAGGTTCGCGGCCTCGTTGTAGGTCGGGATGATGACGAGGACCTGCTCCACCCTCCCGCGCGTCGGAGCGGTTTTCACGGCTGCCTCAGCCACGGCGAGTCTCCCGAAACGCGAGGCCGGCAGAGACGACTGTCGCGAGGATCACGATGAGCCACGTCGCCATAGTCACCAGCTTGGCCTGGGCCACGATTGCCGGGCGATAGGCCAGGGTCACCTGATGGGTTCCGGCGGCTGCCAGAGGAACTCCGATGAGCGCATGATCGACGCGGACGACCTCGGCGCGCTTGCCGTCGACCTCGGCGCGCCAGGACGGGTGGAAGGTCCGGCTCACAAGCAGCAGTGCCGGCCCGGTGGTGGTTGCCTCAACCGCGAGGCTGTCGGCGCCCTCCGCCGCCAGGCGAGCGGTGCCCGTCCCTCCCCCCTGCCCGATCGCTGGTAC
>JBGQJV010000301.1:0-4960 GCA_041499215.1 Gemmatimonadota bacterium | reverse complement strand
TCGTAGTTGCCGGCATCGAAGCCTCGCGGTGCCACCCCCGCCACGGTATAGACCCGGTCATCGATCGGCATGCTCCGCCCAATCACCGAGGGATCGGCCCCGAAGCGGCTGCGCCACAGCCGCTCGCTCAGCACCAGCGCCGGAGCGCCGTTGTCGGCCCGGTCGTCATCCGGATTGAGCAGACGGCCAAGCAGCGGCCTGGTCCCGAGCAGCGGGAAGTAGCTCCCCGTGACCGCCAGCATGTCGATCGACTTCGCCTCGGCTCCTCGGCTGAGGGATGCGGAGGTAGCCCACTGCGCGGCAATGCCGCTCAGGGTCGTAGCGTGGCCGAGATCGGTGTAGTCGGGGTACGACACCACCGAGCTGATCCAGTCGCCGAACTGGGGATTGGCGTGCTGGAAATAGGTCCGGATGATCCGGTCCGGCCGCTCGACACCGGTCGGTGGGCGGAACAGCAGGGTGTCGAGCGCGCTCACCAGCGTGACGGTGGCCCCGACGCCGAGCGCCAGGGTCAGCGCGGCGGTGGCGGTAAATCCGGGAGCGCGCCACAGCGAGCGCGCTGCGCGGCGGAGGTCGTCGAGGATGCCTGTCATGTCGGGGGGGTTGGCGGGAATTGGACGGAATCCGCGATTGCAGACGGGAGCCTGTGCGAACGGCGGCATGATCCGGCGCCCGGTTGGGCCTGGCGGCGTCCGGCTGTCCGCGGGCGGGACAGGCCGGTACCTTCGACTAACCGGGACCGGGGACCATCATCCAGGAGAAGGTCACCATGGCGGGACGATCCAAGCTGCTCAAGGTGCCGTACTTCACCCAGCCAACGGACAACACCTGTCAGTCGACGGTGCTGAAGATGTTCGCCACCTACCTGGAGCGGGAAATCCTCAAGAACGACGCCGGGGCGGTCAACCTCAGACCGGTCGACATCTACGACACGATCAACAAGGACCCCAAGCGGCCGAACAAGAAGTTCACCAACGCCCACACCAACATGAAATGGTGGCTGGAGCAGCGGTTCCCCACGCTCACCTTCCAGTACATCACCACGGCGCTCGACTTCGAGGCCATCGACGACATCGTCGGCTTCATCGACTCGGGATTCCCGGTCCTGGTCGCGGTCAGCCATGCCAACGTGGAGGGCCACATCGTCCTGGTGATGGGCTACGAGGGATACATGGACAATGCCACCTCGCTGGACCTCAAGCTCGTGGTCCACGACCCCTACGGCGCCTTCGACCCCTCGCTGCTCTCGAAGGAGTACGGGAAGCAGCGGTTCGACCGCGGGATGTGCATGCAGGCGGGCGGAGAGGTTGGCCCCGGCACCGCGGTGCGGGTGGATCCCCTCGCGGCGAGCCGGCAGAGAAAGGACGACCAATACAAGGGGACGTTCTATCTGATTTCGGCGAGCAAGTAGAAGGTTCCGCGTTCCGCGTTCCCCGTTCCCCGTTTTGCCTTCCGAGACGCGCACGATGGGTACACGCTCGTGGAGCTCGGCCCCCGCAGATGGCGCAATGGGGGAGAACGGCTCCGCACCGCGGAACGCGGAACGCGGAACGCGGAACGACAATAGGACGGCCATCACTCGGACCGGAGCGCTAACAGCGGATCCGTCCGCGCCGCCCGGCGAGCCGGAATCCAGCTGGCGAACAGGGTGACCCCGCTCAGGCTGACGAGCACCAGGAGCAGCACCATCGGGTCGGTGGGTGAGACGCCGAACAGGAGCGAACGGGCGACCCGGGTGATCGCCACGGCCGCAATCATGCCGATCGCGATGCCCACCCCCGCCAGCTTCAGGCCCTCGTGCAGCACCAGGCGGATGACCCCCGGTCCGGTGGCACCCAGGGCCAGGCGGATCCCCAGCTCCCGGGTGCGCTGGGCCACGGCGTAGGACACGATGCCGTACAGCCCTACCAGTGCCAGCACCAGCGCCAGCACGCCGAGTGCGCTGGTCACCCGGGCAGCGATCCGCGGCATCAGCAGCGCCCGCCCGGCGAGCAGTTCCTCGATGGTCTTCAGGTCAGACACGGGCAGATCCGGGTCGACCGCCGCCACCGCGCGGCGGACCATCGGGATGAGCGCCAGCGGGTCGCGCGCCGCCCGGATGACCAGCGTAGCCTCGGCGGGGTAGTTCTGGCCCACCGGGATGTACACATGCGGCTCCGGCGCCTCGCTGAGCTGCCGGTACTTTGCATCGGCGGCCACTCCGATGATCGTGAACGCGATTCCGTCAGCGGTATTGAGGTGGAAGACCCTTCCCACCGCCGGCTGGCCGGGCCAGTAGCGCTCCGCCATCTCCCGGCTTACTACGGCGACGGCGGGCGCGGCGAGGCTGTCACCCGGTCCGAAGTCCCGGCCGTCGGTGAGCGGGGTCCCCATCGTGCTGAAGTACCCGGGGCCCACGGTGGTCCAGCCGACCGCCTCACCGCTCTTGCCCGGCGCGGCTTCGGCGCCGCCTTCCGGCACCACCACCGCGCTGTTGGAGGTGAATTCCAGCGGCACCGACTGCGCCAGGGTCACGCCGGTGACTCCCGGCAGCGCCCCGATCCGCGTCAGCAGATCCCGGTACAACGTCCGCCCGCGGGTGGCGTCGTAGCCCACCAGCCCCGGGGATACCCCCACCAGGAGGCCGTTATGCGTCTCGAAGCCCGGCGACACCCGCTGCATCGCGGCGAAGGTCCGGACCACGAGACCGGCGCCGATCAGGAGCAGACAGCACAGCGCCAGCTGGGCCACCACCAGCGCGGAGCGGAGTCGCGACTTGTGCACCCCGGGCCACACCGCCGCATCGGCCTTGAGCGCGCCCGCGCTGCCGGGTGACGAGGCCTGCAGCGCGGGGACCAGCCCGAAGGCGAAGGTGGTGAGCAGCGTGACTATCGTGGTGAACAGCACCACCCTGCCGTCCAGCGAGAAATCGAGCACAAAGGGGATGTCGGTCGAGAAGCGGAGCAGGCTCTCCACCGCCCCGCTCAGCCCCGAAGCCACCAGCAACCCCAGTCCCCCACCGGCCAGCGCGAGCACCAGGCTCTCAGCCAGGAGCTGTGCGACCAGCCGCGCCCGGCTGGCGCCGAGGGCCAGACGCACCGCGATCTCCCGCCGCCGGGCGAGCGCTCGGGCCAGCAGCAGTGAGGCCACGTTGGCGCACGCCACCAGCAGCACCACCAGGCCAATCACCAGGAACAGCCGGAACCCGAGCCGCATGCCATCCGCCATGGCCGGCTCCGGTCGCGCCTCCGCTTCGCTGAACAGCGCCCCGGTGGTGCCCCGGTTGGTGGCCGGGTAGGTCTCCGCCAGGCGTCGCACCATGCCGTCGACGGCCACCGCCGCCGCACTCAACTCCACTCCCGGCCTGAGCCGGCCCAGCATTCGGAAGGAGGCGTTGCCTCTGACATCCAGGCCGCTCGGACCGGGGTTCAGCGGACCCCACGCCGAGCCGGCGGGGAGCCAGAGGCCGGGCTGGAAGCCCACGTAGAACGGCGTCTGGAACCTGCGCGCCGCCACACCCACGACGGTGAACTCGCGGCCGTTGATGCGAAGGGTGCGCCCCAGAACACCCGGATCGGCCTGGAAGCGCGAGCGCCAGAGCACGTCGCTCAGGATGGCGGCCGGAGTACCTCCCGCGCTGTCCTCCGACTGGAGAAAGCCGCGGCCGAGTGCCGGCGGCCGGCCGAGGACATCGAAGTAGTTCGCGCTCACCAGCTCGGCCCAGACCCGCTCGGCCTGGCCAGGCAACCCGAGGCTGACGGGCCGGGGCGAGTAGGCGATGAGACCCTGGAAGAGGGAGCCGCTCTCGGCACGCAGGTCGCGGTAGTCCGGCCAGGTGAGATCCTGGTAACCGGTGCCGTCCTCGCGGTGGGCGTAGAGCACCGCCAGCCGGTCCGCGTCCGGCACCGGCAGCGGCCGCCACAGGACGCCGTTGCCGACGCTGTAGACCGCGCTGGTCGCTCCGATGCCCAGGGCGAGAGTGAGGATCGCGGCGAGCGCGAAGCCCGGCGTGCGCCGGAGACTCCTTAGTGCAAAGCGAAGGTCCTGCAGCAGGACTGACATGTTCCGAGCTCCGAGTTCCGAGTGCCAAGTTGGACTGGCTTCGATTCAGTCCGCTCGCAGCGCGATCATCGGGTCGACCTGGGTGGCCCGGCGCGCCGGGAGGTAGCACGCCCCGAGCGACACCAGCGCCACGCCGAGCGCCACCGAGATGAAGGTGGTCAGGTCCAGCGGCGCGACACCGTAGAGCTGATTTGCCAGCAGCCTGGTGAGCCCCGCGGCGCCGACCAGCCCGAGTCCGACGCCGACCGCCGTGAGCCGGAGGCCGCGTCCCAGCACCAGCTCCAGCACGTCGCGGGGAACCGCTCCCAGACTCATCCGGATCCCGAACTCGTGCCGGCGCTGCACCACCCGGTGCGACATGAGACCGTAGATACCGACCGTGGCGAGCAGCACCGCAAGCGCCGCAAAGCCGCCCAGGAGGAACAGCAGGAACCGCTGGAAGGCCACCGAGGTGGCCAGGATCTCGGTCATCGGGCGCACCTGTCCAATCGGGACCAGTGCGTCGGTCTCGTGAATCGCACGGGCGAGCGCTGGCCCGAGGGCCGCGGGGTCACCCGAGGTGCGGAGCAGCACATGGATGGGGAACCAGCTGCTGAACACCCGGGTCACATCGGGAGGCGTCTGGGCCGATGTGACGAACACGGTGGGCGGGGCCGGGAAGCCGATATAGCTGCGCACATCGGCCACCACGCCGACCACGCGGTAGGTGACCCCGCCGTCACCCCCCACGTCGAGATCGCGACCCAGTGCACCCCGATCGCTCAGGAACCGCCGGGCAAAGGTCTGGTTCACCACCGCAACCCGCTCCGCCGTCTCGCCGTCGCTGGCCGCCAGGTCGCGGCCTTCGAGAACGGAGACGCCGAGCACGCCGAAGTAGCCCGGGGTGATGGTGCGATAGTCGATGGATCGGGGGCGTCCC
>JBGQJV010000300.1:0-4989 GCA_041499215.1 Gemmatimonadota bacterium | reverse complement strand
TGCCGCGCCGCCCGATGCTGGATCTGGACTTGCTCATCCCCGCGGACCAGCTGGCCAGGGCAAGGGAAGTGGCACTGGGGGCGGGGTGGGAAGCCGGCCCCCTTGAGGGCGAGCGGGATTTCTACCAGGACCATTACCACCTGCCGCCGTTTTTCGACAAGGGCGGCGCCGATTTCAGCCTCGAGCTCCACAACGGGCTGTTCTTCCGTGGGCACCCGTTTGCCTTCGATGTCGGCGAGGTGTGGGAGCGGAGTGTGCCGCTTGAGGGAGCGCCGCGGGTGCGGGTGCCCGGCACTACCGACATGGTGCTGCACCTCGCGCTTCACTTCGCCTGGTCGCACACGATGAGATCGGCTACCTGGCGGACCTTTCGGGATCTGCGCACCCTGGCGGAGTCGGGAGCCATCGACTGGGGTGACGTGGGCCGGGAGGCCCAGCGCTCCCGCGGCGCCAGCTGCTGCTACTGGGCCCTCCGTCTGGCCCGTCGCTGGGCCGGTATGACGGTCCCGGAGACTCTGCTCCAGAGTCTGCGCCCTCCGCTTCCGGATCCCGTGCTGCCCGTGCTGGACCGGCATTTCACCCACCTGTGGTACCCGGTGGATTTGCCCTGCCCGTCGACCCGGCTGGACTGGGCACTGTGGCGAATCGCCATCCGGCCAAAGTGGTCGGGCCACGGGGCCGTCCTGCCCTGGCAGCGTAACCAGCGATTCAGGCACCCCGATATTCCATCGCTGGCACAGGACGGCACTCCCCGGAAGTTCCGGCGCCATCTTGGCCAGTTGGGGGCCTATGTCCGGTACTTCCGCCGACTCCTCGCGACTGATGCGTGAACCACCTGAGTCGATTCAGACCGACAACGTGACCAGCCTCGCCATCGCTCCCTTCAGCGGATCGCCTGATACCTGGGACGCATTCCTGGTACGGCACCCGGGCTGGACCATCTTCCACCGATACGCCTGGAAGGGCGTGATCGAGCGGGTGTTCGGCCACCGGTGCGAGTACCTCGCCGCCACCGACTCGGGCGGCGCCCTCCACGGCGTGCTGCCTCTGGTCGAGGTGCGGTCCATGCTGTTCGGCCGCTACCTGGTGTCCATGCCGTTCGTGAGCTACGGTGGTCCCCTCGGGTCGGACGCCGCCGTGAAGGCCCTCGCCCAGGCCGCGGTGGAGCTGGCCCGCTCGCGGCAGAGCGGGCTGATGGAGTTACGCTCGCGCGTTTCGCTCCCGGTGGAGCTGCCGGTATCCCACCGCAAAGTCACTGTGGTGCTCGATCTCCCACCGGGGGCACCGGAGCGCCTCTGGCAGGCGATTGGCTCGAAAGTCCGCAGCCAGATCAAGCGGCCGCAGAAGGAAGGGCTGGAGGTGCGCTTCGGCCCCGATCAGGTGGAGCCGTTCTACCAGGTGTTCCGGCACCATATGCGGGACCTGGGGACACCCACCCAGTCGCTGGCGTTCTTCCAGGCCATGCGCGCCGCCTTCGGCGACTCGATGTGGGCCGGGGCCGCCTGGTATCAAGGCACCCCGGTCGCGGGCGGCATCGGATTCCGCTGGGGCAATGAGTTCGAGATGACCTGGGCGTCGTCGCTCGTCGCCCATCAGCGGATCGCTCCCAACATGCTGCTCTACTGGGCCTTCATGGAGCGCTGTGCGCAGGAAGGTCTCGAGCTGTTCAATTTCGGGCGATGCACTCCGGGCGCGGGCACCCATCGTTTCAAGCGGCAGTGGGGCTCGAGGGACGAGCCGCTCTGGTGGTATCAGCACACCAGCGACGGGGCCCAGGCGGCGACTCCCTCGCCGGATGATTCCCGCTACGCGTGGGGGCCGCGCCTGTGGCGCCACCTGCCGGTGCCGCTGGCGACCGCGCTCGGGCCCTGGATCGTCCGCGGCATTCCGTGATACCGCGGTATCTGCCGCCGGTCTACTCACCGGTTACGCTGGGCGCGCTGCTCGCGGGAGCGCAAAGCGTGCTGACCGGCCGGAGCCAGGCACCTGGGCTGATCGCCGACTTGCAGGGTCACTACGGAGCCCGGGCACTGCTCCTGGTGGACAGCGGAACCACCGCGCTGGCGCTGGCCTTGCGCCTCGTCACGGCGCTTCGCCCAGGGCCGGCGATCGTCGCCCTGCCGGGGTGGAGTTGCTACGATCTCGCCACCGCCGCCGATCTTGCGGAGGTGGGCGTGCTGCTGTATGACCTCGATCCGGCTACGCTCGGCCCCGACTGGGCGTCCCTCGACCGCGCGCTCGCGGCGGGCGCCGCGGCGGTCGTGGTGGTTCATCCTTATGGGGTACCCGCGGACCTGCCGGAGATCGAGCGTCGCGCGGCCGCGGCCGGTGCGCTGGTAATCGAGGATGCCGCACAGGCCATCGGTGCGAGCCTGACGGGTCGTCCGGCCGGATCGCTGGCACCGCTCGGGGTCCTGAGTTTTGGCCGGGGCAAGGGAGTCACCGGCGGGGGAGGCGGGGGCCTGCTGCTCAACAGGTCGGCTCCCGGCGGTCTGCAGCTGCCGGAGGAAAGCAGCCTCCATGCATCCGGGAGAGGCGCTGGACCCCTGCTGAAGCTGGCGGTGCAGTGGCTTCTCGGTCGTCCCGGCAGCTATGCTTTGCCGGCGGCCCTGCCATTCCTCAAGCTCGGCCAAACGCTCTACCATGCTCCGGGGCCGGCTGCTCGGTTCCCCGTCGTGGCGGCAGCAGTCTTGCGGCGCACCTGGCAGCTGCAGGCGCCCGAGGTCGAGCGCCGGCGCCAGAACGCCGAGCGCCTGAACAGGGCGGTGGCGCAGTCGGGGGCGGGCACGGTGCCCTCAGGCTGGAGCGGCGGCAGTCCCGGATGGCTGCGGCTGCCGCTGGTGGCCGTCGAGTCGGCGCGGCGGGCGGCCGATCAGGCGATGGCGCGGCGGCTTGGCATCTGGCCAGGCTATCCGCGTCTGTTGCTGGATCTCCCCGGATTCGGGCGGAGGATCCGGAACCCCGAGACCAGTCTTACGGGGGCGCGGGTGCTCGCCGATCGGCTCCTGACTCTGCCGACGCACGGGCAGTTGATCGAAGCCGACCTGGTTCGGCTGGAACGGTGGTTGAAGCAGGCCGGGGCCCGCACCAGCTGACGCAAGAGCCGCTGCATAGACTGCCGCAGCGGGTTCGAGGTCGCCCGATTACGGCGTCGTGCAATCGAGTGGTACTACGGTCATGGAATGGGATTCATGGGTACGGGATTGAACAACAGAAAAGCGCCTGGTCATGTCTGAGCGGCTGAAACGAATCGTTCTCCGGGTGATGACCCTCCCGCCCGTCGCGGCGTTCGGCGCCTGGCTGAACGGCGGCCGGGCCACCATTCTCATGCTGCACCGGTTCGCCAACCGTTTCCCTGAGGTCGACGGCTTCCCTCCGGATGATTTCCGCAGGATTCTGGCCTGGTTGCGCCGCCATGACTACGAGATGCTCGACATGGCATCGCTGCTCCGTCGGTTGTTGGGCGATGGGCCGGCGCTGCGCCGCGCCGTAGCGTTTACCCTGGACGACGGGTACGCCGATCAGTTCGAGGTCGCCGCGCCGCTGCTCGCCGAATTCGACGCACCGGCGAGCGTGTTCCTCACTACCGGCTTCCTTGACGAGAAGGTCTGGCACTGGTGGGATCAGGTGGAATACCTCTGCCGCCAGGCGAAGGGGCCGACCCTGGTAGTGCCCCTCGCCGAAACCGAGCTCCGTTACGACATTGCCAGTCCCGCGGCGCGGGCCAGCGCCGTGGCTGACTTCACCGAGCGTTGTAAGTGGGTGCGCGATCCGCTGAGGGTCCAGGCGATCCAGGCACTCCAAGCTGCGACGGGGACCTCACTCCCCGCCGCGCCGCCCGCATGCTATCGGCCCATGACCTGGGACCAGGTTCGCCTGGCCGAGCAGAAGGGTGTGCGATTCGGACCGCAGACCGTGACCCACCCGATTCTCTCCCGGGTGGACGACCAGCGCTCGGAATGGGAGATCACCGAGTCCTGGAGCCGCCTCAAGCAGCAGGTCGCGCATCCGCTGCCGGTGTTCTGCTTTCCCAATGGTCTCGTGGCGGACTTCGGCGGGCGCGAGATTGCGGTGCTCGAGCGGCTGGGTTTCCTGGGTGCCTTGACCTGCAGGCCCGGCTACGCCGATCCCGTGTTGCTCACCCGGCATCCCGAGGCGCGATTCCGGCTTCCCCGTTTTGCCACCCCGCAGTATCTCCCGCGGCTGGTGCAATGCGTGAGCGGCCTGGAGCGACTGAAGCACAAGGTCCGGGGCGCCGATCAGGTCGAGTAGGTCCCCTCCGCCGCCGCCGAATTCGGTCGGGGCAGGGCCCCGACCAGCGCGGCGACACAGCGATCGATCCTGGAGTAGGTCGTCGCGAAGATCTCCTCGCTCATGCCATATGGGTCACGGATATCCCTGCCGGTGATCGGCCCGGGATCGAGGTCGCCGAGCATGAGGATACGGGAGAGGGAGACGCCAAACTCCTCCGCGACCCTGCTGGTCTGCCTCGCCTCCATGACGACCACCAGCGTCGCCGCCTGGGCGCCCTCGGTAGTGAGCAGCCGGGACCGGTGCCCACCGAGATTCACTCCCCGGGCCCGCGCCGCGGCTTGCGCCGTGTCGGGGGATCGCCGGTCCGGTCCGATGAACCCCGCTTGAGTCACGGTTACTGTCCTGCTCTCGGTCTGGAGCATTCGCTCGAGCACCGCGGCGGCGTACGGACTCCGGCAGATGTTCCCGAAGCAGACCACCATCACCTCCCGGGGTGGCCCCAGTCGGACCAGCCGACCGCGTGCGATGCGTCGCCGGAGCGGGTGCAGACCGCGCTCTACCAGCCGCCTGAGTTCCCGGTAGGCGCGCCCGGCCATCCGGCGAAGCGGTGCCCACCATGCAGCAGGCTCCCGGCTTGCCGGCGCCTCACCCTCGGGATCGTTCATTCTCTCCTACCTTGGCAAGTGTTCGCAGGCACGGAGCCTGCAAGCGGGGACCGGCGCGTCGGGCCCGGGC
>JBGQJV010000299.1:0-5003 GCA_041499215.1 Gemmatimonadota bacterium | reverse complement strand
GTCGAGCTGGCGTTCCATCGTCGTGATTCGCCGGAACACCGTGTCGTCGGCCAGGGCAGGGTAGCTGCTCCGGTGCCCGGTCATGAACCGGAGCGGGCGCACGTCATCCACGGCGCCCAGCTCGGTGCCGAGATCGCGGACCAGGCCGCGCGACTCCCCATCCGCGATCCACTCGCTGAAATAGTGCAGCCGGGAGGCGTATCCGCGCCGCTGCCCGCCGCGATAGCGCATCCGTTCCACCTCCTCACCGAATCGCTCCCACGAGGGCGCCTCGGCCCGGCCCGCGACTCGTCCCACCGCCAGGCAGGCCTCCACCAGCGTGACACAGTCGAAGCGAGTGAGGGAAAGCGTCAGCGGCTCCATGCCAGACGGGCTGGTGCCGGAGCGGAGATATGCCTCGAGGGTGCCCGGCTCATACGACGTGCCGGCGGCAAGCTCGCCGACCCGCGCGGCGCTCCGACCGAGCGGGACATCGGCCGCCGACAGACCCTCGGCTCGAAGCCTGGCCGTCCAGTCAGCGAGGCGATCCCGGTCCGGGTCGCTCCGGCCCAGGGCCAGGAGTGGTTGCGGCAGACCGAGCGCAGCCGCGGCGAGCGCGGCATGTCGCAGGAAGTCCCTGCGCCGCAAGCTCACTCTTCGCGCAGCCATTCGAGCGCCGTCCGGGAATGTCCGCCGGGACAGGGGATGCTGTCCTCCTTGATGGCGAGCCAGAGTACCCGGTTGAACCGAACGTCATCCGCCAGGTCCTCGTATCGGAAATCGAGCCGCATCGATTCCCGCGCCCCGGGTCCGCAGGGATGGGACTCCGACTTCCCTCTCGGAACGGGCCGCGTTCTCATGTGACCGCAATGTGACAGGAGGAGTGGACCAACGCCATGATCCGAGCCAGTCCTCGCTCGCTGGCCCCCGCCACATCGCGGGTATATCTTCGCAGCGTTTACCTCCGCTGACTGCCGCGACTCTGTCCGGCTGAGGGAGTTCCCTCATGCACTTCCGCCAGTTCTACATCGGCTGCCTCGCGCACGCCTCGTACCTGGTCGGCGATGGCGGCGAGGCGGTCGTGGTCGATCCCGCCCGTGACATCCAGATGTACCTCGATGAGGCGGAGGCCCATGGGCTCACCATCACCTGGGTGCTCGAGACCCATCTCCACGCGGACTTCGTCTCGGGCCACCGCGAGCTGGCCGCCCGCACCGGTGCGAAGATCGGCATCGGCGCCCGCGCCGAGGCGGCCTATCCCCACGTCGCCCTGACGGACGGGGACGTGATCCGGGCCGGCGGCCTGACCCTGAAGGTCCTGGAAACGCCAGGCCACACTCCGGAGAGTCTCTCCTTTCTGATCCATGATCGGGCCGGCGACGAGCGGCCCTGGGGGGTCCTGACCGGGGACACCCTCTTTGTGGGCGATGTGGGCCGGGTGGACATCCTCTCCTCGCGGCTCCCGGTCATGGAGCTGGCCGGTCTCATGTACGACAGCCTGCACCAGAAGCTGCTGGGGCTCCCCGATGAAACCCGGGTGTACCCGGCGCACGGAGCCGGTTCGCTCTGCGGACGGAACCTCGGCAAGGACACCTGGAGCACCATCGGCCGCGAGCGCGCCATGAATCCGGCGCTCAAACCCATGAGCCGCGCGAGCTTCATCACGGAGGTCACGCGGGACGTGCCCGAAACCCCGCGCTACTACCTCCACTCGCGCGACCTCAACAAGGCGGGCCCACCGATCCACACCGAACGCCCCATGCCGCCGCTGCTCCCACCGGGAGAATTCGCCGCCGTGGCCCGGCAGGGGGCACTCATCCTGGACACTCGGTCCGGCGAGGCCTTCGCGGCCTCCCATCCCGCCGGCGCGCTCAACGTGGCCCTCGATGGACAATATGCCTCATGGGTGGGAACCCTCGTCCCGCCCGAGGAGCGGCTGCTGCTGATCGCGGAAGCCAACCGCGTCGAGGAAGCCGTGATGCGCCTTGCACGGGTGGGTTACGAAAACGTCGCCGGTGTGCTCGAGGGGAACATGGAACGCTGGCGGGCTGAAGGCCTTCCCGTTGCGTCGCTGGCACGGCTGCCGGTCCAGTCCTGGCTGGACGGCGGGCGGAGCGTCATCGATGTGCGCCGGAGCCGCGAGTGGAATGACTTCCACCTCAAGGACGCTACCCTCATCCCGCTGGCCCAACTGCCGGATCGGCTGCAGGAGCTGGATCGTGGGGCCGCGTGGGTGGTAGTGTGCGCCAGCGGGTACCGGAGCAGTATTGCCGTGAGTATCCTCGCGCGTGCCGGGTTTCTTCAGGTCGCCAACGGTATTGGCGGCACGGACGCGTGGCGCACGGCCGGCCTGCCGCTCGAGATCGGCGTTCCTCAGGGAGTGTAGCCGCTGAATCCCCGCCTTCGCACCATCATCGTCGAAGATCACTCCGAGCTCGCGCGGCAGGTCGCCCACCGGATCGCGGACCTGATCAGCGCGCGCGCCCGGGAAGGCAGGGGCGCGGTGCTCGGACTGGCTACCGGTTCCACGCCGATCGGGGTGTACCGCGAGCTGATCCGGCTGCACCGGGAGGAGGGCCTCAGCTTTGCCCGGGTGATGACCTTCAACCTGGACGAGTACTACCCGATGGCGCCGGACAGTCTCCATTCCTACCATCGCTTCATGTGGGAGAATCTGTTCGACGCCGTCGATATCAACCCGGAGAACGTCCACATCCCCCGGGGCGACATCCCGCGCGAAGCGGTGCCGCAGATGGCGGCCCGCTACGAGGAGGCGATCCGCGCCGCGGGAGGCATCGATCTCCAGCTCCTCGGCATCGGCAAGACCGGCCATATCGGGTTCAACGAGCCAGGTTCAGGCGGCGACAGCCGCACGCGGTTGGTGTCGCTCGACCCGATCACCCGCAAGGACGCCGCGGCCGACTTTTTCGGAGAGGAGAACGTTCCTCGCGAGGCCATCACCATGGGGGTGGGGACGATCCTCGAGGCGCGCGAGATTCTCATCCTCGCCACCGGGGAACACAAGGCCGAGATCATCCGCAAGGCAGTGGAGGGGGAGATCGATCTGGAGGTCGCGGCGACGTTCCTGCAGCGCCACCCGAACACTACCTGCTATATCGATCGCGCGGCGGCCGCGCTGCTCGCTCCAGTCGCCACCCCCTGGCTGCTGGACGAGGTGCAATGGACCCCTGAGCTGACCGTGCGGGCGGTGACCTGGCTTTCGCGCCAGACGGGGAAGGCGATCCTCAAGCTCACCCAGCGCGATTATGCCGAGCACAAGCTGTCCTCCCTGGTGGCGCGGCACGATTCAGCGGGCGCCGTGAATGGAACGGTGTTCAACGCCCTCGGCAGCAAGATCCGCGGGCGCTCCAAGCTGCCCACGGGGCGGAGGGTCATCTGTTTCTCGCCTCATCCCGACGACGACGTGATCTCGGTCGGCGGACTGCTCCGCAAGCTGGCGCAGAACCGGAACGATATCTGGGTGGCGTACATGACCAGCGGCAACATCGCGGTGTTCGATCACGATGTGCGGCGCCACCTCGATTTCCTGGGCCGACTCTCTCGCGAGTGGCGCATGGCCGAGCCGGAGGTGCGGGAGATCGCGATGCGGGTGGAAGAACATCTGGCCAGGAAGACGCCGGGCGAGGTGGATATCCCGCCGGTGCTCGATCTCAAGCGCCTCATCCGCGAGTCCGAGGCGGTCAGCGGGCTGGGTGTGCTTGGAATCCCGGCCGGGTCCGCGCGGTTCCTCAACCTTCCTTTCTATCAGACCGGGCGGGTGCGCAAGGATCCCGTCGGCCCGGCCGACGTGGCGATCGTCAGGGCGCTGCTCGACGAGCTGCAGCCCGATCTGGTGCTGGTCGCGGGAGACCTGTCCGATCCGCACGGGACCCACCGCCTGTGCAAGGAAGTCATCGAGGCGGCGCTGGCAGAGCGGGCGGCGGCGGGACCTGAGCTGGCGCGGCCCGAGGTCTGGCTCTACCGCGGTGCCTGGCAGGAATGGTCGGTGACCGAGGCGACTTGGCTGGTGCCGCTGTCGCAGGAGGAGCTCCGGCTCAAGATCCAGGCGATCTTCAAGCACCAGTCGCAGAAGGACACGGCGCCATTCCCCGGCCAGGACGAGCGGGAGTTCTGGCAGCGGGTCGAGGCGCGGAACAAGGGGACCGCCGACGAGCTCAACCGGCTGGGGCTGGCCGAGTACTTCGCCATGGAGGCGTACGTGGTGGAGTGAGGGCTGCGCGCGGGGGGGGAGTGTTCCTCTGTCATTCCGACCCCGAGCAGCGCGAGGGGGGAGGAATCCCTCGAATTCCGAGCCGGACCAGCGGGTGATCCCTCCGGGTCAAAGGGATCCCGGCAGGCGGGGCCGCCGGGTCATGTCAGCTTTTCCCCCGCCAATCCGATTTCTCTGGGAGCCCATCCTATGAACGCACAGCTGCCAGGAATCCGCCCATGACCAGGCTCAGCAAAGACAACCTGAAGGCGCTTCGCCTGTTGCTCGATGAGGCGCTCGACCTCGGTACTGAGGCCCGTCCCGCCTGGCTGGCCCAGCAACGGAAGAGCAACCCCACTCTCGCCGCGGAAGTCGAGGACCTGCTGAACCGGGAGCCCGAGGTGGATCGCGAGGGCTTCCTGATCTCGGGCCAGGCGCCGGACCTCCCGGAGGGCGGGACCTCCTTCGCGGGGCACATGATCGGTGCCTACCGGCTCGAGCGCCAGCTCGGTCAGGGGGGGATGGGTGCGGTGTGGCTTGCCGGGCGGGCCGATGGACGATTCGAGGGGGCCGTCGCCATCAAGTTCCTGAGTCTTGCGGTGGCGGGCCCGGTGGGCGAGGCCCGCTTCCGCCGTGAGGGAAGTGTGCTCGCCCGGCTCACCCATCCCAACATCGCACGGTTGCTCGACGCGGGAGTGACCCAGGCGGGCCAGCCCTACCTGGTGCTCGAACTGGTGGAAGGCCGGCCGCTCGACGCCTGGTGCGATGAACGCAAGCTCTCCGCCGAGGCGCGGCTCCGCCTGTTCCTTCAGGT
>JBGQJV010000298.1:0-5003 GCA_041499215.1 Gemmatimonadota bacterium | reverse complement strand
CGAACCGGGAGCCCCACACGGAGCGCCTTTGACCGGGCACGGCTCAGCATATCGGGATCACCGTCCAAACCGGCGACCTTCGCCGTCGGCACTCGCTGCTGCAATTGGATGGCCAGGGTTCCTGTCCCGCAGCCCAGATCGAGAACAGACTCACCTGGCTGGATCGCCGCCTGATCGAACAGCCGGCCCTTGAACGTGCGTTCCCGGCAGCCGAGCCGCAGCAATCCATCATATAGCGGGGTGAGCCAGTGGAAGCCGAGGGCCGGTACGTAGCGACCCGGCGCCCAAGGTGGACTCGTGCAGTCCATGGTCACAGTGCCACGCTAAGACTCGGCCATTCCTGCGCCCTCAGATCGCACGCGGATCTCGTCAGTTTGGGTGTAATCCGCCAGCGAGCTCGTGGCGTGCGGTAGTCGCTGGTGGGGTACAGGCCACGAATGGCCGGGGACACCTGATCGGAACCTACACGGGCCAGGTTATCGCAACCTGAAGGCCAGGTGAAGGGCCCTTGGACTCAGGTTCCCGCGCACTGGCAATTGCTCCCCCAGAAAACGAGCAGCCCGCGGCAGGTTATGGGGCCGGCCGGAGGCGAATTATCGGATTCTCAAGAAGGCATAACCTGTCCCTCACGCCCGGTTATAGGACTCGCCGGGAGCAGGGCGCGGTGGGGCTGATGTTCAACGCTTGCTAAGGTGTGCCTCAGGACCCTCTCAGTACCTCGGACGAATATTGATCGCGAGGGTTGGCCCGACGAGTCAACGAACCCGCGAACAGCTGAGCCGCTGATCCAGTCCAAGGAGGGATCCCATGTCTGCCCGTACCGTACTTGGTCTCACGGCCGTCTTGCTGGTCACCACCGCCGTCGCGGCCTACGCGGATGGCCCCGTACCCCAGACGTTCCGGAGCTTCAAGCCCTACCAGGTGGTGGAGCAGATCATGGCGCAGCGCCAGGTCCTGAGCCTGACCGATGAGCAGTTCGCCCGGCTGGACGACCTGAGCGTCGCCATCCGCACCGAGAAACACCGCTTCACCCACCAGGGTGGCAAGCCGCATGTCACTCAGCATGTCCCGATGGTGAGCCGGCAGCAGGCCTATGAGAAAGCGCTGGCGGTGCTCACGCCCGATCAGCAGGCCCGGCTCGAGGCGCTGTTCCCGGCCCCGGCGCCCGCTCAGCGCGCGCCGCGCAAGCTGACCGTTCCACACGGCAAGCCGTGACTTTTAACCCGCCGGGACTGCGGAAGCGCGGTCCCGGCGGGTGGCTCATACCGAGATCGGCCCCGAGCGGGCCGATCGCCACCTCATCCGCTCTCGCGTCACCGACGCACTGGAGCAACCCATGTTCCGCTTCCCAGCCTTCGGCGGTCTTACCGGCATCGTCGCTGTGGCGCTTGGCGCCTGCAGCGATTCCACCGGCCCGGGTACTGCCACGCTCACCGCGGTCAGTCCGGTTCCCGCCGCCGCCGCCGTGGCTCCGTCGACAACCATCACCCTCACTTTCGGACAGCCGATGATGGGCGGGATGGAGCAGTACATGGACTTGCACCAGGGCGGGATCGCCGGCGCCACGGTCCCGATGAGCTGCGCGTGGAATCCGGACCGGACCATGCTCACCTGCACGCCTACAAATCCGCTCGCGAGCAACACCCAGTACACCATCCACATCGGCGCGGGGATGACTGATGCCCAAGACGATATGATGAACATGGATGATTGGACCACCATGGGCGGGCAGTGGGCGACAAGCGGGATGATGGGCGGGACCCACGCCGGGGAGCCCGTAGGTATGATGGGCCCCGGCTGGAGGCAGGGAAGCCACTACGGGATGCTGTTCACCTTCACGACGGCGTGACGCCGAGGGGGAGGACCAGCCGAAACACCGCGCCGGGGTCATTCCGGACGAATTCGAGGCGGCCGCCGTGGGCTTCGGCGGCCGCCTTTGCGATGGCGAGGCCCAGGCCCGTGCTTGCCGCGCCGCGCGGCTGTGCCCCGCCGCGAAAGAACCGGCTGAACAGCTGGGTCTGCTCCTCCTGGGGCACGCCGGGGCCTTGATCGTGCACAATCACTTCCGCCATCTCTCCCGTCTGGATGTCAATCGTGATGGCCCCCCCGGCGGGGGAGTGCTTGACGGCATTGTCCACCAGGTTGCCGACGACGCGCTCCAGCATGCCGGGATCGCCTCGGACAACTGCCGCCGGGCCGTGAACGGAAATGCGGAGGCGGGACTGCGCGGCGGCGGCTTGGAATCGGCCGATCACGCGTTCCACCACCTGACGCAGGTCGACGTCCGCCTGATCCAGCGGGCTGAGTCCCGCCTCGTTGCGGGCCAGGGTGAGCAGATCGGTCGCAATCCGGGTGAGCCGGATGACCTCCTCCCGGCACCGCTCCAGCGTATCCCGGTACTCCGCGGGGGATCGCTCGCGCTTGAGCGCCAGGTCGAGTTCACCCCGAAGCGCTGTCAATGGCCCGCGCAGCTCGTGGCTCGCGTCGGCCGTGAACCGGCGCTGGATCGCCGACGCCCGGTCCAGCCGGGCGAGCATGGCGTTCAGCACCCGCACCAGCCGGGCGAACTCGTCGACATCGGCGTGCGCGGTGATTGTCGGCGCGGAGGTCCCCTCCCGGATCGCCTCAGCCTGGGCGGTGATCTCGGCGGTCGGTTGCAGCGCGGTCCCGGCGAGGCGCCACCCGATCAGGAACGTGGCACCGACGGCCAGCAGCGTAAGCAGCAGACCCAGCAGCAGGAAGTCGCGAAGCGTCCGCTCCAGGGGAGCGAGCGGCGCCGCCACCTGGAGCATGTGCATCCCGTGGGCAGGGCCCACCAGCCGCAGCGGATAGACCACACAGCGGAGCCGCTCGCCGCGCCAGAGATGGGTGTCCCAGATGATCCGGCCTTCGCGGGCTGCGGCGACCGCGTTCGCCGGCAGCGTGAGGTCGGCCGGCAAGTTGCGGCTCCGGATGAGTGGCGCCCCGTTGCTGCTCCAGAGCTGAGCGTAGCGGGTGAGCTCCGCGCTCGGCCCGGGACTGGCGGCGAGGAGGACTCCTTCATGAAACTCGAACTCGGAGCCGGTGTGCGCGGCGCCGGCCTGGGCCTCCACCTCGGCGAGGTGCACCAGCGTACCGTCGAGCTGCCTGTAGAGCAGCGCACGCAGCGCGAACGCGCTCACGACACCGATCAATAGCGTCAGCGCAAGCATCGCCCCGGCGGTCCGGAGGGCCAGCGCGAGACGAAGTGAACGCATCATGTCTCGGCGCCGGCCACGCGGAGGGCATAGCCGGCCCCGCGCACGGTGTGGATCAGGCGCGGCCGAAGTCCCTCCTCGAGCTTCCTGCGAAGGTTCGAGATGTGGGCATCCACTACGTTGGTTTCCGGATCGAACGACATGTCCCACACCTTCTCGAGCAGCGTAGCGCGGCTCACGACCCGTTCGGGGTTCAGCAGGAAGAACTCCAGCAGGCGGAACTCGCGCGGCGAGAGGTCCAGCGGGTGCCCGCCCCGCTTGACGACCCGCCGGAGACGATCCATCTCGAGATCCTGATAGCGCAGGATGCCCGTCGCCGGGCCCAGCTGGCGGCGGGTGATCGCATTCACCCGGGCGAGCAGCTCCTCCAGGGCGAACGGCTTAGTCAGGTAATCATCCGCACCGGCGTTGAGTCCGCGGACCACGTCTTGAGTGGAGTCCCGCGACGTGAGCATCAGGATCGGGCACTGGAGCCCGTTGCGCCGGAGCTCGGCGGCGAGCTGCAGGCCGTCCATCCGTGGGAGCTGGACATCGAGGAGGATAAGGTCGTAGGGGTTGAGGTGCGCCAGGTTGCCCGCCTCGACACCGTCGCCAGCGACATCCACGGCGTGGCCTTCTTCCTCGAGGGCCTGCTTGAGGAAGCGGGCGACCTTGGTTTCGTCTTCGACCACCAATACTCGCATCGATCCTCCATCCCGTTTACCGAAACAGACTACTACCCCTTGGCTAGGTCCGGCCAATTCTCAAGGAACCCTAATCATCCCTTGAGACGGAGGTAACCTCACCGGCATAGGTTCGACGAGTGCCTACTAGGTATCTCTTGCCAATGCTCACCAGGCTCGTCCAGCTCGCAGCCATCGCGGCGGGACTTCTCCGATCGCCGCCCGCTGCCCTCACAGGGCAGATCGATTACCGGAACATGGACGACGACCGCCCCGTGCTAACCGAGGATGCCTATCCGGTCGAACGCCACGCCTTTGAGCTGCTGCTGCCATACGCCTACGAGCGGGAGCGCGACGGCCCCAGCCTCCACGGCTTCACCCCCGAGATCGAGTATGGCGTGATACGGAACGGGCAGCTCGGAATCAAGCTGCCGGTGGCCGGGGCTCAGGGGAATGGAAACACCGATTGGGGCCTGGCCGGCCTCTGGGTCTTCGAACTCTACAATCTGAACAGCGAGAGCCGCATGATGGCGGATCCGGTCATCCGGCAGATGATCGGCGACACCGCGATGATGGGGATGATGCGCGACATGATGGCCAGGATGCCGGGGATGCCGATGCCGCACGACTCCGCCCACCATTGATCCGGCCGACACCGTCGGGGGCGTTTCATGGACCTCCTTCCACGGCACAGCCGGCACCCGATGGTGATCCGCCTTCCACCGGTCGCACAGCTGCTGGCGGTGTCTCTCGATGTCTTCGAGGCGTGGGTCGGGTCGGTGCGCCGACCGAGGTGCTTGAACACGTCGTGATGGAACGGGCCGGCACGGACACGAAGGGAGCGCCCTGTGATGGGCCCGCAGCGGGCCAGACCATCGCAGGAGCAGTCGGCGCGAGTCGTCCGCCCGCCCGGCGGAGGACTACTACTTCTTCTGCACCATCCTGACGATGGCAACGACCAGGCAAATCGCCAGCAGGACTCCCAGAATCGACCAGACGCCGTACCCACCCATGAAGCCGTATCCATTCATGTGCGTGGTGTTCTGCATTGCTGCCTCCGAAGGTGGATCGATAGCGACCGGGTGCGCCACCCGCGCCTGGGGTG
>JBGQJV010000297.1:0-5016 GCA_041499215.1 Gemmatimonadota bacterium | reverse complement strand
GCGGCCTCACCCCCTGATAACTCATGCGCAGCGGTTCCCTACGGTGCGACGCCCGTCTCCCCCCGCGCGCGCCGCTCCAGCGGCAGCAGAGTCGCGTACATGAACCGGTGCACGGGCACGGCGACCCCGGCGCGGGCGCCGAGCCGGACCACCGCCCCGACCTGGGCCTCCAGCTCGGAGGGCCGCCCCTCCATCATGTCACGCTGCATCGAGGCTGTCCCGCCGGCGGGGATGGCGTCGGTAAACGCCAGGGTCTGTTCCACCGCATCGCGCGGGAGCACGATGCCCATCGCGGCGGCCAGGGCCGCGATCTCACCCAAGGCTTCGACCAGCAGCTGCCGGGTCTCGCTGATACTCCTCAGCACATCGATCGGCACCCGGGTGAGCGCGCCCAGGCCGCTCACCGGCGCGATGAACAGGAACTTGCTCCACATCGCGGCGCGGATGTCGGCCGGGATTTCGATCGTTACCCCGGTCGCTCGTGCGAACGCCCGCCGGAACGACTCCGCCCGTTCGCTGCGAGTGCCATCGAGCTCCCCGAACATGATCTGTGGCTGGATCGCGGTGTGGCGGATCTCCCCGGGGGCAGTGACGTAGGCGAGAATGCGGCAGAGCCCGCCCAGCACATGGCTCGCGCCCAGGACCGCGCTCAGCTGCTCCGGCGCCTCGACCCCGTTCTCGAGCGGCACGACGAACGTCTCGGGACCGATCAGCGGGCGCATCGCCCGGGCTGCCTCCGGGATCTGCCACGCCTTCACCGCCAGAAGCACGGCGTCCACCGGGCCCGCCGAGGCCGGATCATCGGTGGCGTCCACGGGATGCAGGGTGAAGTCTCCGGCGATGCTCGAGACCCGGAGCCCGCGCTCCTGGAGGGCGGCGAGGTGCGCGCCGCGGGCGATGAAGACTACGCCTTCGCCCGCCTGCGCCAACCGCCCGCCGAAGTATCCGCCAACGCCTCCGCTGCCGAAGACCGCGATCCGCATGGTACCTCGAGGCTGAGGGAACGGGCCTGCCCTGGCAGGCGATCGAGCACGGCAGCGATGTCCCCCGTAAGCTGCGGTCCACCAAGGAGGTTCCGCAACCGACCAGGCTTCGGCCGAAGCCGCCGCCCGGGTGACCCTTCCCACCGCACTATTGACGCTCGCGCCGGTCGATTGTAGATAATCATAGTGGCAGGCAGCTCAGCCTCCCGGAGCACTCCGGTCCTCGCGCCCATTGGGGCCCCGTTCCGTGCGACCCTCGGATCTCATTCAGGGCACCCTCGACGTGCTGATCCTCAAGGCCCTCGCCACCGAGCCACGGCAGGGCTGGGCGATTGCCAAACGCATCGAGACCGTCTCCGGCGAGGTGCTCCAGGTCAAGCAGGGCTCGCTCTACCCAGCGCTCCACCGGCTCGAGCAGCAGGCCCTGATCCGGGCCGCGTGGGTCCGGAGCGAGACCGGGCGCGAGGTGAAAGTCTACTCCCTCACCCGCGCTGGCCGGGCGCAGCTTGGGCAGGAGCTGTCGCAGTGGGAGCGCCTCTCGGCGGCGATCCGGCTCGCCCTCCGTCACGCATGAGCTGGCCCGCGATGTGGGTCCGGTGGCTCGAGGTGCTCCGCCTCCGTATCCGCTCCCTCGTCCGCAGGGGGCGGGTCGAGGACGAGCTCGATCGCGAGCTTCGGGCGCATCTCGAGTACCAGGTCCAGGAACACGTCGCCCGCGGCATGACGCCCGAGGCGGCCCGGCGCGCGGCGCTGGCCGTCTTCGGCGGCGTCGAGCAGGTGAAGGAAGAGGTACGCGACGCCCGTGGCGTGAGCGGCTTGGAGAACCTGCTGCGCGACCTGCGCTACATGCTCCGTGGATTGCGCCGGGAGCCGATGCTCCTCCTGGCGGCGACGGCGTCCATCGGGCTCGGCGCCGCCGGCAACATCGCGGTGTTCAGCCTCGCCCGGGAGCTGCTGCTCGTCCCGCCTGATGCCCGGCGGCCGGCGGAGCTGGTGGAGGCGCAGGTGAGCCATGGCAGCCACGTCAGCTACCGGCGCTGGGGCGATCTCGACGCGAGCGGTGCGCTCGCGGCCGTCGCCGGCTATTCGATCGAGAAGCAGATCAACTGGAGGAACGGCGAGACCGCCGTGTCGATCCAGCCGATGCTCGTCACCGCGAACTTCTTCGACGTCGTCGGTGTCCCGCTCGAGCGCGGGCGGGGGTTCACCGCCGATGAGGCGCGCGCCGAGCGCGATCCGCACCTGGTGGTGGTCAGCCACGGGTTCTGGCAGCGGGAGCTGCACGCGGACCCCGGAGTCGTGGGTCGGCGGATCCTCCTCAACGGCGAGCCCTACGCCATCCTCGGTGTGCTGGCACGGCGGCTCCGCAGCGTGGCGGGCTTCGGCATCTCACCGGCGGTGTACCTGCCACTCAACCGCTCGCTGGTGCCCGAGCTCGGGGCGACGGACGCGCACATCGTGCAGCTCATCGGCCGGCTGAAACCGGAACAGACGCTCGCCGAGGGGCGCGCGGCCGTGGACGCCGTCGATCGGAGACTTGGTCGCGCCGCCGGCGACACGGTGTACGCCGGGGTCCAGGAGTTCGCGCCGTTCGCCGGCCTGAGCAACACGAAGAAAGGCAGGACGGTCGGGGGGTTCTTCGCGTTCCTGTCTCTGATCTCGCTGTCGGTGCTGTTCATCGCCTGCGCGAACGTGGCCGGTCTGCTGATCGCCCGCGGCACGGCACGCCGTCGGGAGATCGCGATTCGGCTCGCGATCGGCGGCACCCGGGCGCGTCTGCTGCAGCAGTTTCTCGTCGAGGGGTTTCTGCTGGCGCTGATCGGGACCGCGGCGGGCCTCGGCCTGAGCTTTGCGTTCATGCAGTTCGTCAATGGCCTCACTCTGCCCATCCCCATGCCCATTGCGTTGCATCTCGCGCCGGACCTGCCGGTGCTGGGCTATGCCATGGGTCTGGTGATCCTCTGCACCATGCTCTGTGCCCTGTTCCCCGCGCTCCGGGCGACCCGGCTCTCGCTCACACCCGGACTCAAGGGCGAGGAGCCGAGGCATGCCGGCGGCCGTCTGACCATGCGTCGGGTCCTGCTCGCCGGCCAGGTGGCGGTGTCCACGGTGCTGCTGGTCACCGCGGCGCTCTTCCTCAGGAACCTGGCGCGTACCCAGGTGACCGACCCCGGCTTCGAGGTGAAGCACGTCCTGGTGGCCCAAATCGGCTTCGTGCAGGACACCGCGGTGGTGGATCATGCCGCCATTCTGGAGCGGATGGTGGAGCGGCTCCGCGCGCTGCCCGGCGTAGAGCATGCCGCGTACTCGACGGCGGTTCCGCTGACGACGTACGCCGGCTCCCACAACGGAAACTCCGCCCGGATCGGCGACCGGACGGAGATGGTGCATGTCGAGTGGATGGAAAGCGCGGTCGGCCCCGGGTACTTCGCGGCGCTGGACATTCCGGTCCTGCGCGGCCGCGAGTTCGGGAGCGCAGACCGACCTGGGGCGCCGAATGTCGCGATCATCAACGCGGAGTTCGCGCGGCGCTACTTCGGCGACAGCAACGCCCTGGGACAGGCGATACGCTTCGACGGGGACACCACGGCGGCGGGCTTCGCGATCGTCGGGGTGGTGGCGAACGGAAAGTACCGCACGATCGGTGAGGAGCAGCAGGCCGCGCTCTACCTGCCCGTGCTGCAGCATCCACGGCGGTTGGGCATCGGGTTCGTCCTGGCGCGGACCCGGGGGGATCCCGCGAGCCTCGTCGCCCCGGTCCGCCGGGCCATCAGCGAGCTCGACCGCTCGGTGGCGATCAACGTCGAGTCGATGCGGGTCGCGACGGCCGTTGCGCTGTTGCCGAGTCAGATCGGTGCCGCGGTGCTCGGCACGCTGGGGGCGCTGGGTCTCATCCTGGCCACCTTCGGGCTGTATGCGATCGTGTCGTACAACGTGAGTCGGTGCGTGGGCGAGATCGCCATCCGCATGGCGTTGGGGGCGACCCGCGGCAGGATCGTCCACCTCGTCATCCGCGACGCCGCGGTTCTCGTCGGCATCGGCCTGCTGCTCGGGCTCGCGATCGCGGCGCTGGTGACCCGGCCGCTGGCCGTGTACCTCGTCGCCGGGTTGAGTGCAAGCGATCCGTCGAGCTTCGCCGGGACCGTGGTGGCGTTTTTCGCGGTGACCGTGCTGGCGTCTTGGATCCCGGCGCGGCGGGCGACCCGGATCAGCCCGGTGATCGCAATGCGCTCGGACTGAGCGGCGAGAGCGAAGCCCGTTGGGTCCGACGGTGTATGGGTGGCCGGGAACGGGTCTCGGTGGGCGATGGGCGCGCGGGAGCGGCCCGCTCCCGCTCCCGCCCCCGGCTCCGCTAGAGAGTCGCCGCCTTGCGGCTGCGCTCCAGGAGGCGCGGGTCACCCAGGCGTTCGATCCAGCCGGCGAACGCATCCGTCGGGCCGCGCCATTTGAGCTGGTCCACATCCCGGAACAGCGGGGCATCGGTGCGAAGCGTCGCGAGCTCCTTGAACAGCAGCGCCTGCGCGCGTGCTTCTCCCAGGACGTTGGGTGGAAACTGCTCGATTGTGCCGTACCGGTTAAGCAGCCGCGCCGCGGTAACGGCGCCGATACCGGCGATGCCCGGGTACCCGTCCTGGGCGTCTCCGACGAGGGCCAGGTAATCCGGTATCAGAACGGGATCCACGCCGAACTTCTTCTTTACTGCCGCCGCATCACGGATCTGCATCCCTCGGCGATCGATCTGCACCACCCTGTCATTCCGGACGGACTGCGCCAGATCCTTATCGTTGGCCCAGATGCAGATCTTCTCGACCCGCTCGTCGGCCGAGGCCAGTTGCGCCGCCGAGGCAAGCCCGTCGTCAGCCTCCAGTTCGATCATCGGCCATACCGCGATGCCCATCGCGGCCAGCGCTGCTTCGAGGGAGTCGAATTGCGCCCGGAGCACGGGCTCGATGCCGTCTCCGGTCTTGTATCCGGGCCAGAGGTCGTTCCGGAAGGACTCGATGACGTGGTCAGTCGCGACGCCGAGGTGCGT
>JBGQJV010000296.1:0-5050 GCA_041499215.1 Gemmatimonadota bacterium | reverse complement strand
TCAACACCTGGACCGGCGCGGCCGGTACTGCTTGGAGCACGGCGGGCAACTGGAGCCTGGGGGTGGTGCCAAGCGCCACCGACAGCGTCGTGATCCCGGCCGCCACGAACCAGCCGGTGCTGACGACGCCGGCGAGTGTCGGGGCGGTCACGGTGACCGGCGGGACGCTCTCGCTGAACAGCCAGACCCTCACGGTGGCGCGGACCTTCGCCACCACCGGTTCCGGGACCCTCAGCAGTAACACGGCGGCGAGTCTGCTGGTGGTGGCAGGGAACGCGCTGTTTGCCGGCGGGGATGAGACCGGACTGCTGACGGACGGCAACCTCCGGGTCGCGGGCAATTTCACCCAGGAGACCACTGCCAACGGCTTCGTCGCGACTGGCCTTCATACGACATTCCTCAACGGCACCGGGGCGCAGGCCGTGACCCTCCCGAACGGCGGCGCAGCCTCCAGCCGGTTCCAGAACCTGCGGGTGGCCAACGCCACTGGGACCGTGACCCTGAGCGGCACCACGCCTCTCCTGGTGGTGAATGGGACGCTCACTGTGGCCAGTGGAGCGACCCTGACCGGGGCGACCGCTGTAACTGCCGCGACCGTCATCACGAGCACCGGGAGCACCCTCAGCGTATCCCAGCTCACGGTCCCCGCGAGCGGGCTCACCGTGGCCGGGAACTACGGAGTGAACCAGACCATCCTGACAGGTGGCGGCGCGGTACCGGTCATCACCTACAACAACCTGACTCTGACCGGCGCCACCGCCTTTACCCTCGGCGGCGACCTCTTCCCCATCGGCGCCCTGACTCTGCAGAGCGACCTGACGGTGGGCGGCTTTACGGTCCAGCCGGAAACCGACCTGCTGGTGAGCGGCACCGGCCGCCTCATCATGACCAACCCGGCCGATCAGGTGAACGTGGGCGGCAACGCCTTCTTCCAGGGGGGTGACGAGACCGGCCGGCTGACCGCCGGCATCCTGCGGGTGGCGCAGAACTTCACGCAGGCCGGCGGGGTGAACACCTTCGTCGCGTCCGGCACCCACAAGACCATTCTCAGGGTGGTCGCGACCTCGACGGTCAGCTTCGTCGCGCCGAGCGCCGCGGCCTCGCACTTCCAAGACCTCGACGTCGCTGGCACCGCGGCCCTGACCACGGGTGACTTCGTGGCGGTAGGCGCCGTCCGGGTGGTGGCCGCCGCGGCCGTCACCAGCACCGGGATCATCAGCGCCCGAAGCGTGAGCACCGTTACCGGCAGCAGCCTCACCACCGTGACCCTCAACCTGACCAGCGACACGCTGGTGGCGGGCGGCGGGTACAACGTGGCCAATACCACGTTCCTTGGAGGATCGACGCTACCGGTCGCGCCCTACCAGGCGGTCAAGCTCGACCTGCCGGCCGGGGGATCGATGACCATGGCGGGCAACACCGCGACGACTGGCGATCTCCTCATCACCAACGGCAACCTGACCGTTGGTGGCCGCACCCTGACGGTCGGGGGGAACCTCCAGACGCTGGGGACCGGCACTCTGACCATGACCAACCCGGCCGACCTGGTGGTGGTGAGCCGGGTGACGAACTTCGACGGAACGAACGAAGCGGGACTGCTGACGGCCGGCATTCTGCGGACCACCAACCAGTTCTTCCAGAACAACACCAGCAGTGCCGCGACCTTCGTGGCCAGCGGCACGCACACCGTGGAGATCGTGGCCCAGAATCCGGGCGGGGGTGTGGTCAGCTTCGCCAATCCGACCGTGTCCCACTTCCAGAATCTCCGGGTGCTGTTCCTGAGCTCCTTCGTGAGCGACATCGTGGTGAATGGCAACCTGGAGATGAACTTCAACACGGCGGCCAACCTCCTGGCCCAGCGGGTGACGGTGGGCGGCAACTATACCCAGCCGGGCATCGGCTTCTTCGGGCCGACCCGGCTCACCCTGCTCGGCGGCGTGAACATCACCGCCGGTACGATCGGCGCGGACACGCTCGAATTCGCCGGATCGGCGCCGCAGACCTATCCGGCGGTGGACAAGACCTTCCCGCAGACCGTCCTGATCGCCAGCGACGTGACCATGCCGGACGCCACCGCCAGCATCGGCGCCGACCTGGAGATCCAGGGCTCCGGCCTCCTCCACATGGGGAACACCGGAGCCTTCAACGTGGCCGGGAGCTTCCGGACCGTCGGCAACGGGCGGCTGGAGATGATCAACCCGTCCACCACCCTGTCGGTAGCGGGCGGAGTGACATTTTCCGGCGGCAGCGAGACGGGGAGCCTTACCGCGGGCACCATCAACGTGAACGGCAACTTCACCCAGTCCACGAGTCTCAACAGCTTCGCGGCGGATGGCAGCCACCTCGTGCGGCTGGTCGGCGGTCTGGCTCAGACCGTGAGCTTCTCCTCTCCGGGCGCGGCCAGCTCCCGGTTCCAGGATCTGGAGATCAACAAGTCCGGTGGAGCAGTGACGCTGGGCAACCTCACGGCGAGCGGTGGCGTTCGGCTCAATAGCGCCACGGCCGTAGTCGGGGCCGCGATCGTGGCCCGGAGCTTCGCGTCGACGGCCGGCAGCAGCTTCGGGCCGGCGAGCCTCACGCTGAGCAGCGACACCCTGATCCCTGGCGGGGGGTACACCCCCGCGCTCACCGTCTTCACCGGTGGGACGAACCTTCCCGGCCTGATCTATCAGGACCTTGTCCTGAACACGCCGATGATCATGTTCGGCGACACCAGGGCCACCAGACTGACGATCAGCAACGGGCCGTTCACCCTTGGCGGAAAGACTATGGATGTCACCGGGGCGCTGAATGTGGTGGGGACAGCGGCCATCGTCATGACGAACCCTGCCGATCTCCTGTCCGTTGCGGGGGACGCCATCTTCCAAGGCGGCGACGAGACCGGCCGGCTCACCGCAGGCACCCTCCTGGTCCAGGGCAACTTCACCCAAGCGGGAGCCGTGGCTACCAGCTTCCTCGCAACCGGTGGCCACCTGACCCGTCTGGGCAGCGCGACGGGCCGGACGGTGAATTTCGCCAGCGGACAATCGCACTTCGGGCGGCTGGACGTCGATCCGGCGGCCGGCGGCCTCACGCTGCTGAGCGTAGTGACGGTCGACAGCAGCTTCACATCAACGCTCGGGAACAAGATCATCGGTGGGGGGAAGGTGCTGACCATCCGTTCGGCACAGGTAAACGGCCTCATAGTGGACAATGCCCAGGTGGTCATCAACGAGAACGGCGCGATCCACGCGCAGCAGTTCGACAATGTGACCTTCCAGAATCTCCCAACGACGGGTGCCCTGCCGCTGTCTGTGACCGGGGTCGGGGCCGCGCTCGCCCCACGCGTCCTCACGTTCAACTCGGTCAACTACCCGACCCTGCCGACCGGGGCCGGCAACCTCTACGCCAAGCTCACCTCCAGTAATGTCCTAGGGCTGACCCTCAGGATGTTGGGGTCGAATCATGGAATCGGCGCTCTGGGTGATGGGCCGTTGCTGAGCGATCCCATCAACCAACAGACCATCGCCGGGGCCACGATCCTCTGGCAGTGAGGTGACGCCGAAGCTCACCTTAGGCAGGCCCTGTAACAGCACACCACGGAGGCACGAAGGACACAGCCCTACAGCTCCTTCCCCATCCGCTCCAGCCCCTCCAGCAGCCTCCGCAGATGCTCCTCTCCTGTCCGCGGATTCATCACCGTGGTGCGGAGCACCCGCCGCCCGCCCAGCACCGTCATGGTGATCCACCCCTCGCCGGAGCGGTTGTAGCGCTGCCGCAGCTCGAAGTTGATCTGGTCCAGCGCTTCATCGTCCCGCCGTCCGTCGCCCACGTACCGGAAACACAGGATGTTCCCCTCCGGCCGGTGCAGCGGCTGGAACGCCGGATGCACGCTCACCAGCTGGTGCAGCGTCGCGGTCGTCTCGCACAGCCGGTCGTACAAGGCACCGATCGCGGCCGCCCCGTAGCGCTGCAGTACCAGCCACACCTTGAGCGCATCGGCCCGGCGGGAGCACTGGAAGCTCCGCGGTCCGAGGTCCCAGACTCTCGCGTCATCCGCCCGGCGATGGAACAGATACGGAGCGCCCTGCAGGAAGGCCTGCTCCAGCTCGGCTTCGTTCCTGAGCAGCACCATCCCCGCCGAGAGCGGCAGCAGCATCGTCTTGTGCGGGTCCCACGCCAGCGAGCGGGCCCGGTGGATGCCCCACACCCGGTGGCGGTGGCGCTCGGAGAAGAGCGCGGTGGCACCGTGCGCACCATCGACGTGCAGCCAGATGCCGCGGGATTCGCACAGTCGCCCGATTGCTTCCAGATCATCGAAGCTTCCCGTGGGGGTGGAGCCCGCGGTCGCGACCACCGCCATCACGGCCCGGCCTCCCCGCTCGAGCTGATCCAGGGTCTCCACCAGCGCCACCGTCTCCATCTTGTGGTCGCGGGTCTGGACCGGGACGCCGTTTCTGAGGCCGAGGCCGAGCTGTCCGATGGCGCGGGCAACGGCGTAGTGGCAATGCTCTCCATACACCACGACCGGCGGATTGGCGCCGACGCCGGTTTCCCAGGCGTCCGGCATCGCCGCGGCCCGCGCCGCCAGGAGCGCGGTGAACGTGGCCTCGGTTCCACCCGAGGTGAGCGTGCCGCCGCTCCCCGTCTGCCAGCCGACCATCTCACTCATCCAGCGTACCAGCTGATGCTCGATGACCGTGGTCGGCGGGGCCATCTCCTGCACGGCCGTCGAGTTGTTGAACGCGCTGATGAGCGCCTCCACCCAGATCGCCGCGGGAAGCGGCGCCGAGACCTGGTGCCCCAGGTACATCGGATGGGTGAGGCGGGTGACCTCGGGGAGGATTTCCCGCTCGATCCTGCCGAGCACCTCGCTCAATGGCCGGCCGGTGACCGGAAGCGGCTCGGCGAATCGGGCCGCCAGCTCCTCGGGAGTGAGCCTGGTGGACACGGGCCCTTCGCCACGGGAGGTTTCCGCCAGATAGCGGACCACCAGGTCCAGGAACTGGGCCCCCGCCTCACGAGTCTGGTCGGCGTCGAGGGGGGCGAGGAGGGGGTCAGTCATACTGGG
>JBGQJV010000295.1:0-5050 GCA_041499215.1 Gemmatimonadota bacterium | reverse complement strand
TCCATCGGTCGCCGACGTTGGGAGCTTGGGGCCGGCGGCCCGCCCGAACACCACGAACACCAGCACCGGCATCACGATCGTCCCGATCGCGCCCAGCGGCTCCCGGAGAAAGATCTTGAATTCGAGCCAGCTGAGCTGCCAGAGGCCACGCAGCACGGTCGGGTGTCTAGTCGCGGATGCCATGGCCGGTGAGTTTCAGGAAGACGTCCTCGAGCGTGGGCAGCACCGTACGGAATTCGGTGACCCGGATACGATGCTCCGACAGACACCGGATGACCTCGGTGACGAAATCCTCGCCCCGGCCACGAATGGTGAACCGGCCTTCCGCCTGGACGACCTCGTCCACGCCCGCGATGGCCCGGAAGCGCTCCGCCGCAAGCGGGTCGTCGGTGGCCAGGACGACCGATCGCTCTGGACAGTGCCGGGCCACGAGACGCGCGGGCGGATCGACATCGATGATCCGGCCACGCTCGATGATCGCGACCCGGTCGCACAGTCGCTCTGCTTCCTCCATCAGATGGGTCGTGAGGAATACCGTCTTGCCGCGATCGCGCATTCCGCGGACCAGGTCCCAGATCGCCCGGCGCGACTGCGGGTCGAGGCCGGTGGTGAGTTCGTCGAGAAACACCACCTCCGGCTCGTTGATGAGCGCAAGGGCGATGAACAGCCGCTGCTTTTGACCACCCGAGAGAGTCATGAACCAGGCGTTTCGCTTTTCGACCAGGCCGAGCTGCTCGAGCAGCCGGTCCCCGTCGGTCGCCTTCTTCCTGTAAAGCGAAGCCCACAGGTGCACCGCCTCCCACACCTTGATCCGCTTCTGCAACTGCGCCTGCTGGAGCTGCACCCCGATCCGGTCCTGGAGCCGGTAGGGATCGCGGTACGGATCGAGGCCTAGAACCGAAATGGTGCCCCGATCAGGCCGGCGCAGGCCCTCGACGCACTCCATCGTGGTGGTCTTACCGGCGCCGTTAGGGCCGATCAGCCCAAAGATCTCCCCGTCGTGAACCTCGAAGGAGACGTCGTCGACCGCGACGATTTCGCCGTAGGTTCGCCTGATTCCGGAGACTCGGATAACGGGGTGCGCGGAAGCGGTCAGGGTCGACCTCTGAGCAGGCGGAGAGGGAGTGATACAACGGCACCAGGCTCGAGGCCACAGTAGTCGGCGGGGCGCCGCATTGTCCCCCGTAAGCTAGTTAACTCCCCCTTGTGGGTAGTGCGGGCACCAAGGGTTTATTCTAAGGTGGCGCCCTGCCCCCCGCGGACCGCAGATTGAGCCACTTCCCTGATCCTCATGGTCCCATTGGCCGCTGTTTTGCCGGGCTTGACCACGTCGATTCAAGACCACCACCGCCTCGAGCGCGACGCGCGGATGCGCGTCCCTGCTGTGCGCGAGGGGCATGGCCGCGGTGCATCCCGCGGAGGATTCGAAGTGATGCACCATCCCACGAAGAAGCTTCTCATCCTCGTCGTCAGCAGTTGCATCGCATGCGCCTCCCATGCCGGTGCCGACCCCGATGCAGCCCGGCTGGAGCAGGCGGCGACCAGGGTCACCATCATCCGCGACGACTGGGGCATCGCCCACGTCTACGGCAAGACCGACGCGGATGCGGTGTTCGGCGTGATCTACGCCCAGGCCGAGGACGACTTCAACCGGGTGGAGACCAACTACCTCAACGCCATGGGACGATTGGCGGAGGCGGAGGGGGAGAGCGCGGTATTCCAGGACCTTCGGATGAGGCTGTTCATCGATCCCGAGCAGATGAAGGCGGAGTACGCCGCCAGCCCCGAATGGCTCAAGCAGTTGATGAATGCCTGGGCCGACGGACTCAACTTCTATCTCCTCACGCATCCGGCGGTGCATCCCCGGGTCATCCGGCGGTTCGAGCCCTGGATGGCGCTCACTTTCAGCGAAGGCAGCATCGGTGGTGATATCGAGAGTATTTCGCTGCCCGAGCTGGAGGCCTTCTACGGCAAGGGTCCGAAGACTCAGGCGGCGGAGAAGCCCGCGTTGCCGCCGGAGCCCACCGGGTCCAACGGATTCGCCATCGCGCCGGCCAACACCGCCTCGCATCACTCCCTGCTGCTCATCAATCCTCATACCTCGTTCTTCTTCCGGGCCGAGCTCCAGGCGGTGAGCGAGGAAGGGCTGAATGCCTACGGCGCGGTGACCTGGGGGCAGTTCTTTGTGTACCAGGGGTTCAACGATCGGGTGGGCTGGATGCACACCTCCAGCGGGGTCGATGCCATCGACGAGTATACCGAGACCATCGTCAAGCAGGGCGACAGCCTCTTCTATAGGTACGGCAGCGAGGAGCGGCCGATCACGGTCGCCACGATCAGGGTGCCCTACAAGGCGGACACCGGCATGAGCCAGAAGCTGTTCACCATCTACCGGACCCATCATGGGCCAGTGGTACGTGCGGCAGACGGAAAGTGGGTGAGCGTGCGGCTGATGCAGGAGCCGGTGAAGGCCCTGACCGAGTCCTACACCCGGACCAAGGCGAAGAGCTACCAGGCCTTTCGCGCGACGGTGGACCTCCGCACCAATTCGTCCAACAATACGGTCTACGCCGACGCCGACGGTAACATCGCGTACTTTCAGGCCAGCTTCATTCCCAAGCGGGATCCGAAGTTCGATTGGAGCAAGCCGGTGGACGGCAGCAGTCCCGCCACCGAATGGCAAGGGCTGCTGTCTCTCGACGAGCAGCCCGATCTGTTCAACCCGGCCAATGGCTGGATCCAGAATACCAACAACTGGCCCTACTCGGCCGCCGGTGCCAACAGCCCGGAAGCGAAGGACTTTCCGCCCTACGTGGACACCTCTGAGGAAAACCCGCGCGGGGTCCACGCGATCAGGGTGCTCGAAGGGAAGCAGGACTTCACCCTGGCGTCGCTCATTAGCGCCGCCTTCGACAGCTACCAACCCTCATTCGCGCTGTTGATTCCGCCGCTGATCCGCGACTGGGACCGCCAGCCTGCCAAGAGCCCGCTCAAGGGCAAGCTGGCCGAACAGGTGAAGCTGCTGCGCGAGTGGGACTATCGCTGGTCGGCGGCCTCGGTGCCGACCTCGCTGGCGGTCTATTGGGGAGAAGGGCTCTGGCGGCGGGTCTCGAAGGAGGCGGAGAGCGAAGACCTCTCGGTCTATCAGTACATGGCCACCAAGGCCACGGCCCAGGAGCGCCTCGAGGCGCTGGCGGCCGCCTCGGACAAGCTTGCCGCGGATTTCGGCAGCTGGAAGACACCGTGGGGAGACATCAATCGCTTTCAGCGACTCAGCGACGACATCGTGCACCCGTTCAGCGATGCAGGCCCGAGTATCCCGGTTGCATTCACCTCCGCCCGCTGGGGCTCGCTGGCAGCCTTCGGCGCCCGGCCCTACAACGGCAGCAAGAAGATCTACGGCACTTACGGCAACAGCTTCGTGGCGGTGGTCGAGTTCGGCGACTCCGTCCGGGCCAGGGCGATCACGGCCGGCGGTGAAAGCGGCGATACGGCGTCGAAACACTTCAACGACCAGGCCGACCGATACAGCAGGGGCGATCTCCGCGACGTCTACTTCTATCGCCCGCAGCTGAAGGGCCATACCGAGCGGGAGTACCACCCGGGTGAGTGAGGTGCCATCCCGCCTGGCGACCGCTCTCGCCGACCGCTACCGCATCGAGTGCGACGCGGACAAACCGCCGGGGAGCATCGCCCGGTGACCGACCTCCGCGCCCAGCTCCAGACGACCCTCGGCGCCGCCTACACCCTCGAGCGCGAGCTCGGCGGTGGCGGCATGTCGCGCGTCTTCCTGGCGCAGGAGATTGGCTCGGCCTTGGACCACCGCGCGGATCTCTACGCCTGGGGCGTGGTGGCCTACGAACTGCTCGCTGGCGCGCATCCCTTTGCCGGGAAGAGCGGCCCGCAGCAACTGATCGCCGCCCACATCGCCGAGGTGCCCGCGCCGCTCACCGTCCGGGCACCGGGGGTGCCGCCGCTTATTGCCGACCTGGTGCTGCGCTGTCTGGCCAAGGATCCCGGCCACCGTCCATCTTCCGCCGCCGATCTGCTCGCGGGTCTGGAGGCCGCGGCCACTCCTGTTCCATGGGCTCCGGCCCGCCCGGCTTCCGCTCGGCGCAGGCTCACCATCGCCGCCGCGACGGTCGCGGGCCTGCTGCTCGCGGGGCTTGGGGTTCGCGCCATCGCCCGCCGCGCACCAGCCACCCCCTCCGGGGGAACCGGCACCGAGCGCTCCCTCGCGGTGCTGCCCTTCGAGTCGGTTGGGGGAGACACCGCGAACAGCTACTTCGCCGAGGGCATCGCCGACGAGCTGTCCACCGCCTTTGCCCGGATTCCTGGGCTCCGGCTCGCGGGCCGCTCGGCGGCGGCGCGTTTCCGGGACCGGAGCGCCACGGAGATCGGTACCGCGCTCAACGTCGGCGCGATTCTCGACGGCAGGGTGCGGCGTGCCGGAGACCGGATCAGGGTCTCGGCCGAGCTCACCAGCGGGATGGATGGGCGGGTGCTCTGGACCGAAACCTACGAGCGCGAACTCAAGGACGTCTTTGCGGTGCAGGACGACATCACCCGGGCCATCGTGGCGGCGCTGCAGGTGCAGCTGGGCGCCGGCGATGCATCCGGCGCCGGCTCACGCCAGGGAACCAGCGATCTCGCCGCGTACGATCTCTACCTGCGCGGGCTGCAGCTCTATCGCAAGCGCGGCCCGGGGTTGGCGCAGGCGGAGCAGTACCTGCAACAGGCCATCGGGCGTGACTCGGTCTTTGCCCGGGCGTACGCTACCCTCGCCCTGGTGCTGCTGGTACAGCCGTACTTCCTCGACCGGCATATGGGCGAGGTCCTTCCCCGCGCCCGGGCGGCGGCCGAGCGGGCCGTGGCCCTCGACGACGCCCTCCCCGAGGCGCACCTGGCGATGGGGCACCTCCACACCGAGGCCTTCGAGTGGTTGGAGGCGGAGGCCGAGTTGCGCCGCGCCCTGGCGCTCGACCCGAGCCGCCCCGACGCGCTGTATCGCTTGGGCTTCATGCTGATGACCAGCGGGCGGGTGCAGGAG
>JBGQJV010000294.1:0-5066 GCA_041499215.1 Gemmatimonadota bacterium | reverse complement strand
CGGCGGGTTCCAGCCTTTCCTTGGGAGAGCCGTTTCCGCCATCACCAATGGTTCGCTCCCGCTCCGCACCGTGTTTGGCAAGCCTGGACGTGCCATCGAACAGGCGCTCAGCGACCTGGACGCGCGCGCCGCCACGGCTCTTGTCCAGGAAGGCGCGGCGCCAGCCCCCGACGATCTGGCCGACGAGCTGATGATGGACCTGACCGATCGCTTCCTGCTGGATCGGTTGCCGGCGCACGATCCGAGGCTGGATACCGTCACCGCAATCGTCACCGCTATCGTCTCCACGCCGGAGATCACCCGGGTCGAGGACATTGCCGCCCGCTTCGGTTACACCGTCCGCTCGCTGCAGCGGCTGTTCAGCCAATTCGTCGGGGTCAGTCCCAAGTGGGTGATCAAGCGGTACCGGCTGCACGAGGCGGTGGAACGGATGGACCAGGGCCAGCCGGTGCAGTGGTCGCGGCTGGCCCTGGAGTTGGGGTACTTCGATCAGACCCACTTCATCAAGGACTTCAAGGCCATGATCGGCAGGAGTCCCGGGGAGTATGCGAAAGGCGTCCCCTCGACCGCTCCAACGGCCTCTGGCCGGAGGTCGAAGTCATCCGCGCGCGGGTCCCGACGCTCCTCCTGAGAACCTCGATTCACCACTGAGACAGGGAGAACACAGAGGCCACCAAGACGTCGGCTCCTGACCGGTGCTCAGTTGCGGGCGCCCGCCAGGTCTCCCACCTCCGCCGCAAGCAGCCGCACCTTCGCCTGATCCGCGGCACCCTGGGCGTCGGCATTGAGCTGGGCGGCCAGCTGCCCGAGGGCGTCGCGCCGGACCGTCCCGGCGAGCCCCTCGGCGCGGGACAACGCGGCTCGAGTCGTCGAGATCTTCCCGGATGCGAGTCCCCTGGTCCGTTCCAGCTGGTCGAGATAAGCGCGCGCGACCACGAAGCGGGCCGGCCAGGTCATCCGCTGCTGGTCCTGCACGTTCAGGAAGTCGACCCGCACCAGTTTGGCCGCGTCAATCTCGTTCTGGGAGATGAAGGCGCTGGGCTGCAGCTCGAAGATGTCGAGACCCCGGGCCAACTCGGAGCTGACGATGTAGCCATTGTACCAGTAGGCGGACCATGACCCTGCCCCCTGCAATTGGGTCGAGTCCATGGGGCCACGGTCGAAGAAGGCGATTTCCCTCGGGTGCAGCGGATCGGTCCACTCGAACACCGAGACCCCGCCCTGGTACCAGCCCTGGGCCATGATGTCGCGCCCGGGGATCGGGATCAGCGATCCATTGTGGGCCACGCAGTTCTCGTTCGCGGTCTGCGGTGCGATCATCTTGTAATAGCTCTGGAACGCCATCGTGCTGCCGGTCAGGGTGAAGATGGCGTCGGCGCCCCATTCGTGCTTGTCGGTCGCGCGGCAGCGGGGCTGCAGGCCGCCGCCCCACTCGTCGGTGAACAGGACCTTGCTGCCATCGTTGTTGAAGGTCGCCGAATGCCAGAAGGAGAAGTTCGAGTCGGCGACCGCGCCGATCCGCCTGGGATTGGCGGGGTCCTTGATGTCGAGCAGAAGGCCGTAGCCGCCGCAGGCGCCGCCCGCCAGCCCGATGGCCGGGTAGACGGTGATATCATGGCACTGGGTGGGTCCGGTCCGTGGCGGGCGGGGACGGGCGGGACTGTTGGCCGGACGGCCCGCGGCGGCGGCGCGGGCCGCGGCGGCAGCGGAATCGGCCGGGAGCTCGCCGTGCCTGGCCGGCGCGGCCAGGTCGTTGAAGATCCGCGGGGAGCTCACGATCTTCGCCCGCTCCGGCGCCGCCAGCGGCACCTGGATGACCTCAATGCGGAAGAGGGCCGAGTTGGGATCCTCCTCCAACGGCGCTCCGGAGCAGCCCTCGAGCTCCCCCGCCGGCCGGACCGGGGCCGAGCCGGAGATGTAGATGTAGACGTTCTCCGTGTCGTTGGGGGAGCTTACCACCGTGTGCGTGTGGGACCCGCGACAGGTCTGCACATTGGCCAGGTACTTCGGCTTGGCGATGTCGGTGATGTCGAAGATCCGGATGCCGCGCAGCCGGTCGTGGCTCACGGTGTCCGGTACTCCCTGGGTGCCGCAGTCGGTGCGGCCGTTGGTGGCCTCCCCGGAGACGAACATCAGGTTCCGGTAGACCGAGACGTCGCTCTGCGAGCCCGGGCAGACGTAGGCGGTGTGGAGGACCGGGTGACTGGGCTGGGAAATGTCCCAGACCTGGTAGCCGCTGAAGTTGCCCTGGATGACGTACGGCCCGACGAACGAGAGGTCGGAGTTGATGAGCCGGAAGTCACCCGGGGTGGAGGTATTGATGAAATCGGCGGAGGGGGGCGTGGCCGAAACCAGCCGCATGTTCCAGGCGGCCTGAGCCGCGTTCATCCACCCGGCACCGAGCCCGACGCGGGGATCCGGAGTGGGCGCGCCCGCGGCCGCGGACATGCCGGACTGGGAGGACGCGCACCCGGCGAGCGACAGCGCCCCGATCGCGAATGACACGGCCCAGGACCAGACGGCGGGCCGCGGGAAGGGCAATTGCGATTTCACAGGTGAGACTCCGTTCAGGTATCAGTTGGACCGGCGGGCAGTGACAGCTCAGGGGCGGCTGCCGGGGTCGGGCATGGCATCCAGCATTCCGCTCATGCGGTCGATCTCGGTGGTCTGGTCGGCATTCACGTCGGCGGCGAACCGGAACACCGGGCCATCCTGCGCGGCGCCAGGCGCGCTGAGGAGCTGGTCTACCATGGTGATGGCGCCCTGGTGGTGCTGGATCATGTACCTGAGGAACAGGCGGTCGAACACCGGCCCGCGGGCGGCATCCAGCTCGGCCATCTGCTCCGGGGTCAGCATGCCCGGCATCAGCATGGGCTCCATCCCCGGCATCACGTGGCCGCGCGGGTCAGCTGGTGGAACCGGCTCATTCCGCTCCCGGAGCCAGCGCTGCATGAACACGATCTCGTCCTTCTGTGCCACGGCGATCCGCTCGCACAGGGAGCGTACCGCGGCGCTTGCCCCGTGCGAAGGGGCCCAGCCGGCCATCAGCACGGCCTGAGCGTGATGGCCGATCATGCCGGACATGAACTGGACATCCGCCGCGGTGTAGGGCGGTCGGCCGCTGTCGGCGCGGGCCTGTTCGGCGGGGGAGAGGGTGGCGCCGTTGGTCGGAGCCTGCGCGGCGGCGGGGGACTGCTGGGCCGTGGCGGTGTCCGCGAGGGCGAGCAGTAGCGCCAGCGCCCCCGCGGCGCACAGTTGCGGGAAGGGACGACTCAACACTGGATCTCCTGTATGGACGGCCCACATGCAGGGCCGGGCCCGTGATCCCGGCCGGAGGTTCGTCCCCCCGATAGTACTGCCGGGGGGCCGCCCGGTACAGTCGAGGAGAGTGGCGATCTCGCAGGACTCCGGGTGCCCGTTACCCGTCGGCGGAATGCGGCCGGTGGGGCTGCGGGCTACGCACGAAGGAGCGATACAGCAGCAGATCGTACACCATCTTGAGTCCCGCGCCAAGGATCAGGGGCGCCCCGAGCCCAAGGGCCTGCACGCTCCAGCCCGCGAGCGCCGGACCCACCGCCCATCCGAGGTTCCGGGTCAGCCCCGTAACCCCGAAGGCATACACCCGCTCTCCGGGGCGGGTCGCGGCAGCGACGAACGCCTGTCGTGCCGGGACATCCATTTGGACCAGGGCTTCCCTCGCCAGGAACAGGAGCATCGCCGTCATCGCCGACCCGACCCACGGGAGCAGCAGGAGGAACGCGCTGGACGGAAAGTGAGTGAACACCATCGTCCTCACCAGTCCGAGCCGCCGCGCCAGCGCCTCGGCGGCGAAGTATGACCCTGCGTTGAGACCCCGTGCGACCAGGAAGAGCGGCCCGATCACCTCGCCGGACAGGCCGAACCGCTTGAAGAACCAGTAGGACAGGATCGAGCCCGCCAGGAATCCGCCGCCCAGGCTGTCCAACGCAAACAGACCGGCCAGTCCGTGTACCCGGCGCCGGGTAGCAGGATCAACTCGCTGAACCTCCATCCGGCCTGACTGGCGGCCGAAGCCAGCGGGAACCAGCCAGAGATAGATCAGGATGGGAACGAGTGCACAGAGCCCGGCCACGGCAAAGAGAACCCTGGAGGTCTGCGTGGGGTCACCGGGCAGGATGTCGGGAAGGCCCGCCGCCAGGCTGCCGAGGCTGCCGCACACATCCTGCGCCGCCGAGTATCGGGTCATCGCCCGCGCGCGGTCCGAGTCGGGCAGCTGGTCGCTGAGCAGGCTTTGCTCGACTACCTGGGCAGGGCCCCGATCCCGCCCCATTCCGTTCACCAGGCCGAGGAAAGCCACCACCGCCAGGGCGAGCGGGGTGGAGACCTGGGCGAGGCCGAGGAGACCGGCCGCGGAGAGCAGCGTGGTGACAATGAGTACGGAGCGGCGGTCGAGTCTCGACGCCGCCCACGCGAGCCAGGCGGTGGCCAGGGCGTTCCCCGCAAGGCCGCATCCGACCACCAGCCCGACCTGGCCCGCCGTGAAGTCCCGCCGGGCCAGGTAGAGCCCGAGCAGTACCCCGGTCAGTCCGATGCAGAACGCGCGAACCCCGGCTGCAGTCGCGAGCAGCAGCAGGCCGCGGCGCCATCGCGCCTCACTCTGGCTTCGTGGCATCCACCGCCGCCCGCAGCGCGCGCAGGAGCTCCGTCAGCGGCGCGTCTCCCCAGAAGTGCACGAAGTAGAGCCTTGGCTCCTCGCCCACCAGGTGATGGTGGACAGCGGTGGCGGTCACGCCGTTGGCGGCGAGGGTGGAGAGGAGCGGTTGCAGCTGCGCCGCCGTGACCGCGAAGTCTCCGGTAGCGACCGCACGTGTCGGGGAGAGCTGGAGGACGTTGATGGGCGAGGCATAGCCCAGCGCCGGAAGGACCGGTCGGCCATGCATCGTCACTGCGCCGGCGACCAGGACGAACGACACCTGCGCCATGGCGCCGGACGCCTTCCCGTGCTTGCCCAGGGCCGCGAAGACCGCACCGGAGTCGATCGTCACGGCGCCGGCGGGCGCGGGGAGCACCGGCCGGGGGGTCGCCGT
>JBGQJV010000293.1:0-5073 GCA_041499215.1 Gemmatimonadota bacterium | reverse complement strand
CCGGCCTGGTAGAGCGGCGAGCCGATCTGGGTCGATCCGGTGATTCGCGCCCCGTCCTTCCCATAGTCCAGTTGCACCTGGCCGAGGAAGGCAGCGCCGGGCCGGGCCGAGCGGAGCAGGAAGCCGGCCTGGGCCAGCAGCGAGGCGTAGTCCAGCACTTCACGGCCGCGGATGTAGTGGTTGAAGAACTGGTGGGCGAAGGCCGGGTCACGGGCGACATCGCCAAGCGCCCGCTCGAAATCGGCCAGGGTATACGGCACCTCGGTCTTGCCGTACCGGGTCCACATGAGCCGCATGAGCTCGTCGAGGGTGTGGCCCTTCTGCCGCAAAGTGAGGTCCAGGCCCAGCCCCAGGACCGAGCCCCAGGTGTAGTAGGAAATGAAGGTGTTGGCGCGATTGTTCGGGTCGATCGCTGCCGCCGCGTCCACGAACGGCGCCTGCATGCTCATCTCCGCCGGACTGAAGAACGCCCGCGCCGGCGAGTTGGTCACGATGCTCACGCCGCTGGAGAGTCCGTGAGCGAACTCGGCGGCCGACTGGATCTCGGACCGTGCCAGGATCAGGGGCCCGTAGTAGCTGGTGAATCCCTCCGCGAACCAGAGCGCGTCCGACATGTTCGCCCGGGTGAAGTCGAAGGGTTCCAGGGTGCGCGGCCGGATCCGTTCCACGTTCCAGGAGTGGAAGAACTCGTGTGACACGGTGCCTATCAGCCCGCCCATGTTCTGCGCCAGGGATCCGGAGGAGGTCAGGATGGTAGAGTTGCGGTGCTCCATGCCGTCTCCCGAGGCCCACGGGAGGTAGTCGGCGATGAAAGTGTAGCCTCCCACATCGTAGGCTGGTGGCTCACCGTACACGGCCATATGACCAGCCACCACCTTCCGCGCCAATACGGCAAAGCTGTCCGCCTCCGCCTCGCTGCCCAGGTGATGCAGGGCCAACCGGATGGGGTAGCTCTTTCCTCCCGCGGTCGCGGTCCATTGCCGCAGCGTGAAGTGGGAGAGCTCGGTGGGGCTGTCCATGAAGTACTGCAGTCCCGGCGCGGTGAAGCTGAATTCGTCCGCCGTGGGGAACAGCTGGGTGGCGACTTTCCAGTCTGATCCCTCCGGCGGGTGGAAGGTGATCCGGATGGGTCGCCGGTCCAGGCCCCGGACCCACATGAACGTGGCGGGCATGTTGAGATGTGCGTGGGTAACGTCGATCTGGGCGTAGGTGCCGTCACCCTGGTTGCCGAACAGCGTGTAGGAGACCCGTACGGTCCCATCGTGGCCTGCGACCGACCAGCTGTAGGGGTTTGGCCGGGTGGCCGTCAGCCCCCGGCCAGCGCCATCCACCACCCGCACCCGGTAGACGTTCTTGGCGAACTCGTGCAGGGCGTATCGGCCGGGAGACGACCGGCTCATCCACAGCTCCGCCGGGCGCTCGCGGGGAAGGCCAGTCGCCGTGAGTGTCACCTCCGCCTCGTGATGCAGGGCATTGGGAAAGGAGAGCTCATACGTGAGCGCCTGCTGCGCGGAGACGGACGTGGCAAGGCCGATACCCAGCGTGAGCGACAGCGCCAGGGCGGAGAGTCTGCGATAGGGCACGAGCGGTTTCCGGTAGGAGGTTGAGAGCAGCGGGTTGTCGGGCGGCCTCAAACCGCCCTGGCGAAGTGTCCTCTGGTGTAGGCGCGGCCGGTAACACCACGGATGCCGCGCGGGTCGGGGGGACCGCCGGCGGCTATGGCATCCAGGGCGCGCCGGTAGGCGGTGGTGACCTCCGCGACTGGATCGCCCGGGACGTTGAACACCAGCCGGTAGTTTCGGAAACCGGCCTCCCACAGGGCGGGGAGGTACTCCGAGCCGTCCACCGGCCGGGAATGCAGCAGCCGGTTGCGACAGGCGGAGTCGGTCGCCACCGGGAATACGTAGCCCGTCGTGTCGGTGAGCTGGACATGGGTGTGCTTCTGCACGCACAGGTCGCGGCAGGTCTCCGGCTTGCGCTCGAAGGCGGCCGCGAGCACGCAATGCTCGAGCGTCATCCCTTCGGGCCGGCCATAAATGAAGACCTCGAAATCCCGGCCGCGCCAGGGCGCGGCCACCTGGGCCATCTCCTCACCGGTCAGCTCAACCGACAGGACAATCCGGCGCGCCCCGAGCCGGAAGATCTCCGCGGCGGTATGCTGGTTGAAGCAGTTGACCGCGTAGTCCGCCACCACATCCCGGCCGGCCCGCGCCAGCTCCGTTACCAGCCCAAGGTGGCCGCTCACCAGCGGCGTGCCAAGCGCGAGCCACTTGTCCACCACTTTCCGTTCCTCGGGCCGGACGATGGTCGGGGTCCGGAGCCTCAAGCCGATGTCGCGCCCGGCGAGCGACGCCATGAGCGCCCGCACCCGGCTGACCGGCGGGGTAGGATGACGCAGGAACAGATCGAGTGAGACTTCCGTGGCTCCGGCCGCTGCGGTGGCCTCGGCGTCTTCCAGCCGCCAGACCTCGGCGATGAGGTGAAAACCGTTCGCGTCGACCTCCGTCGTCCTGTCATCCCGCCCCCTAGCGAAGCGAGGCGGAGGGATCCCTTCAGGTACGCACCCTGAGGGATCCCTCGGGGCTTCGCCCCTCGGGATGACAAGCGCCAGGTCGATCGCCTGCTCGCGCCCGGCCAGCCGGGCTCGCTCGTTCCAGTCCCGCCGGGTGAGCAGTTCCACTACCGCTTCCTGCCGGAGGTCGTTGAGACTGCTGATCGGCAAGAACAGTCTTTCCGCTAGTCCCGAGAGATCCAGACTCCCGAGCGCGAACGGCGTTTCACCCAGCCTGCCCAGCTGGACCCGCAGCCGCTCGGCGTCGAGGCCATGCTTCGTCGCCGGCGCGAGCGCGGTCGCGCTCCGTACCGTGACCGATTCGCCTTCCGCGGTCCACTCGAGAGTGAGCGGGCGCCCGCTCGAGCCCCAGGCTCGGACATCCACCCGCACCCGGGGGGCTTCGAGGGGCACCACTCCCGCGTAGCTGCCGCGGGCGCCGGCCAAGAGCGCGGCCTGGGCCGATCGCACCACAACCCACCCCGCGGGGACCGCCTCGGCGGGTTGGACTGCCTGGGTGATCCGGCCGCCCTCGCGGCCTGGGAGGGTCCGCACTCTGGTGACCGCAAAGCCGGTGTTGCCCTTGGCCGAGCCATCCGGATGCTCGAAGCCGAGCCCGTCGCCCGACTCAATCGGCTGGGTGACCGAGACGATCAGCTCGCTGCCCTCGTGACGCACCACCCGGCCGAGCTCGGCGCCCCGGTTGTCGGGCTGCGCCCGGGTGACGTAGTCCCGCCCGGCGCGGCCACCATACATCCCGCCGGTAAACCCGCGCGAAAAAATCTGAACCAGCGGCTGGACCTCCGCCGGTGCCGGGGTTGACCAATGGCCCTCCGCCAGCCGGTCGAGAAAGGCCCGATAACCCTGGGTAACGGTGGCCACGTACTCCGGCTTCTTCTTGCGGCCTTCCACCTTGAGGCAGCGGATCCCCGCGTCTGCGATCTCGGCCAGGTGCTCCCATGCGCCCAGGTCCCGCGCGGAGATGAGATAGCCGCGGTCCAGCTCGGCTCCGGTCCGCGCGTCGGTGAGCACGTAATCCTTGCGGCAGGACTGGGCGCAGGACCCGCGGTTGGCGCTCCGCTCGGAGATCATCCCGGACATGTAGCACTGGCCGGAATAGGAGATGCACAGCGCGCCATGCACAAAGCTCTCCAGCCCCAGCTCGGGCACCGCTGCCCGGATGGCGCGGATGTCCTCGAGGGTGTTCTCCCGCGCGAGCACCACGCGGTCCACGCCGAGCTCGCGCAGGAGGCGGGCTCCGGTGGCATCGTGCACCGTCATCTGGGTGGAGCCGTGGATCTCGAGCACCGGATAGATCCGCTGAATCAGCCGGACCGCGCCCAGGTCCTGCACGATGGCCGCGTCGATTCCCCGGTCGATGCACTCCCCCAGGTGAAGCAGCGCCTCGCGGAGCTCCGCCGGCTTGAGCAGGATGTTGAAGGTGAGGTAGATCCGCACCCCGCGGGCATGGGCCAGGCGACAGGCCTGCCCCAGGTCATCCAGGGTGAGCTGGGCTCCGTCATCGCGGGCGTTGAACTTCTCAGCGCCGAGGTACACGGCGTCGGCACCGTTGGCCAGGGCCGCCCGAACGGCGTCCAGACTGCCGGCAGGGGCGAGGAGTTCAGGCACGGAGCGGGAAGGCATGCGGGGAAGGTAGGGGACGGGACGAGGGGGGGACAAGGCGACAAGGCGACGAGGCGACAGGGCGGGCGCGGGCGAGCGCCCTGGGGAATCTGTTCCAGTCGGGGTGGCGTAGGTAACGACGATCTACTGGGGGGACGGACACCCTTGTCGGGTGTTCGTCCAGCGTGCAATACTGTGGGCGCAGCCACCTGGGAGCGCGGCGTGACAGGGAAGACCACCAGCGACCGGTACGGGGTTCCCCGGCGGCGATTTCTGCAGCTCTGCACGGGGCTCCTCGCTGCCGCCCTCTATCCGGGGGCCAGGGACCTCCGTGCCGCCGTGCGCCCTGCGCGTGGCGGCCCCCATCCCGCTCCCCGTCCCGGGATCACCGCCGCCAACGTGCTGAGTCACGAGCAGCTCGCCAGCGCGCCGCACGCCATCGACGTGTTCGATCAGATCCGGGAGATTCCCGAGATCGCGGATGGCATCCGGTGTCAATGCGGCTGCGCCGATACATCGGGGTTCTATTCGCTGCTTTCCTGCTACGAGTCCGAAGGGATGGCCCGCTTCTGCGACATCTGCCAGGGGGAAGGACGCATGGTCTACCGGCTCCACAAGACCGGCCAGACACTCGACGAGATCCGCACCGCCATCGACGCCCGTTTCGGCTGAGACCAGACTCCATGCGATTCCAACTGCTGCTCTGCCCCGCGGTCCTGCTCCTCGGCGCCCTCGATCTCTCCGCCCAGGTCAAGGCGAGCGAACCCGCGAAGGTCTCCCAGACGATCGATGGCACGGAGCTCACCCTCGAGTACTCACGCCCTCGGGTCCGGGCCCGCGATTCGCTGTTCGGCAAGGTGGTCAAGTGGGAGGAGGTATGGACTCCGGGGGCGAACTGG
>JBGQJV010000292.1:0-5100 GCA_041499215.1 Gemmatimonadota bacterium | reverse complement strand
CGGACTGTCACCCTCTCCCTGGAGGCGCTGCCGGGAGGACCGGATGGAGTCGCCACCCTCAACGGCCATCAGCACGGCGACATCCAGCTGGTGGTGCCGCTCAACTGGACGGTCATGTGGACCTGGGTGAACCGGGACTCCACCGCCAGTCACAGCCTGGTGGTCATGGCCGAGCGGGAGAAGCTGCCGGGCGAAGGTGGACGGCCCGCCTTGGAGAACGCAATGAGCCGGTCGGTCACCACCGGCCTCAAGCCGGGACAGAAGGACGTGACGACCTTCATTGCAGACCAGGCCGGGTGGTACTGGATCCTCTGCGGAGTGCCCGGTCATGCCCTCCGGGGCGAGTGGATCGGTCTCAAGCTGGACCGGGCCGCAACGGGGGTGGAAGTGAAGGTGAAGTGAGGAGGGAGAAGTAAGAAGTAAGAAGTGAGAAGTAAGAAGTGAGAAGTGAGAAGTGAGAAGTGAGAAGTGAGAAGTGAGGAGTGAGGGGTCAGGAGTGAGGGGTGAAAGTGCGGTGGAAGCGCGAGCAGTTGTCATCCGAGCGGAGCGAGGGATCTCCGACCTCGCCGTCTCGGAGATCCCTCGGGTCCCCTCGCTGCGCTCGGGGCGCCCTCGGGATGACAAGACCGCTTCCGAATCCGAGGCCGTTCATCCTCCGCCCTCGGTCCCGTCCCTTCTCACTCCTCACTTCTCACGCCTCACTCCTTACTTCTTACTACTTACTTCTCACCTAACAGCGCCTCCACCTCCCGCCGAAACTCCCGCACCAGCGCCTGATGCTGCGCGCCCGTCGCCGGGCCGTAGAACCCGGCGTGAATACGCCGCACCCGGCCATCACGCCCGAGAAAGATCGTGGTGGGGAAGGCAGTGAATCCGCGCAGCTGGGGCAGCGCGGCACTCACCGCCTCCTGGTCGCTGACCCCACCCATCAGAAGCGGGAAGGGGATGCCGAACTTGTCCCGGTAGCGTCGCACCAGTGGTGCGTCGATCGCCGAATCGCCGATCGCTTCGAAGGCAAGCCCCACCACCTCGACCCCTCGCGCGTGGTAGTCGCGGTAGAGGCGCACCAGCGCCGGTGCCGCATCGTGGCAGGTGGGACACCAGCTTCCAAAGATGTCGACCAGAACCACCTTGCCCTCGAACCGCGGGTCGTCGGACGACACCAGCTTGCCGGACAGATCGGGAAAGGCGAAGTGGAATGCTTGACTGGTGTCCGCTCCGGTCACCTCGGTCGGCGGGGTGAGATGCGGTCGCCCGGTGCTTCGTACCGCCACGAACGGTGTCTGGCTGCGCAGCCCCGCGTGGAAAATGCCGTGCAGGGTGTCTCCCGTCTGGCGCCCCGCGAGCAGGTAGACGAACGACCCGTCGAAATGCGCGATGGCGAAGCTGTCTTCCACCATGGCTCCCCAGAACTGTCCGTAGTCTCCCGAATTCGAGATGACCGTACCCTCGAGCCCCTGGCTGCCGTTCCGGAACCGGAGGATCCGGGGCGTGGCGCCGACGGTTCCTTCGAAGAATGCGTCCCAGTCACCCAGCAGCGCCGGGGCCGCCGGAACCGACGGCCACGAGCCCCGGACGGCGCGGAACGGAATGGTCCTGGGTCCTCGCCGGCCGACATTGTGATACTGCCCGAGGAGCGAATCACCCCGGGGGGCGGCCGTGATGGTGGCGGCGTAATCGGCCAGGTCGAGAATCAGGCTGTCGCCCGCCTGGCGGATGGCGCTGAAAGGTTGGCACTGGTTGCCGTTGCACAGCCGGCCGCTGAGATGCGGGGGGCGTCCCTCGATCACCAGGCTGAAGCGAAGCTCTCCTCCGGCGAGGTCGAGCGCCGCCCGGTAGGGGCCGGCGGGGCCCGGTGGGCTCAGTGGCAGGAGGAGGAGGCAGAGGCGGAAAGGTGGGAGGGCGGGAGGGCGGGAGGATCTTTCCGCCTTTCCGCCCTTCCGCCTCCCCGCCTCATGGCCGTTCGTCATAGCGCTCGCCCGCAGCGATCCTGGCGGGGATCGAGTTGCCCGGCCAGGGTGGGGGACAGGGATAGACGGTGTTGTAGGCGCAGAAAGGGTTACGGGCGCGATTGAAGTCGATACGGTACTGGCCGCCTCCGGCCGGGTCGAGGGTCACGAACCGCCCCGCCGGGTAACTGCCGTGTCCGCTCGTGCTGTCCCGGAAGAACACCTGCAGCTCGGCCTCGTCGTCCTCATCGCTGCCCATCCGGTAGACCCGGAGCCTGGCTCTGCCACCGGGGAGCGGGAGGGTGACGAACCCCGCCTCGCTTGCCTCGGTCTCCAGCCCGTCGGTCCCCAGGGTACGGAACGTACCCCGCCGCTCCGGTGGCTCCAGCGGCAGGGTGAAGCTGAGGCCGGAAACGGCCGGATAGTAGCCCGGCGGCCCGACCCTGCGGGGCGTTCCGTACACCACCAGCTGGGATCGTCCCGGAACTCCGGCTGCCAGCAGGCGGTAAGTCCCGACGGTGACAGGACGGTTCCGGGGCAGCGCCCGTCGCTCATTGTTCTGCACGAGCAAGACGGCACCGCGCTCCTCTACCACCCGCGCCTGCGGGAATCCAGCGAGCGGGATGTCGGCCGAGTCGGGCCCGAGCGCGAGTCCCGGTCCGATCGGCTGCAGGGCGATGGCGGCATAGGGCGAGAACGGGGCGGTGGCGAGCCAGGCGGCGTAGTCGGCCCGTTCCTGGGCGAGGTTGGGGGTCTGAGAAGTGAGAAGTGAGGAGTGAGAAGTGAGAAGGAACGCCGCTACCACAATGGCGCCCCCGAGACGGGGTCTCAAACGCCATCTCTTCTCACTTCTCACTTCTCACTCCTGACTCCTCACTGGTCACGACTTTCCCGGAGCAAACGTCCCGACCAGGAAGGGTGTGGTCGTGGGCTGGGGTGAGCCGCCCTCGGGCTCGTCGGTCAGCGCGGCGGCCGCCAGCTCGACGTCCGCCGGGACCGGGATCCGCTCGACCAGGGCATGTCCGCTGGGTTCGGAGTTGAATGTCACCGAGGGAATCGGCTTCCCGTTCTTGGGGATGAACCACAGCTGGTAGGCCCGCTTGCTCGCCGCCGGCTTCAGCTGGAAGGCGTGCACCAGCATCAGATTGCTCCGCCGGTTCCAGAACAGCTGGACCACCGGCTCGGGCGTCCCCGGCGTACCCATGCGGGTGAGCAGGACGTTGGGGTCGAGCAGGGAGTTCAGCTCCTGCTCCCGCTGGGCCAGCTTTGTCTCCCGGGCGCTCAGGCTGTCCTGCAGCGCGGCGATCGTCGCCTCTCGCTCGGTCAACTGCTGCCGGAGGCCCCGTCCGGCGAGAGCCAGACCCGCCACCGCGACCAGCGACGCCGCGAGCGCCACCCAGGGCGCCCACCCCGAGCCCGCGTGCCGGGGGGTGATGCGGGCCACCTTCTGGCTGGTGGCGCGCTCCAGCACCCGGGCCTTCAGGTCGGGGGATGCGGCTACCGATCCTGAGCCCAGGGCGAGCAGCGCACCCACCTCGCGGTATTCCGCGACCTCCCGCTGCGCCTCCGGCGAGGTGGCGAGCAGGGCCTCGAAGGCCTTGGCCTCGGTCGGGTCGAGCGCGCCGAGGGCGTAGGCCGCGGCCAGTCCCTGGAGATCTTCCGGCGGCGTGTTCACGCGGCCCCCTCGAAGTAGTACGGGCGAAGCGCCTCGCGGAGCTTCTGCATGCCAAGCCGCATCCGGGTCTTGATTGTCCCCAGGGGCTCTTTCAACCGTTCGGCGATCTCCGACTGGGACAGCCCCTCGTAGTACGCCAGCTCGATCGCCTCCCGCTGCGGCGCCGACAGCGCCGCGAGCGCGGCGGCGACGGCCCGTCGCCGCTCTTCATCCAGGACCGTGGCGCCTGGCGACGGGAATCCGGCGCTCATCGCCGGACCCGCCACGGGCTCCTCCCGTGCCGCGGTATCGGTGATCCGCTCGCGGCGGGACTGCGATCGCACCAGGTCCAGTGCCCGGCTCCGGGCCATCATGGTGAGCCAGGCGGCCACCGAGCCGCGGGCCTGGTCAAACCGGGGAGCCTCCCGCCACGCCTGCGAGAAGGCCTCCATCACCACTTCCTCGGCGTCGGCCTGCTGGCCCACGATCCGGTAGGCCACGGCGTACAACACGTTACCCAGCCGGTCGTAGAGCAGCCCCAGGGCGCGCTCGTCCCCCTGGGCCATCCTGAGCACAAGATCGATGTCGCGGGGGCCGGGCGCGGAGCCCTTCGGCTCGGTCATCGGCCGGCCCGCGATCCGGGCTCCGGGGGTGTGGGCGGGGAGAGGGTTGCCACTCATCAGTCTATATCCCCGCTCGAAAAGCCCACAAGGCCGAATCGCGACACCCGGCAAGGGCAGTGCAACGGTCATGCGGGTCCGAGCCTCGCGTTGGTCGTGACCAGTGGGGTGACAATCCTGCTCCCTGTACGCCGACCAACTGAAATCGGATCATGGCAGCCGCTTCGGGGTGTCGCCGGGGACGAAAAGGAGGCTGACCCGCCGGCCGCCGTAACTCGCCTGCAGCACGTTCACCTGGTCCTCGAACAGCTCCATGTGCATCGCCTGCTTTACCCTCGCCCCGCTGAGCCCTCCTGCAGGCGCGGCGCGGAGCCGAAGCAGGGTCACGTCTCCCATCGCCTCTTGTCCGACCCAGGTAAGCGGCACCGGATGACCCGCGGGATCCATCAAGCTCACGGTACCCCGGACGTAGCGCGCGGTGGCGGAGTCGTCCACCGCGCCCTCACGCTTCCGGACGGCCATGTGCAGATCGTCCGAGAAGGCGCGCACCTGGACCGTCACCTCGCGACCGCTCTCCACCAGATCGGTGTGTGTGGTGTGCAGCGGGTGTGCGGCCAGCAGCGCGGCCGCGAGCGGGAGGACCAGGGCGACGGGCATTCGGATTCGATCTTACCGCGGCAGCCGGGTGAGCGCCATGCCGGCCGCAACCACTCCCGCGAGCCCCGAAACCAGCAGGACCCTGCGCTGGAAGGCGGCCGTCATCCCTCCTCGGGCGCCGAGGCCCAGCAACCGGTCTCCCAGCCAGAGCAGCCCGCTCACCAGGGTCAGCACCAGGATCTGCCCAGCCTCGATTCCCAGATTGAAGCCCACCAGTGGT
>JBGQJV010000291.1:0-5123 GCA_041499215.1 Gemmatimonadota bacterium | reverse complement strand
GACCCGCGCAGGAGGAATGGCTCTGCCTCCAGAGCGCGCCCCGCCCGGTAGCAGTGCCACGCCAGCATCAACCCCGGCACCGCCTCCCCCCGGGCCTCGGCCGCCAGCAGGCGGTCCGCGATCAGGCCGTGCAGCGCCCGGCGAAGAGGAGAGGGGACGGTGAGGTAGGCGTACCCCCGCAGCAGCTCGTTGCGGAACTCGAGCTCCTTGCCGCCGTCGCGCAGGATCCGGTGCGAGGTCAGCTCCGACATCCCGACCAGGGTCTGAGCCAGCGTGAGGTCGGCCAGCTCGTACATCGAGAGGTCGTTGAGTCGCTCACCCAGGATGGCGGCGAGGTTGAGCACCGCCCGAGCCACCGGGGTGAGATTCTGGAAGACCCGGTCCAGCACCTGCCGGAACACTCCCTGGCCCGCGCCCCCATGGGCATCGACAGTCATGGCGCCGACCGCCAGCGCCAGGCACTCCTCCCCATAGGTGCGCCAGTCGTCGAACAGCAGCTCCGCCACCATGGGGATGCCCGCCGAGGCGCGGAGCAGGGCCCGGCGCACCGCGGGCGGCAGCGGCAGGCCGGCCGACTCCGCCAGGGCCGCCACTACCAGGTCCATCTCCTCCTCGGTGAGCGGCGGCAGCTCGACCGGCTCCAGCGCGAGCGCCCGGCGCACGTCCATGAGCCGGCTGGCATGGGGCGACCGGGCCAGCTCCGGCTCCCGGCCGGTCAGCACGATCATGATCCGCTGCTCCTGAGTGCGGCGCATGAGCAGGTGCAGCACCGCCACGCTGGCGTCGTCCGCCAGGTGCACGTCATCCACCACCAGGATCAGGGGATGTTCTTCCGCCACCGCGGTGGCGAGCTGGTGCACCGCCTCGGTGAGCCGGAGCCGGGCGGCCTCCCCCTCGCTGTCGCGCGCCGGGGGCAGATGCAGGAAGCGCTGCGCCACCGCCGGAACGGTCCGGGCCAGCTCCGCCAGCCACTCGGGCGGTGTGCCGGTCGCCCCGGGCCGGTCGAGCATGCCCCGGACCAGGGTCCCGATGGCCGCGTAGGGGATCTCCCGCTCCACCTCGTAGCACTGCACGCGGGAAGAGACCGCCCCCTCGAGCCCCGCCGCCGTGACCAGCCGTTCGGCCAGGGTGGTCTTGCCGATCCCCGAGTCGCCCAGCAGGAGGATGTGCCGTCCCTCTCCGGCGGCGGTCTGCTCCCACCGCTCGTAGGCCATGCGATACTGGCCGCCGCGGCCGACGAAGGCGCGGTCGCGCCACTGGTCGGTGGGAACGGTGGGCACATGGGCTGTACCGGGTGGCTCGAACCCCCGCCGGCGTAGGCGGAGCGCCATCCCCTCGACCAGGGGTGACGGCGTGGCCCCCAGCTCCTGCTCCAACTTCTGCCGCCAGGCCTGGAAGATCCTGAGCGCCGACATGCGGTCACCCGCGAAGGCCCGTCCCTCCATCTTGGCGCGGACTGCGTCCTCGCTCAGCTCGTCGAGGCTGAGCAGCCGGTCGGCCAATGGCTCGATCCGGGCGAAGTCGCCGGTGCGCCGGCAGCGGTCCATGAGAATGACGAAGGCCCGGCGGATGGCGGGGAACCAGTGGGCCCGGCGCAGCTCGCGCCAGAGCGCGAACTCGCGGGCGCGGGACACTTCGAAGTCGTCGAGGAACCCGCCCATCTCGAGCGGCGCTGTGAGCTCATCGCCCAGAATCTCGCCCCGGGCCAGCCGGTCCAGGTCCACCTCGAGGTCGGGGGCCACGAACCGCACCGCTTCACGGCCGCTCTCGAAGGTGCGGGGGCCGAGCTTTCCACGGATCACCGAAAGCGCGGTGGCGAGGGAATGACGGCCTTCCGAGGGGGAGGCATCGGGCCACAACAGGTCGGCCAGCCGCTCGCGCCGGTGCGGCTGACGGGGCTCCACCGCCAGGTAGACCAGCAGCGCCAGGTGTTTCCGGGTACGGAAGCGGATCGGTTCCCCACCCGGGGCGCGCAGCTCGGGCGGGCCCAGGCAACGCAGGAAATAGCGCGGAGGCATGACTTCAGTAGTAGGCAGAAGTATCAACCAATCGTCAAATCCGGCCCTGGCGGGCGACTGCCGATCCCGAACGGTTGGTGGTGATCCAGACCCCGACATGTTGTCCTCTCCCCTAGGGGCCGGCAAGGGGACGGGGCTACCTTTCAGGTGACTCCAGCCCGTGAGTTCTCTGTGTCCCGTCTCCCGCTGCCGGTCACCCTCGCCGCCGCCGCCCTGCTGATAGCCTGTACCGCGACCCTGACGGACGGCTCAGGCGGCGGTGGCGGGGGCACCAACCCCCCGCCGACCAATCGGTTCACCGAACTGGCCAATTCGCTGGAGGACGCCGCGGAATCCGAGCTGCCGACGCTCACCCTCACTCAGCCTGGTCTGCCCTTCTCGTTTCCCACCACCCCCGGCTGCCCCACCGTCTCCAGCACCGCCGACGCGGACGCGGACGGAATCCTGGACAACGCCACGTTCAGCTTCACCAATCCCCCCTGCTCCACCACCGGTTTCTTCGGAGGTACCCTGACGCTGACTGGGGCGGTGCGGGTGCAGGATTCGAGTCTGACGAGCGATAGCGCATATGCCCTGACGCTCACCGACCTGACCTGGACGTTCGTCGATACCGCCGGCACCCTGAGCTATACCTCCGTGCGCAACGGGCAACGCTCCCGGGTGGGATCCGATTCCACCATCACGCTCGCCGTCACCGATACCGTCAAGCGGAGCCGGCCCCAGATTACCGCGGTCGCCACCATCGCCAAGGAACTGGTCTGGGGCTTCGTGGCCGACACCCCCGGCACGATCCTGGTGAACCAACCGCTGCCCAGCGGCAGCATCACGGTCACCGGAAACTGGCACTGGAGACGGAGTACGGAGGACTGGACCCTGGCGGTAGCGACCCCGACTCCGCTGGTGTATGACCCGACCTGCACCACGACCGCCCAGCGGATCAAGTCGGGTCAGGTCACGATGGCGGGAGCCATCGCCGGGGTAACCGGGACCCTCCAGATCAACTGGAGTGCCTGCGGCAAGCTCCCGACCCGGACGTTTATCACCCCCTGAGGTTGCTGCGCCATCACCGCCCGACGCAGCGTGGGTTTCACGGTGGATTATGCCGGGTGCGGCGTGATCGGGACGATAACGGCGTACGGGATCAGCGCGGTCCGGTCGTAGGCGGGGGCGGCGGGAGCGGCGGGAAGCGGGACCGAGGGCGGACGGCGGGAAGGCGGAAGGGCGGGAAGAGCCATCGAGGCTCACCCGCCCTTCGTTGTTTCCCCTTCCCGCCTTTCCGCCTTGCCGCCCGTTACGAGATCCACCCCGGCGTCACAAGCAGCTCCCGCACCAGGTCCTCGTTGGTCCGACCAGCGGCCTCGGCGGCGAAGTTGGTCACGACTCGGTGCCGCAGCACCGGAAGGGCGATGGTGCGGAGGTCGTCGAGGTCGGCCATGGGCCGGCCGCCCAGAGCAGCACGGGCCTTGGAGCCAAGCACCAGGTACTGGGAGGCGCGCGGACCGGCGCCCCACTCGACGAACTCGCTGATGAACGGTGGGGCGTCGCCGTCGACGGGACGAGTCATCCGGGCGAGCGCCACGGCGGCCCGCACCAGCTGCTTGGACACCGGGATGCGGCGTACCAGGTCCTGCATGGCCCGCACCGTCTCCGCATCCAGGACCGAACTCAGCTCGGCTGGCCGGACCCCGGTGGTCTGCTCGACGATCGCCTCCTCCTCGGAGCGGGTGGGGTATCCCACTCGCAACTCCAGCATGAAGCGGTCGAGCTGCGCCTCGGGGAGGGGATAGGTGCCCTCCTGCTCGATCGGGTTCTGGGTGGCGAGGACGAAGAACGGCTCCGGCAGGTGGTAGGTCTGCCCTCCGACCGTCACCTGATGTTCCTGCATAGCCTGCAGCAGCGCCGCCTGGGTCTTGGGTGGGGTGCGGTTGATCTCGTCGGCCAGGACTACGTTGGCGAAGATCGGTCCGTGCACGAACCGGAAGGCTCGCTTTCCGGTGGTGAGATCCTCCTCGATGATCTCGGTACCGGTGATGTCGCTCGGCATGAGGTCGGGAGTGAACTGCACCCGGTTGAACGAGAGCCGCAGCGCCTCGGCGACGGTGGACACCATCAGGGTCTTGGCCAGACCGGGCACCCCAATCAGCAGCGCGTGGCCACCGGCGAGGATCGCCGTGAGGATCCCTTCGACCACCTCCTGCTGGCCGACGATGCGACGCCCCACCTGGGCTCGCAGCTGCTCGACCGAGTGGCCGAGGCGGGCGAGTTGTTCGACGTCGGAGGTGGGCGAGGCTGTCGTGGTCATTGGGAGTCGTAGGCTTGGGGCCGTCAGCCGTGAGCCTTCAGCCGTCAGACTTTGGAGGGCCGGCGTCGCGCCGGGTGGACGCACAGAGTACGCGAAGGCCCCGGTCCAGTTTCGGTGGCTCAAGTAAAGTGGGCCGTGCGTTTCGGTTTGGGAAGCCGGGCGGGCCGACAGGCGGGCAGGCCCTGAAGGACTCCCTCGGGCCCGAGTCGCCGCAAGCGGCTCCTAAGCGGTCCTCGGTCGCGGGTCAGGCCCTAAAGGACTCCCTCGGGCCCGGGTCGCCGCGAGCGACTCCCAAGGGGCCCTCGGTCGCGGACGGGTGGACGGATGGAAGGTGGATCGTGGCCTGTTTCGGCGTGCCGGGTGCCCGATTCCGGGGGTCGCGCGTTGCTTGCGAAAAATTTCACAAGCCGGTAGCTTACCGCGGCTATGGGAGGCCGGAAGCCAGTCGGAAAAGAGCCGGGCGAGGCGTGGCGGTACGACACGCTGGGCTACACTTTCGCCTTCAGCGTGATCGGCTTCGCCGGGGTCGGTTACCTGCTGGACCGCTGGCTCCATACCATGCCGATCATCACGGTTATTGGCACCCTCACCGGCGCCGGCCTCGCGTTCAGCTGGGTCTACGTCAAGGTGCGGGCCGACCAGGCGCGCTACGACGCGGAGCGGGCAGCGAAGGCGGCCAGGCCCGGTCCGCCGCCCGACGAGGATGCCGGGTGAGAATCCTGCTCGTGGGCATGGGCCTGACGGCGCTGGTGACCGCGGCGCTGGTGGCCGCCCTGGGGCAACCGGCGGCGCTCCCGGGTCTG
>JBGQJV010000290.1:0-5191 GCA_041499215.1 Gemmatimonadota bacterium | reverse complement strand
GCCTTCGTGGAGCGGGGTGGGACGGTGCTCATGAGCACCCATACCCTCGACACGGTCGAGGAAATGTGCGACCGCATCGGAATCATCAGTGCAGGCCGGATCCTGGCTTGTGGCAATATGGCCGAAGTGCGCCAGCAGACCTCGGGTGGTGACGCCAAGCTGGAGGAGCTCTTCCTGAGGCTGACGGGCGGGATCATCGAGCGAGAGATGGATGTGATTCTGGACTAGACGGACAGGCGGACAGACGGACAGACGGACAGACGGACAGACAGGCTCGCAATGTTGTGGTCGAGCTGCGCTTGCAGCAAACGACGAGGCTCTGCTCCACTCCATGACCCAGCCCGGCGAAAACGCGGAACGCGAAACGCGGAGCGTGGAACAGCCTTCGCTGACCACGATCCTCACGCCGAAATGGCGCTCGGCCCTCAACCGGCTGAAGCAGGAGCGTTCCGGGGGGAACGGGAAGTTCTTCCTGCTCGCGCTCCTGGCGCTGGGGTTCTGGGCCGCCGTATTCGGGCTGTTCTTCCGGGTGCTGCGCTATATCCAGTCCACCTCCGAGGTGGGTGGCCCGCTGGCCGCCAAGCTGCTGGGGATCGTGCTGCTGTCGTTCGCCTCCCTGCTGCTGCTGTCGAACCTGATTACCGCGCTGTCGAGTTTCTTCCTGGCCAAGGATCTGGATCTGCTGGTCTCCTCCCCGGTGGACTGGCTGAGGATCTACATGGCCAAGCTGGGTGAGACGATCCTGCACTCCTCCTGGATGGTGGCACTGATCGCCGTCCCGATCCTGACGGCGTACGCCATGGTGTTCCGGGGCGGGCCGCTCTTCCTGCTGGTCTCCATTGGCGCCCTGGCCCCCTACTTCGTGCTGCCCGCAGTGATCGGTTCGGCAGCGACGGTGATCCTGGTGAACGTCTTCCCCGCCCGCCGCACCCGCGACCTGCTGAGTCTGGTGGCGATCGGCGCTGTTGGCGGGCTGGTACTGCTGTTCCGCCTGATCCGCCCGGAGCAATTGGCGCGGCCCGAGGGCGTGCGCAGCCTGCTCGACTATCTCGCCGCGCTCAAGACGCCCACCAGCCCGTTCCTGCCGAGCGAGTGGGCGACCGCCATGCTGATGAACTGGCTCAACCGGGTGGCGGATCCACTGCCGGTGGTGCTGCTGTGGACCACCGCCCCGGCCTTCGTGGTGCTCGGGGCGATGCTGCACGCCCGGCTGTACCACGCCGGGTTCTCCAAGGCGCAGGAAGGAGCCGAGCGGTTCGTCCGCGGCCGAGGCTGGTCAGGGATCATGACCCGGCTGTTCCGCGGCATGCCGGCCGCCCGCCGGGAGTTCGTGCTCAAGGATCTGCGGGTATTCTTCCGGGACACCACCCAATGGAGCCAGTTGATTCTGCTGGCGGTGCTGCTGGTGGTCTATCTCTTCAACATCAAGTCGCTCCCGCTCTTCTCGGGCGAGCGGGTCTCGGGCTTCCTGATGTCGCTGGTGGTGTTCCTGAACCTGGGGCTGGCGGGGTTCGTCCTTGCGGCGGTCGCAGCGCGCTTCGTGTTTCCCGCGGTATCGCTCGAAGGCAAGCAGATGTGGCTGCTGCGCTCGAGCCCGCTGGATCTCCAGGCACTCCTGTGGAGCAAGTACTGGACGGGAACCATACCTCTGCTGGTGCTGGCGGTTGTCATCACCTTCAGCACCAATGTCCTGTTGCAGGCCACGACGTTCATGATGTGGATCAGCCTCGGGACGATGCTTCTCCTCACCTTCGCGATCAGCGCCCTGGCGCTGGGGTTCGGCGCGTTGTATCCCCGGTTCGACACCGAGAACGCCGCCCAGATACCCACCAGTTTCGGCGGGCTGGTGTTCATGATGTCGGCCATCCTCCTGCTTGGCCTGGTGCTGGTGGTGGAAAGCCGCACGGTGCTCGAGTACCTGCGGGCCCAGATCCAGGGGCGGGAACCGGAGATAGATGTCTGGCTGGTCGGCTCGCTGGTCCTGGTCGTGGTGATCTGCCTGACGGCCACGATCGTGCCGATTCGATTGGCGCTCCGCCGGCTGGAGGCGATGGAGTTCTGAGCCGCAGGCGGGCGGGCGGACCAGCGGACCAGCGGACCAGCGAGACGATAGGCGTAACGGACAGTCGCAGTGTCTCCCGCCTTCCCGCCCTCCCGCCCGCCCGCCCGGTCAGTCCTCCTGGTCCAGAATGCCCGCGTACATCTCGCGGTCCACGTTCCCCCCGCTCAGCACCACCGCCACCTTCTTTCCCCGGACCAGCCCGGGATTGGACTCCGCCGCCGCGAGCGCGGCGGCTGCCGCACCTTCGGCCACCTGATGGATATCGCTGAAGTAGTGCCGCATGGCAGCCCGAATGGCGGCCTCTGACACCGTCACGATCCGGTCGGCGCCGGCCATGATCATCGCCAGCGCCTCCGGATCGGGGCTCCGGGTGGCGATTCCATCCGCGAAGGTGTCGGCGCGCTCGGTCGTGACCGGTTCCCGCCGCTCGAAGGATAGGGCGTAAGCCGGGGCAAGCTCCGCCGCGACTCCCACGATACGGGTCTTGTGCCCCAGGGCGTCCCGCGCGGCGATCATGCCACAGAGCCCCGAGCCCATCCCCACCGGCACGAAAACCACCTCCAGCTCCGGAGCGGCCCGCAGCAACTCCAGGCTGGCGGTGGCCACACCGCGCACCAGCAATGGGTGCCACGCCGGAACCATGTGCAACCCCTCCGCCGCCGCACGCGCGGTGGCCCATTCCCGGGCAGCCTGGAAGTCGTGACCGCACTCGATCAGCTCGGCACCAAGCGCACGGATGGCGGCGTTCTTCTCCCGACCATTGCCTTCAGGCACGACGATCACGGAGCTGAGGCCCAGCCTGCGGGCGGCGAAGGCGATACTCTGTCCGTGGTTACCTCGGGTCGCGGCGATGACTCCCGGAGCTTCCTTGGACTGATGCCGGAGCTGCTCCAGATACACCAGGCCGCCCCGAACCTTGAAGGCCCCGGTCGGCAGGTGATTTTCGTGCTTGACCCACACCTCTGCCCCCAGACGCTCGGACAACTGCGGCCAAACCATCTGAGGCGTCTCCGGCAGGATGGTGCGGAGAAATCGAGCAGTGGCATCGAGATTGGCGAGAGAAAACACGCGCGGGCTCCAGAGAGGTTTGGACTTGGCTGGCAGACAATCTAGAAGCTCGAGGTCCGTGGAGCATGCCTCCACTCGCAATCGTTCGTCGCCCGGGTCAAAGGACCGCGCAAGTTGTGACCTGGATACCCGCGTTCGCCGGTCCCGCGCCATAAGCTGCTTGTGACAAGTAGCAGGGGACGCTGCCACCCTCCTCGGCAGCATTCAGTGACTTCAATTCGGTAGTTCGCCTCGAGCCGCTCCGCGGTGGATTTGTCCATCCATCGTGTCCCAGGCCCACTGACGAGCACCGAGCCTTCTCCGGAGGAGTTGTCGCCGGAGAGCGGGGTCGACCCGCGGCCGCCTCCCGCGACCGCCTCCCCACACCATTGTCCCAGCCACGACCCCCACCAGAGCCGTGGACCCCCCATCGACGCCCAACCCAAGGAGGCCCCTTATGCGTCGATCCGTACTCCTCATTTCCCTCGCGGCGGGCCTGTCATCCCTGGCATGCTCCCCCGGAGAGCCGACCGATCAGGCGCTGACCGATCCGTTGTCGGGAGGCGACACGGCCTTGGTCTCGACCCGAACACCGGGTCAGCCGGTCTTCGGCCTGTCCGGCCGGGAGATGCAGTTGTTCAATCGCGGCCTGGCCGTCTTCTCCACCCCCTTCACCCAGGAGACCGGTCTCGGCCCGCTGTTCAACTCCAACTCCTGCGCCGCGTGCCATAACGACCCCACCCTCGGGGGTTACGGTGACTCGGCGGAGGTGCACGTCAGCGCCTATCACCCCGGTCAGACCTGCAACACCCTCGACAAGAACGGCGGGCCGGTAGTCCAGCAGCACGCGACTGCCCTGCTCGAGGCCCTGGGGATCCTGAAGGAGCCCACCCCGGCCGGCCTGACCGGAACCGCAATGAGAACCACGCCTGTCATCTTCGGCCTGGGCCTGCTCGACGCAGTCAGCGACCGGACCATCCGCGACCTGGCCCGCATCCGCTACCCCGACGGGGTACACGGTCGTGCCGCCAACCTGCCGAGTGGGCGGGTCGGCCGCTTCGGGCGGAAGGCAAGCGTAGCAACCCTGACCGAGTTCAATGCCGGGGCGTTTTTCAACGAGATGGGGGTGACCAACCGGCTGAATCCGATCGAGGGGACGGTCGCGGGCACACCGTTCCGGCCCGGCGTGGACCCGGCGAGGGAGCCCGAGATCGACGCCGCGTCGCTTGCCGCCGCGGACGCCTTTGTGCGGTTCCTTTCGCCGGTCGCTCCGGTCGCCGCGACGCCGGAGAGCCGACTGGGTGAACAGCTGTTCGTCCAGATCCGTTGCACCAGTTGCCATATCCCGGTACTTCGTACGGGCTACAGTCCCAACGGCGCGCTGAGCGGACGGCGCATCCGGGCCTACACCGACCTGCTGCTGCACGACATGGGCCCCGAGTTGGCCGACATCTGCAACGGTGTCGCCCGACCTCAGGATTTCCGTACCCAGCCCCTGATGGGGATGCAGTTCCTCGACATGTTCATGCATGACGGTCTGTCGGAGACGATTCCGGAGGCCATCCAGCGTCACGGCGGGGAGGGCTCGGCCGCACGGACCCGGTTCAACAGTCTGAGCCAAAGCGATCAGGCCGCGCTGGTCGCGTTCGTCAGCGGGCTGTAGCGGACAGGGCGGGAACGGCGGAAGCGGCGGGAAGAGCGGAAAGCCGTAAGGTCAGGCCGTTCTCCCGCCCATCCCGCCCATCCCGCCGTTCCGCCTTTCCGCCCCTTCCGCCCCTTCCGCCCTTCCCGCCTTTTCCGCCTTTTCCGCCTCTCGCCTTCTCGCCCTTTTTCGCCCACCGCTTCGTTTTGCCGCGACCATCTCTGATTTGGCCCGGCGCCATCTTGGGCCCGTCGCCAGCACCGGCATTTCCCCACCCCGGGGGGGCTGGCCCGGGACATTCATCACCCCAACTGGAGAGTTCTCATGAAGCCATCGCGCAGAGTGCTCGCGTTCTCCCTGCTGAGCATCCTGCTCGGCGCCGTCCTGGGCATCGGCAGCCCGGGAACAGCCAGGGCGGAGAAGACCCCTGTGGACTGCTC
>JBGQJV010000289.1:0-5199 GCA_041499215.1 Gemmatimonadota bacterium | reverse complement strand
GGCTGCGAAGGGTCCGGTTACCAGGACCGGCCGCACCATGCGGTCGGGATGGACCCGTCCGGCCACTCCGGGCAGCCGGTCGAGCTGCTCGAAGAAGAACTCGTCCACCCGCCCGCGTGCCTGGGCCGCCAGCCTGGTGGGCACGACCAGGGCTACGTTGGCAACAGAAGGGGCGGAAACGGCGGGAGTGCCCGCGGGTCCTCCCGCTCCTTCCGTCCCTCCCGCCTTCCCGCCTTCCCGCCTTCCCGTCCAGATCTGATTGAGCCCCACGTAGCCCTCCGGACCCACGTGCATTTCCGCGTGTCCATCGAGTCCCGCGACATCGGCCACGTGGGCCACGAACGCCAGGCGTGATGGCGGTCCGTGGCGGCGCCGACCGATACGGCGTGCGACGATCGATCGGAGGCCGTCGGCACCCACCACGACTCTGGCGTGCAGCACGCTGCGCTGGCCCTGCGCGTCGCGCAGCACGGCGCCGGCGACCGCCCCGTTGTGGTAGAGCAGATCCTCCACCGCGGTGGCCTCGCGCACCTCGGCGCCCGCCGCTCGCGCCGCCTGCACCAGGCGGGCATCGAGGATCCGGCGGGACACGGCCAGACCTCGTATGCGGGGCCGGGGCAGCGCCACCCGCTCGAAGCTGCCGGTGAGCTGCGAACCCTTCGAGCCGAACACCCGGGTGCCAAGGAGAGGCGCCGCCCCGGCGGCCTCCAGATCAGCGACGACGCCCAGCTTTTCCAGCTCCTGAACGGTGGCCGGACTCAGATACTCGGAACAGGCCTTGTCACGCGGAAAGACCGCCCGGTCTACCACCAGCACCCGGTGTCCCATGGCGGCCAGCAGGGCGGCCATGGAGCTGCCGGCAGGGCCGGCGCCGGCGATGAGGACCTCGGGTGGCTGAGACAAGGAGTGATGGACAGTGAGCTAGTTAGGGGACATCATCCCGATCGAGCAAGGCCAGGGAGAAAACTTGGGCCGGTGCCGCAACCCAATGGTCGCGGCTCATGGCCTGTGACTCATCGCCCAGAGCCACACGGCATACCCCGCCACCGCCGACATCCCCGTGGCCAGGCCGTTGACACCGTCATTGGTAAGCCAGGCCAGTCCGCCGGCCGTCGTGGTCGGCCTGCCGCAGCGATGCACGCTACGCTCGGTGGCCAGACCGCAGGCCGGGCAGTGGAACCGGCCCTGCCAGGCCGCGCCGATGATGCTGTCCGCCGTCATTCCGAGCATACCTACGGCCAGTGACAGGGGAAAGAGGACCAGCCGGCCCGCGCTAAGCGCGACGGCGGCGCCGACCGTCGCTGCCCCCGCGAGGGCACCGGCTGTTCCCAGCGGCGTGATGCCACCGCTGGTCCCCGGCGGCACCGGGCTCCAGGTGAGAATGTGGCGCGGCCACCCTCGGCTCCAGCCGCCGCATGAGGTCGCCCAGGTGTCGGCCGAGGCGGCGGCCAGACTGGCGGTGACCACCCACAGCGCCGCGTCGTCCGACGCAGCGAACACGGCGCCCACGGCCGCGGCCCCGCCGTTGGCGACCACCTGCCACGCATCCCGGGTGGAACCCTTGGCGTCGAGCGCGGTGACGCTCCTGTCGGGCGCCAGCCGGGAAATCAGGCTGGAGCCGACGAAGAACGCGCCCAGGGCGGCCATCCCCGGCCATCCCGTCCGCCACAGGATGAGGGTGCCGATCAGGGCCGCAGTCGCGGTTCCCGTCCGAGTCAGCGCCCGGGTGGCCCATCCGCCCGTGGCGATTGCCAACGACAGGCCCAGCGCCAGCAGTGGTGGCATCGGCCCTCTTCACGTGTCGGTCTGATCCGTTCCGTCGCGTCCGTCGCGTCCGTCGCGTCCGTCTCCAAGCCGGTCGGGACGGTCGAGACGGTCACTGACGTCGACTCGGATCGGTGTGATCGCCATCACCCTCTGCCATCACCCTCTATATTGTAGCCCATCCTGAGGCCCAGCCCGCCCCGCCACCTCGCCAGGCGGAAAGCGGAACTCGGAACCCGGAACTCGGAATCCCTTTGTCCGTCCCTACAATTATTCCGCTCAGCCTGCTCGAGGCGCTCCGCAATCTGGACACGCCGGTAGAGGATGGGCTGGAGGAGCTGGCCGGCGAGATCGTCTCCAAGCGCCTCGGCCTGTCGGCAACGGTCGCGGCCCAGATCGCCCGGTACCAGGACCAGGTCCGGCGGGCCGAGACGGTGACGGTCGATGAGGCCGTCTCGGTCTTCCGGCTCGCCGGCCGGCGTCCCGACGCCCAGCTGGTGTTCGCCGACGCCGGTCGCCGGGCAGCGCGGCATGCGGCCCGCTCCGGGCCGGTGCTCAGCCGGGCGGCCGCGCGCATCGCACCGGGGGGGCTGGGTCGCTCCATCGGCGCGGGCGCGGCCACCCGCGCCGCCCGGCGAATCCTGGCGGTGGATCTCCAGGTAGGAGAGGACGGAGCCAAGGCGGAGATCACCAAGCCTCTTTCGGTTCTGGCACTGCCCGATGGCTCGGGTTGCTCCTTCTATGGAGCCGCGTTGGCGGAACTGCTCCGGGTGCTGACCGGCTTCGAGGGTGCCATGGCCCATGAACGCTGCCGCGGGCGGGGAGACAGCTCCTGCCTGTGGCGCGCAACCGCGGTTGGAGGATACGAATGACGTTGCTTCCTGACATTGACCTGCCTGCAGTGCGTGCGTCTCTGGTGCAGCAGGGACTCGACGGCTGGCTGCTGTTCGATTTCCGCAATCTCAATCCGATCGCGGGACGAGTCCTGGGCCCGATCGGGATGGGCAGTCGCCGGTTGTTCCTGCTGCTCCCCCGCGAGGGAGAGCCGGTCGCCGTGGTTCACAAGATCGAGCTGCAGCCGTTTGCCGGGTTCCCCGGCAGAGTCATCGGCTACAGTCGCTGGGAGGAACTGCACGCGGCACTCACCGGGCTGGTCAAGGGCAAACGCCTCGCCATGGAGATATCCCCGGACGATGCGGTGCCGTACCTCGATCGGGTGCCGTACGGCGTGGTGGAACTCATCCGGCGCCTGGGCGGCTCGGTGGTGGGGTCGGGTGGCCTGGTCACCCGCTTTGCCGCGAGCTGGAATCCCTCGGAGCTGGCGGACCATCTCTTCGCCGCCGAGGCCCTCGCGGAACTGGCCCAGGCCTCGTTGCGGCAGGCGGTGACCGAAGCGGGAACCGGGCTGACCGAGCACGTGCTGCAGCAGCGCGTGGTCGACCAGATTCATGCCCGGGGCCTGGTGTTCGATCACCCCCCGATCGTGGCGTTCGGCCCCAACGCCGCCAACCCGCACTACGAGCCGCTCGCCGAGGGATCCGCCATCCTGGAGCAGAACCAGGTGGTGCTGCTCGATCTGTGGGCCGGCCGCCGGCTGGGAACGGTGTTCGCGGATCAGACCTGGATCGGCTTCAGCGGGCGCGCCGTGCCCGAAAAGGTCGGCCGGGTCTGGCGCACGGTGCGCGCTGCCCGCGATGCGGCGATCGCCCTGGTGCAGGCCCGGGCGGGAAAGGGCGTCCTCCGCGGGTTCGAGGCGGACGACGCGGCGCGCGACGTGATCCGCTCCGCCGGGTTCGGCGAGTTCTTCGTGCACCGCACCGGACACTCGATCGACCGGGATCTGCACGGCTCCGGCCCGCACCTCGACAATTACGAGACCCACGACGACCGGGAGATCCTCCCGGGCGCGGGCTTCTCGGTCGAGCCGGGCATCTACCTGCCCGGCGAGTTCGGCATTCGGAGCGAGGTGAACATGGTGTGGGCTCCCGCCGGCCCGCAGGTCACACCGGGGAAGCCACAGATAGAGTTGATCACGACGTGAGGCGGGAGGGCGGGAGAGCGGGGAACTGTCCCTGCGTCTCCCGCCCTTTCCGCCCTTCCCGCCGTTTCCGCCGCTGCCAGACGTGAAGGGCGCGGCCCCGCACTGTCCCCCGCCACCAAAATGCCGCCCGGCCCCAGCGTTCCCGGTCTCCTCATCCCGCTCGACCCCCATTCTCCGGTGCCGCTTCACCGGCAGCTCTACGAGGGGATCCGGGGGGCGATCGTCTCGGGCCGGCTCCCGGCCGGGGGACGGGTCCCGTCTACCCGCGGTCTGGCCAAGTATCTCGGGGTTTCCCGGACCACCGTCATGGTCGCGTTCGAGCAGCTCGTCACGGAGGGCTACCTGGTCGGGACGGTGGGGTCCGGCAGCTACGTCGCCCGCCACATCCCCGACCATCTGCTGCAGGCGCGGCGGGTGCCCCTCCCGCCTGGCCAGGGAACCCCGAGTGCGCCCCGCGTGGCTGTGCGGGTGGCGCAGCTTGCGGCTCTGCCACGCGGTCCGTTCCTTGGTCGTGGGCCCCACCCGTTCCGGCCGGGCATTCCCCCGGTGGATGAGTTCCCGCTCGCGCTCTGGTCGCGGCTGGCGGCACGGCGCTATCGGGCTCTGAGTCGGGCGGAGCTGTACCACGGGATGCCGGCCGGGTATCCACCGCTGTGCCAGGCGATCGCGGGCTATCTCACCGCGGCCCGCGGGGTCCGCTGCACGCCCGCGCAGGTGATGGTGCTCTCGTCGGCGCAGGAGGCGATGGAGCTGGCCTGTCGGGTCCTGCTCGACCCGGGAGATCAAGTGTGGCTCGAGGATCCGACCTGGAGCGGTGCGCGGGGTGCTCTGGTGGCGGCGGGCGCCCGCATCGCGCATGTGCCGGTCGACGACCAGGGCCTTCGGGTCGACCTGGGGATTGCCGCCGCCCCGGAGGCGCGGCTGGTGTACGTCTCCCCGTCGCACCAGTACCCCACGGGGGTGACGTTGAGCCTCGAGCGCCGGCTGGCGCTGCTTCACTGGGCCGAGCGGACCGGGGCGTGGATCCTGGAGGACGACTACGACAGTGAGTTCCGCTATGCCGGGCGGCCGCTGACCGCGCTGCAGGGTCTCGATCCGGCGGCGCGGGTGCTGTACATCGGCACCTTCAACAAGACCCTCTTTCCGGCCGTTCGGGTGGGATACATCGTGCTCCCGCCGAGTCTGGTGGATCCGTTCCTGGCCACTCGCCGCATTGGCGCGCAACACGCACCCACGGTGGACCAGGCCATCCTGGTCGATTTCATCGAGCAGGGGCATTACGCCCGGCACGTGCGCCGGGTCCGAGCCCTCTGCGAGGAGCGACGGGACGTACTGCTCACGGCGGCGCGCCGCGAGCTGGGCTCATGGCTCGAGGTGCTGGAGCCCGAGACCGG
>JBGQJV010000288.1:0-5229 GCA_041499215.1 Gemmatimonadota bacterium | reverse complement strand
CGTGTTCGCTGCCCTCGGCAAGCACGGCAAGGCCGCGGGGGCCATGGCCCAGGTCGGCTTCGTACTGGTGACCGGCGCCGTCACGATGCACGGCCGGCCGGTGTTGCCGGCGCTGGGCTACGCCTCCCCGATCAACGTTCTCCAGGTCTCCACCACACGCGCCGTGGCCACCGGCGACTTCGCGGTGACGGCGAATCAACTGGCGCCGCTCCTTTCGGCCCTCGCCGCCAACGGGGTCACCGCCACCGCGGTGCACCATCACCTGGTGGGTGAGGAGCCGAAGATCTATTTCGTGCACTTCTGGGGAGATGCGCCGCTGGCCGACCTGCTCCGCGCCCTGCGGGCGGCGCTGGATGCCACCAAGCCCGCGTGACAGCGGCATTGTGAAGCAGTCACTGCGGATCCGATGAAGCAGCGATGGCTTCCCGGCGTCGGGACGGCACTGCTCGCCGCAGTGCTGTTCGGGGCCAGCACACCCTTCGCCAAGGGGCTGCTCGCCACCGAACCTCCACAGGTCCTCGCCGGCCTGCTCTACCTTGGCAGCGGGGTTGGCCTGGGAGCGCTCTGGCTCCGGCGGCGTCAATCTGCAGCGGAGGGAGAGGCTCCGCTCCGCCGAGGCGACCTCCCCTGGCTGCTGGGCGCGACCTGCTTCGGCGGCCTCCTCGGGCCCCTGCTGCTCCTCGTGGGCCTGTCGCACACTCCCGCCTCCGCGGCCTCTCTGCTGCTCAATCTCGAGGGGGTGCTCACGGCCCTACTGGCGTGGGTGGTCTTCCGGGAAAACGTCGATCGTCGCATTGCCCTCGGCATGGCGGCGATCGTGGCGGGCGGAGGGCTCCTCGCATGGGAGGGACGGCTCGAATGGGGCGGGCTCCTGGGCCCGCTCGCGATTGCGGGGGCCTGTCTCTGCTGGGCCATCGACAACAACCTGACCCAGAAGATCTCCGGCAGCGACCCGGTCCAGATTGCGGCGCTCAAGGGGGGTACGGCCGGCACGGTCAACCTGACGATCGGGCTGCTCCTCGCGGGGTCGCTCCCGACCCTGCCCCGGATCGGGGAGGCCATGCTGCTCGGATTCCTTGGCTACGGACTGAGCCTCGTGCTGTTCGTCAGGGCGCTTCGCAGCCTGGGGACGGCGCGCACCGGCGCTTATTTCTCGACCGCTCCTTTCGTCGGCGCCATTGTTTCGGTGCTGATCTGGCGGGAGCCAGTCACCCTGCCGTTGCTCGTGGCCGGTGGCCTCATGGCCGTCGGCATCTGGCTGCATCTGACGGAGCGCCACGAGCACGACCACACCCACAATCCCCTGGCACATGAACACCCGCACACCCACGACGCGCATCACCGGCATGCCCATGGGCCGGATGATGCGGCGGGTGAGCCGCATGCGCACCGCCACACGCATGAGCCTCTGACGCACGCCCATCCTCACTACCCCGACCTCCACCACCGCCACCGCCACGGTTGAGCGGCGGCCGCCGCCCCTCCTGTGGGCCGCCGGCCGGCGCGAGCTCCCGGGTCGCCTTCGACTGGCACTCCAGATCACCGGCTGGATCTCGATCGGGTCCCTGGTGAATGAGCTGCTGGTCGCGGTGCACAACTGGGGCGGGCCGGTGCTCCTGCCGGAAGTGGTCGATCATGCCCTGACCCTCCTGACCTACATCCTCGGTGTCGTCGCGATGGTTGTGTTTCCTCGCGTCCGCAGCCGCCGCGGGGATCGGGCAACCCTCTTTCTGGATCTGCTGATCGCCACGGGAGGGCTGGGGCTGCTGCAATGGACGCTCATCACCCGGCCGCTCGTCGGCTGAACCGATCACCATCGACGTCGCGACCGGGGCCGAGATGCCGCTCGGACAGTTTTGTCGCGCGACGACACAATTGTCAGGCCGCTGCATTCCACTCGCAGGGCCCTTTGGACCACCCGGGTGCGGCGCTAGATTTGCGGCGCAGGCGCACGCATGCCCAAGCCCGGAGGCGGTTCGTATGAAGGAGTATCTGCTGGCGACGGACTTCGACCAGACGCTGAGTTTCAACGACTCTGGCCATGTCCTGAGCGAGCTGCTGGGGATCTCCAACTTCCAGGAGCGGATCGCGGGGTTGTCGGACATTCACCTGGTGCAGCAGGGCGCCGAGCTGGCGTATCTGCTGTTGCACGATCCGGAGTATCGCCGGGTGCGGAGGCAGGATCTCATCGAGGTGGGCCGGCGGATCCGGTTGCGGCAGAACATCCCCCTGCTGTTCCAGCTGCTCCAGGACCTCGACGGGCACCGCTTCGCCTTCTACGTCATCTCGGCGGCGCCGGAGGAGGTCATCCGGTCGGCGCTGGAGGGGATCGTGCCGCCAGAGCGGATCTTCGGCACCAGTTTCCGGTATGACGCGACCACCGGTGAGATCACCTCGATCGAGCGAGTCGCGGCGGGGTACGGCAAGGTCGTGGTGCTGGAGGAGCTGCGTCGGAGGCTGCCGATCGGGCGCGACCAGGTCGTCTACATCGGGGACGGCAGCTCCGACATCCACGTCATGCTGCACGTCAATCGTCTCGATGGCCTCACCATCGCGGTCTCGGAGAACCGGTATCTGACCCCGATCGCGCGCCGCACCGTCCTGAGCGACAACGCCCTCAGCGTGCTGGTGCCGATTCTCGAGGAGATCGTCGGCTGGGAGCCGATGGCGATCCGCGCGCTGTTCGAGCGGCACGGGCTGGTGCTGCAGGAGTGGGACAAGATCCGGACCGACGCCCTGACGATCCGCGAGACCGCGGAGGTGGGGCCGGATGACCGCTGAGCCGCTGCAGTGGATCGGGTGGGCCGCCACGGCGATGACCGTTGCGTCCTACTTCTGCCGCAGCCCGCGGACCCTGCGCCTGGTGCAGGCGGTGGCGGCCCTGGTGTGGATCAGCTACGGTGTCGTGATCGCCGCCCGGCCGATCATCGCGGCGAACGTGCTCGTGGCCGGCGTGGCCGCGTGGTCGGCGTGGCGCGGCCCCGGGCGGCTCCGCCCGCCGGGCGCCGGCTCCGGGGACCGCCCGGCGCCGGTCGAGGCGTGACCCGCCGACGCACGCGGGGGAGTCACGAACGGCCCCCACCATGAGGGCTGAAGCCAGGACTCGGATCCTCTCGCGACATCGCTCTAGTCGGCAGACAATGCCCTCAGCGTGTCGATGCGCGCGGCGCGTCTTCCTGGCAGCCAGGTTGCCACGAGGGCGGTAAGCAGAAGTATCGCGCTGACCAGAGCGAGGAGTGCCGGGCTCCCCGGCGAGATCCCGAACATCAGGCGCGACATCAAGCCGCCCGTGAGCTGGGCTCCGAGCACTCCGACCACAATACCGATGCCTGCGAGACGGAGCGTACGCCCCAGGATCAGCCCGACAATGCTGCCTGGCGTCGCGCCCAGTGCCATCCGGACCCCGATCTCGCGCCGCCGCTGCTCCACGGTGTACGCCGCGATGCCGTACACCCCCAGCGTCGTGAGCAGCAGCGCGATCAGCGTGAATGTCACCAGCAGGCCCACGCTGAAACGCCGCGGCGCAATCGCCGCGTCCACGTACGCCCGCAGGTCGGTCAGGCCCGCCGTCGCCACGGCCGGATCGACCTCACGCAAGGTCCGAAGGAAGGTCGGCCCGAATGCGGCCGGGTCGCTCCGCAGGCGAACGGCCCAGAACTGCGTGGCCGCGACGAACGACGCTCCGTCGGGGTGGACCTGCTTCATCGCGATGAACACCTCGGGCCTCACCGGGCCGTCCAGATCGGCTTCACGCAGGTCGTCGACGACGCCCACGATCGTCACCCCTCGCGGCCCGGTGTTGTTGTCGTCGATCAGCAGTTCCCGTCCGATCGCGCCAGATCTCGCGAAGTACCGCTCGGCAAGCGTCCGGTTCACGACCCCCACGGGAGGCGCCGCACCGTCGTCCTCCTCCGCGATGAAGCGCCCCGCCATCCGGCGCGCCCCGATGGCCGAGAGGTATCCGGGCGACACCGCACGATAGTTTGCGTTCGGCCAGTCGCGCCGAACGGTCGGCGCATCCTGCGCCGGCGCGAACGGAACGGACGCCAGCAGTCCGCTCAGCGGCGCAATGGAGGACCCGCCGGCGGCGACCACGCCCGGCGCGCCGGCGAGCGCCGCGGCCATCGCCGTGGAGAAGCGGGAGAGGTCCGCCGGCGCCTGGTACCGTGTCGGTGGCAGGGAGAGCCGCGCGACGAACACGGAATCGGGGCGGTATCCCAGCTCCACGCGCTGGAGACCGATGAGGCTCTGCAGGAGCGCCGCCGTCGCCGAGGTGATGATCAGGGCCAGCGCCACTTCCGCGACGACGAATGACGAACGCAGGCGCGCCTGGGCTGGCGATGTGCCACCCGATCGCCCCGCGCCCCGGAGGACGGTCTCGGGTGAGGCGGTCCGCGCGATGAGCATCGGGACGAGGCTGAACAGCAGGACCGCGATCGCACAGACCGCGAACACGAGAGCCAGGACCGGGAGGCCGAGTCGCGCTTCGTCGATGCGCGGCGCAATCGCCGCGAGATGCGACCCGGCGTACGAGATCGCCAGGTAGGCGCACAGGGTGCCGATGACGCCAGCCGTCGCCACGAGCAGCGCGCCTTCGGTGAGTAACTGAACGGCGATGCGCGGACCCGACGCCCCCAAGGCGAGACGGATCGCGGTCTCGCCCTGCCGTCCAACGGCGCGCGCCAGAAGCAGGTTGAGGACATTGGCCAGCGCGACGGCCACCATGAGCGCGACGCACCCCATGAGAATGACCAGCGTCGGCCGGAGCGTCGTGGCGAGATACTCCTGCAGTGGCGTGACCCGCACCCCGACTTTCGCGGCATACTCCACAGGAAACTGATCGCGCAGGCGGTCCGCCACGCCGGTCAGTTCGCGCTCGGCGCCCGCAGCTGTCGCCGACGACGCGAGTCGCCCGAACACGCGAATGAAATTCACGGAGCCGCGGGCATTGCGCCGCGGGTCGGTGTCAGGGTCGAGCGGCACCACGACGTCCACGTCGCGCACGGGGAGCGGAAAGAAGCGCGGCAGTACGCCGACGATCGTGAAGCGCTCGCCGTTCAGCGGCAGCGAGTGGCCGACGATTCCCGGATCGCCGCCGAACGCCCGGCGCCAGTAGCCGTAGCCGAGCATCAGGACCCGCGGCGCCCCTGGAGCGTCATCGGCGGCGGTGAGCAACCGGCCGCCGCTTGGCGCGGCGCCGAGGATGGCGAGACCGTCCGCCGACAGGCG
>JBGQJV010000287.1:0-5230 GCA_041499215.1 Gemmatimonadota bacterium | reverse complement strand
TCGTAGATGGAATCCTGCACCAGCGCGCGGGAGGGACAGGTGCAGACTTCGCCCTGGTTCAGGGCGAACATCGTGAAGCCCTCCAGCGCCTTGTCGAAGAAGTCGTCATCCGCTTCCGCGACGTCGGCGAAGAAGATGTTGGGCGATTTGCCTCCCAGCTCCAGGGTCACCGGGATCAGGTTCTCGGCGGCGTACTGCATGATCAACCGGCCGGTGGTGGTCTCGCCGGTGAACGCCACCTTGGCGATCCGCGGGCTTGAGGCCAGCGGTTTCCCCGCTTCCACCCCGAAGCCCTGTACCACGTTGACCACGCCGCTGGGGAGGATGTCGGCGATCAGTTCCATGAACGCCATGATCGAGACCGGAGTCTGCTCCGCCGGCTTGAGCACCACGCAGTTCCCGGCGGCGATGGCGGGCGCCAGCTTCCACACCGCCATGAGCAGCGGGAAGTTCCACGGGATGATCTGGCCCACGACGCCGAGGGGCTCGTGGAAGTGGTAGGCCACGGTATCGTGGTCGATCTCCCCGATGCTCCCTTCCTGCGCCCGCAGGACCCCCGCGAAGTAGCGGAAGTGGTCCACCGCGAGCGGCAGATCCGCGGCCATGGTCTCGCGGATCGGCTTGCCGTTGTCGATCGTCTCGATCAGCGCGATGGCCTCGAGGTTCTGCTCCAGCCGGTCGGCGATGCGGTTGAGGATGTTGGAGCGATAGGTGGGGGAGGTCTGGTTCCAGCTCAGAGCGGCGGCGTGGGCGGCATCCAGCGCCTTGTCCACGTCCTCATGGGTCGAGCGGGCCACCTCGCAGAGTGGCTGCCCCGTCACCGGGGTCGGATTGACGAAGTACTGGCCCCGCGCCGGCGCGACATACTCGCCCGCGATCCAGTTGTCGTAGCGGCTGCGGATCGGGATGGGCAGCTTCGCACCCGAGGGGACCGGGGCGGTGGTGACTGGCTTGCTGATCGTTCCCATAGAACCTCCTGGCAAATACGGGGGACGCCGGCGATGGGCGTCGAGGATGGCGTTCCCGGACACGGGAGCGTGGCGATCGGGGTTTCGGCGATGCCCGGCGACGAGAACTGACTCTGGTCAGGCAATCGAGGTACTCGACTTTAGGGACTGCTTCACACAGGGTCAAGCGGCCCGCGACAAATGTCGCGCCACTCTTGTCATCTTGGCCTTGCGGACCCAAGGGCAGGAATCCATCCTACGGTGTCCCCTCCAGGTGCCGAATGCCACGCCAGCCCCCGCAATGCCCGCAGTCGAACTGATCCCGTTCGGAGCGGAGGCGCAGCGCGCCCTCGAGCGCGAATGGCTCGCCACCATCCGCGATCGCGCCGCCGCTGACGGGGTGCGTTCGGTGGTCCGCAGCTCCTGGGAGCGGAGCCTCGGGGCGGCGGTCTCGCCGGATCTCCCCGCGGCTCCAGTGGTGCTGGATGAAGGCTTGCTCATAGGGACGGTCGAGGCCACCGACTGGCTGGACCTGGCCCGCGCCGCGGTGGCCGAGCACGACCGGTCGTTTTCGGGCGAGGGCCACATCCTCACCCTGTTCGACCATGAGGCGCGGATGCTGACCGCCGAAGGCGATCCCGCGGCCCTCGAGGGACTGGCCGAGATCAACTTCCGGCCGGGCGCGCTCTGGTCGGAGCAGGCGGTAGGCACCAACGGGCCGGGCACGGCCCTGGCCACCGGCGGGGCCGCCCACATCGTCGGCGCGGAGCACTTCTGTGCCCGGTGGCAGCGCTGGCACTGCGCCGCGGTGCCGGTCCGCGAGCTCGCCAGCGGCCAGATCCTCGGGGTGCTCGACATCTCCGGCTTCCGCGAGCGGGCCCATCCCCACACGCTCAACCTGGCCCTTGCCCTCGCCCTGGCGATCGAGCAGAGCGTTGCGGCGCGCGAGATCGGGCGGCGCTACCTCGCGGTCACTCGCATGACCCATCTGTCTCACCGCTATCCCGCAGATGCCGCCATAGCGGTGGATCGTCACGGCCGGATTCTGCTGGCCTCGCCCTCCGCCTCCGCCGAGCTCGACCCGGAGCGGGGGCATCCCGCCCTCCGTGCGCTCATCCCCGACCTGGTTGGCCGTACCAGGGACAGCCTCCCGCGTGAGGTCGAGGTCGCTCTCACGGCGGATGACACCCGTCGGGGCGTGTGGCATCCCGTGTTTGACGGGCGGACTGTCGTGGGCGGGTGTCTGGTGCTGGAGAACCGGGAGACCGGCACCAGCCCCCGGACCACGAAGGCCACCGCCCGGTTCGGAGCCCTGCGACATACCTTCGCCGAGATCGTGGGTGAGAGTCCGGCGCTGGTCGCGGCCCGGGACACCGCCCTCGCCGCCGCCGCCACCGACCTGCCGGTGCTGCTCTCGGGCGAGCCTGGGACGGGCAAGGAGGCTTTTGCCCAGGCGATCCATCAGGCCAGCGACCGTCGCGATCGTCCCTTCGTCGCCGTCAACTGCGCCGCGCTCCCACGGGAACAGGCCGAGCGCGAGTTGCTGGGCTCGGCGAGCCAGGTGGGCCGGTTCGAGGCGGCGGACGAGGGCACGCTGTTCCTGGACGAGATCGGTGAACTGCCCCCCGCGGCGCAGGCGGCACTGCTCCGAGTGCTGGAGGATCAGGAGATCACCCGGATTGGCGACACCCAGAGCCGGCCGGTGAATCTCCGGGTGATCGGTGCCACGAGCCGGGACCTGCTGACCATGCTGGCCAACGGCCAGCTCCGCTCCGAGCTGTACTACCGCCTCAACGTGATGACCATTGAGCTGCCGGCGCTCCGGGAGCGCGGGCCGGATCTCCCCGTGCTGGCCCGCCGCTTCTTCCAGGCGACCGCGCGCGATCATGGCCGCCCCGAAGTCGGCGTCGCGGGCGACGTATTCGCCGCATTCCAGGCCTACGCCTGGCCGGGAAACCTGCGGGAACTCAGGAACGTGGTGCGCCGGCTGATGGCGATAGCCGGCACCAGGATCACCCTGGCCGATCTCCCCCAGGCGATCCGCGCGGCCTACCTCCGTATTGCGCCGGCTCCCCGGCTGGGCCGTGGAGCACCCACCGCGCCACCGACCGGGGTGGGGCGAGCCTCGCATATCGATGAAGAAGACGCTCGTCTGACGGAGGTGGTGAACCGGTCGCGCACCATGGCGGAGGCCGCCGCGGAGCTTGGCATCACCCGCAGCACCCTGTATCGCCGCATGGAACGGTTTGGGCTCAAGCCGAAGCGAGTGGTGGACCGGGGGTAGGCCCTTTGACGGCGGGACGGCGGGATGTCGGCAAAGGGAAGGCGGGAGTGTCGCACCCGGCATGCTCCCGCCATTCCGCCTTTCCGCCGTCCCGCCACAGTCGTGCGACTCACTCGAGGTACTCATACGCCCCTAGAGTAAGGAACTCCTCCGGGATCGGCTGGTCCACCAGACGGTCGAGCAGAGCGGCGGCGTCCTTGAGGCGACCCGGCGCGCCCCGGGCGGCGACCAGACCGCTCAGCTCCACTTCGCGGATGGCGCCGTAACGCGCGCGGGTAAGCGGCTTCCCGTCGTCCAGCTGCACCTCCTGCCGGACCCACTGCTGCAGCTGCATCCGGGAGATTTCCGCGGTCGCGGAGTCTTCCATGAGGTTGTCGATCCCCACAGCCCCGCGGCCCTCGAGCCAGTTCTCGATGTACTCGATGGCCACCTTCACATCGGCCCGCACGCCCGCTTCCGTCACCCGCCCTCCGGGGATCCGGACATCGAGCAACTCGGTTGCGCGGACGCTCACCTCTTCCCGGAGGCGGGCCTTCTGATTGGGCCGGGTGCCGAGCACCTCGTCAAACGCGGCCCGAGCCACGGGAACCAGGTCGGGATGGGCCACCCACGAGCCGTCGAATCCGTCCCGGGCCTCACGCTGCTTGTCCTCCCGTACCCGCGCCAGGGCACGATCGTTCACCTCGGCATCGCGCCGCGAAGGAATGAAGGCCGCCATCCCGCCGATGGCGTGGGCGCTGCGATGATGGCAGGTGCGCACCAGCAGCTCGGTATAGGCCCGCATGAAAGGCACGGTCATGGTGACCTGGCCCCGGTCCGGCAGCAGGAACTCGGGCCGGTGGCCGAAGTTCTTGAGAATCGAGAAGATGTAGTCCCAGCGGCCGGCGTTGAGTCCCGCCGCATGCTCCCGCAGCTCGAACAGAATCTCGTCCATCTCGAACGCGGCGAGGATGGTCTCGATCAGGACGGTCGCCCGGATGGTCCCGCGGGGAATGCCGATGGCGTCCTGGGCCTGGAGGAAGACCTCATTCCACAGCCGGGCCTCCTCGTGGCTCTCGAGCTTGGGGAGGTAGAAGTAGGGCCCGCTGCCACGCCGGGCCAGCTCCGCGGCGTTGTGGAAGAAGTACAGGCCGAAATCGAACAGGCTCCCCGATATCGGCTGACCGTTCAACCGCAGGTGCTTCTCCACCAGGTGCCATCCTCGGGGCCGGACCACCAGCGTCGCGATGTCGGGAGCGAGGCGGTAGGCCTTCCCGTCGGGCGCGGTGTATTCCAGCCGCCGGCGCACCGCCTCCATGCAGTTGGCCTGGCCGCCGATGACGTTCGCCCAGCTGGGCGACAGCGCGTCCTCGAAGTCGGCCATGAAGATCCGCGCCCCGGAGTTGAGGGCGTTGATCATCATCTTCCGCTCCACCGGCCCGGTGATCTCCACCCGGCGATCGTTCAGATCCGCGGGCGCAGGTCCCACGCTCCAGGCGGCCTCTCGCACCGCCCGGGTCTCCTCCCGGAAGTCCGGCAGCCGCCCCGAACGGAACTCGGCTCGCCGCTCCAGCCTCCGGGCCAGCAGCGCCCTTCGCCGGTCGCCGAAACGCCCTTCCAGATCCGCGATGAAGCCGAGTGCTTCGGGAGTGAGTATCCGGTCCTGCTCTGGAATCCGGGGTGCCTGGATGTCGAGTTCTCGCCGCACGATCTTTCTGCCTCAGACGGTGGTCGGTGCGCAGGGGACTCGCAAAGGTAACGGGCAGGGCGGGAAAGGCGGAAAGGGCGGGACGGGCGGGAAGGGAAGGGCAGGAGCGAGGCAGCGTCATCCCGAGTGAGCGTAGCGAACGAGGGATCCTTTGGCGTCGCCGAGGGATCCCTCGCTGCGCTCGGGATGACATGCTCTACTTCCGGCCTTTCCCGCCTTTCCCGCCTTTCCCGTCCCTGCTGCCCTTCCCGCCTTTTCCGCCTCTCCCACGCCACGACTACCTTCCCAGCGTGACCGAGTCTCCCGCGCACG
>JBGQJV010000286.1:0-5236 GCA_041499215.1 Gemmatimonadota bacterium | reverse complement strand
CGGTCAGGCGGTGGGGCGGACGGGCGGACGGGCGGACGGGCGGACGGGCGGACGGGCGGACGGGCGGACGGGCGGACGGGCGGACGGGCGGACGGGCGGACCGAAAGTAGCGGAACCGACGAGCGCCAAGCGTTGAGTTAAGTCGAATTTCGAACCTCGCAATTCGAACTCTCGAACTCTCGAACTCTCGAACTCGAAAAACGCGGAACTCGGAACGCGGAACGCGGAACGATGAACCCCCTGCTCGACCTCTCCGCCCGCCCCGTGATCGGGCATCGCGGCGCGGCCGCCTACGTCCCCGAGAATACTCTGGCGTCGTTCAGGCAGGCGCTCGAGCTCGGTGCAGAGGCGCTCGAGTTCGATGTCCGCCGATCGGCGGATGGCGCCGCCGTCGTGGTGCACGACCAGACACTCGACCGCACCACCGATCGAACCGGACCGGTGGCGGCGCTGACCCAGGCGGAGCTCGCCCGGGTCGATGCCGGTCACCGCTTCACCGAAGACGATGGGGCCACGCATCCCTTTCGCGGAACGGGAATCGGCATCCCGTCCCTCCGGGAGGTGATCGCGGCCTTTCCGGGCGTGCCGCTCCTGATAGAGATCAAGGAAGCGGAGGTGCAGCAGGCGGTGTCCCGCGAGCTGGTGGAAGGAGGCGCGGTCGAGCGGGCGGTCGTGGCGGGGGCAGACTGGAGGGCGCTCGCCGCGTTCGGCCAGGCCCCGTTCCTGCGCGGCGCCTCGCGGCGCGACATCACCCGGCTCTACTTCCGGCTGGGACCGCCCGATGTCGCCTGCCGCTCCTACGCCGTACCGGTCAGTTACCACGGCCTGCCGGTGCCGACCGGGCGGTTTGTCCGCGCCGCGCACGAGCGGAGCAGCACGGTGCACGTCTGGACCGTGGACGACGCGCGCTCGGCACTCTCCCTGTGGCGGACCGGCGTCAACGGGATCGTCAGCAACAAGCCGGACGTCATCCTCGCCGCCCGAATGGTGGCGGACAGGGCACCCTGACCCCGGGCGCTGCCCGGGATTGACGGCTGACGCCTCATCACTGGAGCACGGCATGCCGCCGCACCACCCGCTCGATGACGCTACCCTGCCCCTGCTGGCAGAGGCCCTCACACGCCTGCAGGAGGGATTCGCCTCGCTGCCGCCGGTCCGGCCTCCGGGTAGCGCCAGCTCCGGGCCCATCGAGTCGGTATTGGCCGAAGTGACAGAGCGTCTCAAGGACAATTTCCCCTACTTCCATCCGCTGTACGCGGGGCAGATGCTCAAGCCACCCCATCCGGTGGCCCGGCTGGCATATGCCCTCGCGATGTGGATCAACCCGAACAACCACGCTCTCGATGGTGGCAGGGCGAGCTCGGCGATGGAGTTGGAGGCGGTCGGCGAGCTGGCGCGGATGTTCGGGTGGGAGAGTCATCTGGGCCACCTGACCGGGGGCGGCACCATGGCCAACCTGGAAGCGCTGTGGGTGGCCGGTCAGCTTCGGCCGGGCGCGGCCGTGGTGGCCTCGAGCCAGGCGCACTACACCCATTCACGGATCAGCGCGGTACTCGGCCTGCCCTTCCAGGCGGTGCCGGCAGACTCGCGCGGCCGGATGGACCTGGGAGTGCTGCAACGGATGCTGGAACAGGAGCAGGTCGGCACCGTAGTGGCGACCCTCGGGAGCACCGGGATCGGAGCGGTGGATCCGATCCCGAGCCTGCTCGCTCTGCGTGACAAGTACGGCTTCCGGCTCCATGCCGACGCGGCCTACGGGGGATACTTCGGACTGGCCGGGAATCTCGGCCCTGCCGCGCGGGCGGCCTTTGATGGACTCGACAAGGTCGATTCGATCGTCATCGACCCGCACAAGCATGGGCTGCAGCCGTACGGCTGTGGATCGGTGCTGTTCCGCGATCCGTCGGTCGGCCGGTTCTACCGCCACGATTCACCCTACACCTACTTCACCTCCGCCGAGCTGCACCTGGGAGAGATCAGCCTGGAGTGCTCCCGCCCGGGCGCCTCCGCCGTGGCGCTGTGGGCCACGCAGCGGTTGCTGCCGCTGACCCGCGGGGGCGAGTTCGCCGGCATGCTGGAGCGGTGCCGTGCCGCGGCGCTGGCGTTACATGACCGGCTTCGGAACGACTCCCGCTTCCTCGCCCCGATTGAGCCGGAGCTGGACATCGTCGTGTGGGCCATCCGGGCACCATCGGCCGCCGGGGCCGGGGCGCGGGCGCGGGCCGTGTTCGAGGAGGCGGCCCGTCGGGGGCTGCACCTCGCCCTGATCGAGCTACCCGTGGGGCTGGTGGATCCCTCGGGCGCGGTGCTCTCACCCGACCAGGAGACGGTAACCTGCCTCCGTTCCGTGTTGATGAAGCCGGAGCATGAGGAGTGGGTGCCGGCCATCTGGGAGATCCTGGACCACGCAGTAGGCGCGAGTAGTGAGGAGTAAGGAGTAGGGAGTGCCAAGTGCCAAGTGCCAAGTTCGGAGTTCAAGTCGGGGGTGGGAGCCGCTGTTCCAGTTGCCCTGCATCCTTCGGGTTGGCGGGCCGGGGTGGCCCCGGAGCGCGCGTTGGTTCGCCCATCCCGGGTGTGCTCCCTCCTTGGGCGCGAATAAGGGCGCGCGGAGGGGCCACCCCGGCCCGCTCACGGCTCACCGTTCACGATTCGCCATTCACCGTTCACTGTTCACCGTTCGCTGTTCACCGTCACCCTTCGCCGCCTTCGGCTGACAGCTGATGGCTGATGGCTGACAGCTGACGGCTGATGGCTGACGGCTGACGGCTGATAGCTGACGGCTGACGGCTGACGGCTGACGGCTGATGGCTGACGGCTGATAGCTAACGGCTAGCGGCTACCGACCGACCGTCGCCATGCACTCGATCTCCACCCGCGCCCCAAGCGCCAGACCACTTCCCGCCACCGTGGATCGCGCGGGGAGCTCGGTCCGAAACACTCCGGCATACGCCTTGTTCATTGTGTCGTAGTCGGCGATGTCGGCCAGGAACACGGTGCACTTGAACACCTCGTCCATCGAGCTGCCGGCGGCGTCCAGGATCGTCCGGATGTTCTCCAGCGCCTGCCTGGTCTCCGGCCCGACGCCTCCCGGCACCAGCGTCCGGGTGCCGATCCGGTTCCCGATCTGCCCCGACAGATAGATGATGTTTCCCACTTTGACCGCGGGAGAGAATGGCAGCCCGGCCACTGCACCAGGCACATCGAGAACGTCCTTCTCCTGCGCGGCGAGCGGCGCGGCGAGGGTCAGAGCAAGCAGCAGGGTGATCCGCATGGGCGCTGAGGGCGATGGGGTGAACGGGGAATGGTGAAATGTGGAGCGGCGAACATGGAACGCGGAACGCGGAACGGTGAAGGTCAAGGTTGGCTGAGAATGGCAACCTTGTGGATCGACGCGAAAAGCACTGACACGGTCACGATCTCGCACTCCGAGGCGGTGAAATCCACCCGGTTTGGATCGGGTCCGGGTGGGAGCTCCGCCACCAGCGTGCCGTCCACCCGGATGCGGCGGGCGCGGGCTACCGGGCGAGTGAACCGCCACGCCCCCTTCACCGGCAGATCGAGCTGGTTGAAGCAGCGGAGCACCAGCTCCCCCGGCTCATTGCCTGAGACACATGCCGAGAAAACCAGGCCGTGCCCCTCCAGTTCGACGGCGCCGCCGGCCCCGACCTGTCCGGCAGTGGAGTCCCGGATCCAGTATGCGTGCGGTGGTACGAAGAGATCCTCCCAGAGACGCTCCAGCCGATCGGGCTCGGCCAGATCCGCCGCGCGCACTGGAGCCAGGCCCAGCTCGATGGTGTCCCGGCCCAGGCACTGAGCCAGGGGTGTCGCTGTGGGCCAGCCGGCATGACCGGGCCGGCTCGGAAGGTCGGGCCTGGACAGCTCGCCCACCGCGCGGAGCAGCGTCACCAGCAGGTCGCCGTCCGGGGTCCACTCGTACTCGAAGAATCCCGGCGCCAGGACCGCCAGTCCGCGATCGCCGCTCGCGGCGGCGACCCAGCGGTGGGCCGGAGCCGTCGCCACCGGCCACTCCGCCTTCGCTCCTTTCCGGCCCCGCGTCAACGGCTCCCGCGCGCACGACCCGAACTGGGCACCGGCGAGGGCGGGCAGCCGGCGAAGTCCGACTGGCATCCGGAGCCGAAGGCGGTGGTTCTCCGCCTGGTTATCGAGCGCCAGCCGCACACGGACCACCGGCGCGTCTCCCACAATCTCGAGATCGAACCCGGCGCTCACCCGACCCTGTCCCCGCGCCGCGCCTTCCCCGCAGTTCATGCCCGTCCGCCAGCTCAACGAAGCCACGAGGGGGCCGTCGGCCGTCACCCGGGGCCGCACCTGCCGGTTCGCCTTCCGCGGCCGGTCACCCCGTACCGGGCAGAAGCTGTAGCAATCCCCGATGTCGCGCTCGCTCTCCAGGGCCAGCAGTCCGGGGAAGCGAATGCCGAGCGCGGGATCTTCCAGCAGCACGGTCCCGCCGCGCTCCACGGTCGCGGCGACCCGCCCGTTCCACATCGTCCGGCCGCGGACCGCGACGAAGTCCTCGAGCGGCGCAGCCGAGCGCCGGCCCGGCTCGAACTGCCTGAGGCCAAGACCCCCGATGGCGCGTGGCAGGGGGAAGGCAAACCGCACACGCTCGACAACATCCTGGTCGGGGTAGTGCCGTGCCGCGTCGCGCCGTTCAAGGGCAGGCTCGATCGACAGGATCTGGGGCGCGACCCCGCTCCCGGTGCCGGGCTCCGAGAGAGTGAACGGCAGGAAACCCCGGCCCCGGCGCGGAACCCGACCTCCAGGGGGGCCAACCAGGATATCCCGGACGAAGAACGTCGCCTCGGCGACGACGACCCCGCCCCGCGGACGGGCAGCGCCATTCCAGATCACGAGTCGCGGCGTGGTTTCGGCGCCTTCTCGTTCCCGGTCGGGATCGTGCCCTGCGAGTCTGTCGAGCGACCGCCGGAGCACCTCCCGGCCGGCGGCCTCCGCGTCATCCAACCGGACATCCACCGCGCGCGCGACCGCGTCGCTGGCCGAGCCGCAGATGGCGTCGTGGAAATGAGTCTGGACCACATCCCGCCACGCGCGGCGGAGTATCGCCAGTCCGGTCCGCTCGCCACCTCCGGGTTCAAGCGAGGCCAGGGCATCGAGCGGCTCGGCCAGGCGAGTGAGCAGGAGTTCCGTCTGGCTGTTCCGCCGCTTGATCGGCGCGCGGGTGGAGTGGGTCCCCTGCAGGGTCCAGGTGTAGCCG
>JBGQJV010000285.1:0-5245 GCA_041499215.1 Gemmatimonadota bacterium | reverse complement strand
GTGAACTTCTCCTGCCTCGGCTCCACCCGCATGATCCACAGCCCGCTGTTGATGTCGGGCACGTACATGATGCCGTTCTTCACCACCACGCCCCAGGCGAACGGCACCCGCGGCTTGGAGCCCATCGAGTCGGCGGTGAAGATCCAACTCACCTCCCGTCCCTGCCGCAGCAGATCGCCCTTCAGCTCGCCGGAGATATCCAGCACCCTGGCGCCGCCCTGATAGTTGCCCAGGTACAGCGTGTCTCCCACCACCCAGACGTTGTGCACTCCGCCGTCGGTCGGCTCGTACCAGGCGACCTGTCGGGGATGCTCGATGTCGGACACGTCGATCACGTGGAGCTTGCCCCAGGTGAGGTCGTTGCCGTCGACCAGCCCCGTCGAATGCCGCGAGGCGTAGACTTCGTCGCCCACGAACACGTACCTGCCGGCCCGCCACGCCGTGTGGGTGCCCCGGTAGCCCAGTCCGTAGAGCTGATCCACCCGGGCGTACTCTTCACTGAGATTGTACTTGAACTGGGAAACCAGCTTGGGGCTCTCCGGGCTGCCGCCCTTGATGCCGTTGCCCACGTCCAGGATGATGAGCCCATCGTTCCAGTACGACAGATAGGCCAGCCCGTCGAGCACCTGCACGTCGTGCACGTAGCGCCCCGCCTCGGTCTGGTCGGTCTGCCAGCGGGCGACCTCCTTCGGCTTGTACGGGTCGCTGATGTCGATCACCCGCATCGAGCCGGTGGCGTCGTCGGTCAGGTAGACGTGGCCCTGATAGACATAGCTCGAGTGCACCCCGCCGGAGACGGTCTCGTTGTAGTCGGCGATGACCTTCGGGTGGCAGGGGTCGCTCGCCTCGAACACCTTGAGCCCGTTCTTCCGGTTGGATGCGCCCTCGCGGGAGAACACGCCGAACTTGCCATCCTCGGTGGTCATCACATCGTTCACCAGCTGGGCATCCACCATCATCGAATCGACGATCTGCGGCTTGGCGGGATCCTTGATGTCGATGACATAGACCCGGTCCGAGATGGTCGAGAGGTATGCGCACTGGCCGCCCGGGTGGACCCAGGCCTCGGCCGAACGGAACTTGATCGGCACCCGGCCCAGCACCTCCATCCCGCGCGTCACCCGCCGGGGTGCCACGGTCACCACGGCCTCCGCCAGCAGGCTGCCCGCCTCGGCGGTCACCGTGTAGCGGCCCGGCTGCTCCGCCACGAAGGCTCCCTCCTGATCCACCTGGGCGATGCCGCCGCCACCGGTCACTGTCCAGCGGACGGCCAGCCCGTCCACCCCGTGCCCCGCAGCGTCCTTGGCCGCCAGGGTGAAGCGCACCACGTCTCCGGTGCGCACGCTGGTGGTGGCCGGGTCCAGCGAGAACCGGCGGATCGTGCTGGGGAGTACCTGGAATTCGATCCTGCTGTTCGCTTTCCCTGCCGCTCCCGTGATCGTCACCCGCCCCGGCGCCACGGCGTGCAGCCGGCCATCGGATGTGACCGTGGCGACCCGCTGGTTGCTGGAGGCGAAGCTGAGCAGGTCGTCACGCCGGTCGTTGTGAACGGAGTAGGCCGAGCCGGTGAGGCTGAGCCGGGTACCAGCGAGGAGCCGGGTGGGCACCCGATCGAGGACCACCCGCGTCGCGGCCTCCGGCTTGACGTTGACCGTGGCCCGCCCAAAGGTCGGCTTCGAGCCGGAGACCGAGGCCACCGCGGTGACCAGGATCTTCCCCTGGTACCCGGCGGTGAGCAGCCCGGTCGAGTCGATGGTACCCTGGCCACCGCCATCGAACCACCGGACCTGTGCCCCCGGCACCGGGTTGCCGGCCTGATCCAGCACCCGGACCCCGAGCTGGAGCGTCTGGCCGACCTCGACGTCGGCACTCAGCGGGGAGACTTCGACCTTCGCGATGGGAGACGGGTTCTGCGGTGCTTGGGCCTGAACCAGCGTCAGAAGGATGGCAGCGAGCATAATCTCGATTGCACAGGGAGGGGGATGGGGGACAACGAGACTCCTCGGAATCTACGCAGGAATGCCGGTCGGGATTCAAGCTGGGTCCATGGCCCGGTAACCGCAGGTGTCCGAGAGCATGCCGCCGCAGGGAGTTCGAAGTTCAGGGTTCAGTGTTCCGGGTTCCGAGCGCCCGGTCCCGCGGGGCGCTGCGGCGGCGCCGTTCCTCCCGGCCCTGGAACTGTGAACTCTGAACTCAGAACCTTATCTTATGCCCCCATGTCCAGCCCCCTCCCCGACCAGGTCACCCTCGGCCTGGTGCAGATGCGGATGTCGGCCGACCCGGAGGACAACCTCGCCCGGGCCATGGATCAGGTGCGCGAGGCAGCCCGGCGCGGCGCGCAGGTGGTCTGCCTCCCCGAGCTGTTTCAGAGCCGGTACTTCTGTCAGACGGAGGACCACGAGTTCTTCAGGCTGGCCGAGCCGATGCCGGGGCCCGGAACCGAACGGCTGGGACGCCTGGCCGGAGAGCTGGGCGTCGTCCTGATTGCCTCGATGTTCGAGAAGCGGGCCGAGGGACTGTACCACAACACCGCCGCGGTGTTGGACGCCGACGGGCGATTTCTCGGCAAGTACCGGAAGATGCATATCCCGGATGATCCCAACTACTACGAGAAGTTCTACTTCACCCCAGGCGACCTGGGCTATCGCTCATGGCACACCCGGTTCGGCAAGGCCGGCGTGCTCATCTGCTGGGACCAGTGGTACCCCGAGGCCGCCAGGCTCACGGCCATGACCGGGGCGCAGATCCTGTTCTATCCCACCGCGATCGGGTGGCTGATCCCGGAGAAGGCCGAGTACGGCGCGGCGCAGCAGGCCTCCTGGGAGACGATTCAACGGAGCCATGCGATTGCCAACGGCGTCTTCGTGGCCGCGGTGAACCGCGTTGGAGTAGAGCCGGGCCCGAACCAGGGGATCGAGTTCTGGGGCGGGAGCTTCGTCGCCGCTCCGAACGGCGAGATCCTCGCGAAGGCGGGCACCACCGAGGAGATCCTGATCGTCCCGATCGACACCCGTCGGGTGGACTTCGCCCGGACCCACTGGCCCTTCCTCAGGGATCGGCGGGTCGACTCGTATGGGGATCTCACGAAACGGTACATCGATTAGGGCGGACAAGGCGGAAACGGCAGACAAGGCGGACGATTCCCCGCCCCTGTCCGCCCCTGTCCGCCCTGCCCGCCCTGTCCGCCCATGACCTTCTCCCCCAACTCGCCCGCTTCGATGGGCTTCCGCATGCCCGCCGAGTGGGCGCCGCATCGCGGCACCTGGCTCTCCTGGCCCCACCGGGAGTCCTCCTGGCCGGGCAAGTTCGAGCCGGTCCCCGGCGTCTTCGTTGAGATCGTCCGCGAGCTGGCGCACGAGGAAGTGCACATCAACGTCACCGGCGCCGAGATGGAGGCGGAGGTGCGGCGGCTGCTGAACGCCGCCGGCGTTGAGATCGGCAGCGCCCGTGCCAAGCGCCGGGTCTTCTTCCACCAGAACCCGACCAACGACGCCTGGTGCCGCGACCACGGCCCCGCCTTTGTGCAGCGGGAAACTGCCTCGGGACGGCGGGAAGAAGCGATCGTGGACTGGGGCTACAACGCGTGGGGTGGCAAGTATCCGCCGTTCGACCTCGACGATGTGATCCCCACGCGGATCGGAACGAAGTTCGGCATCCGGGTGTTCCAGCCGCGCATCGTGATGGAAGGCGGGAGCCTGGATGTGAATGGCCGCGGCACTCTCCTGACCACCGAATCGTGCCTGCTCAATCCCAATCGCAATCCGGAGCTCACCCGCGAGCAGATCGAGCAGCGGCTCAAGGATTTCCTTGGCGTTACCACTATTCTCTGGCTGGGCGACGGCATCGAAGGAGACGACACCGACGGCCATGTGGACGACCTGACCCGGTTCGTGGACGAATCGACGGTCGTGACGGTGGTGGAAGAAGACCCACGCGATCCCAACTATGCCCCGCTCAGGGAAAACCTGGAGCGCCTGCGTGGCATGCGGGATCAGGACGGCCGGTCCCTCAAGGTCGTCACCTTGCCGATGCCGCCCGCCATGCACCACGACGGTCAGCGGCTGCCCGCGAGCTACGCCAACTTCTACATTGCGAACGGAGTGGTGCTGCTGCCGGGGTACCATCCGCCCACCGACGCCACCGCCAGGGACATCCTGCAGCGCCAGTTCCCTACCCGGCGCGTGGTCCCCGTCGATTCCCGTGATCTGGTATGGGGTCTGGGATCGTTCCACTGCGTGACCCAGCAGTGGCCGGCGTAGCCGCCGCACAGCTGTGCGGCGGCTACGCCGGCCACCTCACTGGGCTCCCGCCTTCCCGCCTTCCCGCCCTCCCGCCGTTCCGCCATCCCGCCTATACTGACTCGTCCCCAGCACTATCGAGTCTCGTGACTGAACCACTCCCCGTCTTCTCGGACGACTGGGCCCGCGCCTGCGCCGACGTCCTCAATCAGCGGCTCGGCTATCGCGCGGCCGCGGCCACCTGGGAGGGCGCGATCCTCCTCATGATGACCGCGATCGGCCCCGATCAGGGAGAGCGCCGGGTATTCCTCGATCTGTGGCATGGGGACTGCCGCGCGGCCCGGGCCGCGGACCCGGCGGACGAGGCAGCGGCGCGTTACGTCCTGAGCGGAACCGTGATCGCCTGGCGGCAGGTGCTCACCGGGACCCAGGCGCCCCTGATCGCGATCATGACCGGCAAGCTCCGTTTGACGAAAGGCAGCCTGGTCGAGCTGATTCCCTATGTGAATGCGGCCAAGGAGCTGGTCGCGGCCGCCGCTCTGGTGCAGGCCACTTTTCCGGATGGGCCGTGACCGGCGGGAAGGGCGGAAAAGGCGTGAGTCGCCTCAGGGCGACGGTTTCCGCTCGGCCCGCCACTTGCCCGTGACGTCCCGGCCGGTCTCCTCGTGGTGGCTCTCGTAGGTCCCGCTCAGCTTGTTGCCCTTCAGATTGCCCCGGAAGGTAGTGAGCAGCCGGCAGCCGCAGGATGGATCCCGGTAAGGATCCAGTCGGCCGGATACCTGGCCTCCCTGCACCCTCACAAACCGGATCGTCAGCGTCCGGGGCGGCGTACCCTCCGCCACCGCACCGGAAGGCCGGTCGTACGCCTCCACCGGGCGACCCCAGTCGCTCGGCACCATCAGGACGTCGCCGGTGGCCGTGTCCTTCCCCGCCTGCAGGTGAAAGTCGATCGATCCTCCCCTCGAGCCATCGTCGGCCTCGTAGGTACCGTCCCATTCTCCCGCCAG
>JBGQJV010000284.1:0-5296 GCA_041499215.1 Gemmatimonadota bacterium | reverse complement strand
GCGGCTGGTCCCGAGCGCAGCGAGGGAAGCGCCCGAGGAATCCCTCAGGGTGAGAGACGTCGCCGACCCGGAGGGATTCCTCGCCGCTTCGCGGCTCGGAATGACAACTCAAGTCCCTTCCCACTCTTCCCTTCTCCCTTCTCACTTCTCACTCCTCACTTCTTACTTCTCACTTCTTACTTCTCACTTCTCACTGCTCTCTGCACTCCTCACTTCTCACTTCTCACTCCCCCTCCCGCTCTGGTCGCCCAGACCACCGGCATCCGGCCGAACCGCTGGCGGAACTCCTCCTGCACTTCGGCCACGATGCGCGCCTCCTTCTCCGGCGGCAGCAGGGCCAGCACCGCACCACCCCACCCCGCTCCGGTGAGCCGGGCGCCCCAGGCGCCGTGGCGGACCGCGGTTTCAACCAGCATGTCGGCCTCGGCGCAGCTCGACTGGTAGTCCAGGCGCAAGGACTCATGCCCCTCCACCAGCAGCCGGCCGAGCTGGGCAGAATCGCCGGCGGCAAGGACGCGGGCGGCCCGGCGGGTCCGGTCGGTCTCGGTGACGATGTGGCGGAGTCGCAGGCTCCAGGGCACCGGCAGCGCCCGAAGCAACCGGGGAAGCTCGTCTACTGCGATCTCAGCCAGGGCGTGGGCGGTGATCCCCTGTTCGCGACACAGGCCGAGCGCCACCTCGCACTCCTGACGCCGCTGGTTGAGCTGCCCGCCGGTGAGCTGGTGGGAAACCCCGGTCTGAAACAGCCAGATCTTGCCGTCGAACGGCACGTGGGTGATCCCACCCGAGCCGGTCTCGAACAGCAGCGCATGGCCGGGCCGCGCGAGGGCGGCGACGGTCTGGTCCATCCTCCCACAGGCGACCCCGACCTCATCGTGCTCCGCCTGCCAGGCGACCTCGATCAAGGCCTCGGGGGGAGTTTTTCTCCCCGCCAGTCCGTTAAGCGCGCGGGCCAGCGCCACGGTGAGCGCGGCGGAGGACGACAGACCGGCGCCAATCGGCACCGAGCTCGCCACCGTCACACTGGCGCCCCGCAGATTCAGCCCCGTCCGGCCGAGGGCCCGCAGCACGCCGACGAGATAGGCAGTCCAGCTGCCGTGCTCCATCCGGTCGGGGGAAACTTCCAGCAGCTTCTCGTCCAGCGTCGAAACGGCGCGCCAGCGGTCCGCGTGCCCGGCGGCTACCACGGTGCGCCGCTCCAGCGCCACCGGCAGCACGGGCCCGCCGTTGTAATCGGTATGCTCACCGAGAAGATTGACCCGTCCCGGCGCCGAGACCAGCACCGCCGGCCCGCTTCCAAAGCGCTCCTGAAAGAGCGAAGTTGCCTGTCGGCCGGGCGAGGCCTGGGTCATGGTGTCCATCTCTCACGGAGGTCCATTGCGTCGGATCCTGCGACCGAGCGCGATCCTGGTCCTGTGCCTCGCGCCGCCGCTGTCGGCCCAGCTTGCCCCGGTTGGTGCACCCAAGGGAACGCTGCGATTCACCATCGGCGGCACGTTCGAAAGCGGCGACCGGCGGCTGTTCGAGGGGCGTGGGGAAGACTTCCTGGCCGACTTTGGCAGTCCGGCGCTCGGGAGCGACCGCTTTGGCTTCCTGCGGGCGGCCGACTCGGTGATCGGGCAAGTGATCGGGCAACCAGGCTACAAGATCAACCTGGGCGCCCTGCGGGCAAACGGGCTGCTCACCGTCGGGACCGGGACCATCGGTGCCGCCCTCGGCGTAACCCGCAAGCTTACCCTGTTCGCCAACGTGCCGTTTGTCACCATCCAGGTGAAGGCGCGCCTGCGGGAGGACTCGAGCACCGCCGACGCCGGCTTCAACCCGGCACATCCGACCCTCGGCACCGCCGCCGATCAGACCGCGGCCAACACCTTCTTCACCAACTTCCAGGCGGCGCTCGACAACCTGGACGCCCGGATCACCAGCGGCGCCTATGCCGGTAACCCGGCGCTGCTGAATCTGGCGACGGAGATCGCCCTGCGGGGCGCGCAAGTCCGAAGCGGGCTCGCCAGCATCACCAACGCGACCGGCGCCTCTCCCTTTCTCCCGACCGCCACCAGCACCACCGGAATCGCGGTGGCGAACGTGATCCGGGCGCTGCAGGACACGCTGGCCAATAGCCTCGGCGTCAGCAGCCCGTTTACCGACACCCCGGTGCTGGCAGCCGGCCGGCTGGGTCAGGGTGACGTGACCGGGTTCGTGTCCAACCCCGCCGGCCCGATCGACGCCCTGCCGCTGGTCGGCGCCAAGCTCTCCCGCATGGGGGACATGGACGTGGGCGCGGTGTATACCTTGGTGGACCGGTTCGACCGGATTGGCCACCGCCCGGGGGGGTTCCGGCTCGCCGCCGAAGGGCTGCTACGGCTTCCTACCGGCCTGCGGGACAATCCCAACAATCTGCTGCAGCTCGGCACCGGCAACGGGCGCTACGAGCTGGGCGCATCCGGCACCGCAGATGTCGGGAGCGGAATCTGGGGCGCTCGCCTCACCGGTGGATACCTGCACCGCTTCTCCGCCCTGCGGGTCCGGCGGGTCACCTCGCCCGACCAGCCGTATGCCGAGGCCAGCCGGTTGACCAATGTGCGGTACAAGGCCGGCGACGTGCTGCAGCTCGGCGGCCGGCCATTCCTCCGGCTGGCACGGAACCTGGCGATTCACGGCATTGTAGACTACTGGCGCGAGGCGGCCGGCAGTGCAAGCTATTACCGCGCGGTCGACGCCATTCCCGGGGTGCCCGCGAGCCTGCTGGTCGAGCAGTCGAAGCGCAGTGCCCTCGCCCTGGGCGGCGGAGTGACCTACGTCGGGCGGGCCGTGGCGGAGTGCCAGCCAGGGAACCGCTGCGGGTTCCCGATCGATGCCTCGTGGAACTACAGCAACGTGGTCTCCGCCAGCGGCGGACGAGTTCCGCAGGTCTGGACCACGCGCCTCGAGATCCGCTGGTACCAGCGGCTGTGGAGATGACCGCCACGTGACCACCGCCCCTCCGCCCCGCTCCTCCCGCGCCATGATCGCCGAGTTCCGCTCGGTGGCCATCTCCGGTCTGTTCATCCTCGCGGTGTTCTACACCCTGCATCTGGGACAGGACTTCTTCCTGCCGATCGTGCTGGCGCTGTTCCTGGCGCTCCTGCTCCGGCCGGTGGTGCAGTGGCTCAGAAAGCTCCGGATCCCGGTGCCGGTCGCGCCCGCCGTGGTGCTGCTGCTGCTGCTCGTCGCCTCGGGAACGGCACTCTACCAGCTGTGGGCTCCGGCGACGGAATGGGTGATCCGTGCTCCCACGGATCTCAAGCGGCTGGACGCCCGGGTACGCCGGCTGCTCCGCTCGGTGGAGAGCGTGACCCGCACCGCGCAGCAAGTGGACCAGATCACCGACGTCAACTCCTCGGACGCCCCGCAGGTCTCACTTCGGCGGCCGACCCTGAGCGAGACCGTGTTCGGCGGCGCCCGGCACCTGGCCGCGGGCGCGCTCGTGGTCCTGGTGCTGGGGTACTTCTTCCTGGCATCCGGCGACCAGTTCCTCCGTAAACTTCCCCGGGTATTGCCGCGGCACCACGCCGAACGGGTGCTGGCCATCGTGGGCGAGACCGAGGAGCAGATCTCCCGGTACCTGCTGGCGGTCAGCTTGATCAACCTGGGGGTGGGGCTCATCACTGCCGGCCTGATGGCGCTGCTCGGGATGCCTACGCCGGTGCTCCTCGGCGTAGTGGCGGCGGCGCTCAACTTCGTACCCTACTTCGGGCCGGCGGTGATGGCCGCGCTGCTCACCATGGTCGGCCTGATCTCGTTCGACCAGCCGGGTCGTGCCTTCCTCGCTCCGCTGGCCTACGTCTGCCTCCATGCCCTCGAGGCGAACCTGGTCACGCCGCACCTGCTGGGCCGACGCCTCCCGCTCAACCCCCTGGCAATCTTCCTGGGCTTCCTGTTCTGGTGGTGGATCTGGGGCGTGGCGGGCGCGGTATTGGCGGTGCCGATCATGGTGACGCTCAAGATCGTCGCTGACCGGACCGAGAGCCTTGCCGGAGTGGGAGAGTTTCTGGGCCGATAGGCGGGAGACGTGAGCAGTGAGACGTGAGACGTGAGAAGTGAGGAGCAGTGAAAGCGCCGGTCTGTCATTCCGAGGGCGCGAAGCGCCCGAGGAATCCCTCAGGGTGAGAGACGCTGCCGACCTGGAGGGATTCCTCGCCGCTTCGCGACTCGGAATGACAACACGCTTCCCGCCCTTCCCGCCGCCCCTCCCGCCTCACGTCTCCCGTCCCAGCAATGTCTCGGCGTGCTTTCGCGCCGTGTCGGCATCGGCGTCGCCCAGCATCCGCGCGATCTCGGTGATTCGATCTTCCCCGTGAATCTGCTGCACGTCGCTGGTGGCGATGCCGCGCCGCGGGGCCTTGGACACCACCAGGTGCCGCTCCGCCCGGGCGGCGATCTGCGGCAGGTGGGTGATCACCAGCACCTGCCGCCGAACCGCCACCTCCGCCAGCGCCCCGCCTACCTGGGCGCCGACCTCACCCCCGATCCCCTGATCCACTTCGTCGAACACCAGGGTCGGGACCTCGTCGTGCCGCGCCAGCACCACCTTGAGCGCCAGCATGATGCGGGAGAGCTCGCCACCCGAGGCCGCGCGCGCCAGCGGCCGCGGCTCGAGGCCGGCGTTGAGCCGTATGGTGAAGGTGATGCTCTCCTGCCCGAGCGCATTGATCCGGCCCAGCGGGGCCAGCTCCACCTCGAGCTTGCCGCCCGGGAGGCCCAGGTCGGGGAGCAGCCGGGTGACCGCGCGCGCCAGTCTGGTGCCGGCCTCCCGGCGCCTCGCCGATAGCGCGTCGGCGGCGGCCTGGCAGGCGGCTTCCGCGGCGACCCGCCGCGCGGCCAGTTGGCGGAGATCCAGATCCGCGGTGTCGAGCAGATCCAACTCGCTGGCGGCCCCGGTGCGGGCCGCCAGCACGGCCTCGATGGTTGCCCCGTACTTCTGTTTCAGCCGATAGAGCAGGTCGCGCCGGCGCTCCACCTCGGCCAGCCGCGCGGGGTCGTCCTGCAACCCGTCGGCGTATTCGCCCGCCAGCCGCGCCAGCTCGGAGAGCTGAGCATAGGCGCCGTCCAGCAGCTCGCGCCAGACAGAGACAGCCGGATCAATCCGTTCGAGAGCGCCGAGCAGCCGGTCGGCCTGACCCAGCGCGGGAAGGGCACCGCCGTCGTCGCCATCCAGCAGGGCGGCGAGCCGGCGGGCCTGCTCGCCGAGGGTGCCGGCGTGGCTCAGGCGGCGCGCCTCCCCGTCCAGCTCCTGGTCCTCACCGGACCTGAGCTT
>JBGQJV010000283.1:0-5317 GCA_041499215.1 Gemmatimonadota bacterium | reverse complement strand
TGTCCCCGTCGCGGCACCGCCTTCTCCCGCTCCCTCGGCCGGTGGCTGCTCCGGCTGGGCGACTGGCGGGTGGAGGGGCAGCTGCCCGAAGAGCCCAGGTTCGTGCTGATCGTGGCACCACACACTTCGAATTGGGACTTCATCATCGGGCTGCTGTCGATGTTCGCGATCGGGATCCGGCTCAACTGGCTGGGCAAGCACACCATCTTCCGCTTCCCCATAACCGGAGTCCTTCGCTGGCTCGGCGGTGAGCCCGTGGACCGGAGCACCAGCCAAGGCAAGGTCGAGGTGGCCATCGAACGATTCCGCGCCCGGCGCCAATGGGTGCTGGGCATCGCCCCGGAGGGGACCCGGAAGCGGGTGGAGCAATGGAAAACCGGATTCTACCGGATCGCGGTGGGCGCCAGTGTGCCGATCCTGACGGTAGCGTTCGACTACACGCGGCGTGTCACCGACTTGGGCACGCTGTACCGACCCACCGGCGACCAGGACACCGACCTGCGTGCCATCCGTGGGCGCTATCGCAGGGAGATGGCCCGTCATCCGGAGGCCTTCGTCGAACCAGTGGCGGGAAAGGCGGAACAGGCGGGGGCCGCGGGACCGGCGGAAAGCTCATCCTGACGCCGCAGTATCTGCCGGGTTTTCCCGCCCCTCCCGCCTTCCCGCCCTCCCGCCCATTAGGTCAGGGGAATCTTCGCCGCGTTCTGCTCCAGCCACTGATCGAAGGTCTGCAGCGCCGGATTGAGTGACCGGGCAAAGGCCGGATCGCGTGGCTTACAGAAGTCGGCGTTAAAGTCATGCTTGAACTGGAACATGTTGCCCAGATCGTCCGCCCCCGGGAACCCGAAGCTCCGGTACACCGCCGGCGGCACGGGGTTGTAGCGCACCGGCTGCTTGAGGGCCCGGGTCAGCTTGGCCGCCATCTCCGTTCCAGTGAGGTGCTCCCCGGCCACGGCGATGGTCTTTCCGATGAACTCCCCGCCCCGCTTGAACACCCCGTACGCGCACCTGCCGATGTCCTCTGACGCGATGCCCGGAAGCTTGCGGTCTCCCATCGGCAGGGTCAGCAGCAGCTGTCCGTCCGGCCCCGGTTTGGGCCCGGCCCCGAAGAAGATGAAGTTGTCCCAGTAGAACGAGGTGTTGTACAGGGTGGTGGGAACGCCCGCCTTCACGAACAGCTGATTGGCCTCTCCCTTGGCGTCGAAGTGCGGGACCTTGTACTTCCCCATCAGGGTCGGCATGCGGTCGTCGCTGAGGGGAACCCACTTGCGGGTGTCTTCGAGGGTGGACCAGACCACGTGGGCCACCCCGGCTCGCTTCGCCGCGTCGGCCATGAGGCCGGCCTCCGCCAACTCCTTCTCGGGAGAGAAGTGAGCCCAGAAGAACGTCACGCAGAACGCGCCATGCGCCCCGCCGAACGCCCGCCGCAGGCTCTCCGGGTCGTCCACATCGCCGGCCACTACCTCAGCGCCCAGGGCCGCGAGCGCGCGGGCCGCGTCTGAGCCGGAATTCCGCGTAATCGCGCGCGCGCGGAACGGGGACCCGGGGTCCGCGTGAATGGCGCGCACCAGGCCTCCCCCCTGTGCGCCCGTCGCGCCCAGGACCGCGATGATCTTCTTGTCAGCCATGTTGCCTTCCGCCTCTCGATGAGTGGTGCTCCCTGTGGGTCAGCCGCTTGTGATCGCGGCGGAGCCGGCCGGTGCGCGCCGCAGGCGTGACCTGGCTTGTCCTCATAGATTCTCTCGGAGCCGGGAGAGATCGGCAAGAGGTGGGTCGCACGATCCCAAGGGCGATCGGAACTCAAACGTCACGATGTCACGAACGGGCCCACCGCCATGACTTGCTGGCGGCCCCCCCGGTCGCGGATATATTCGACCTCCCGATCGCTCCTCCAGCCGCAGGCTCGCCAGATGCGCGACCCTTACGGAGTACCCATGACGGCTTCTGCCCGGCTCGTCGTCCTGCTCGCGGTGACCAGCCACCTTCCCCTCTCGGCCCAGGCCCGTCTCGCCCCGCCGGGGCCCCGATTCGAGGTGCGGTTCCCCGCGGTGCGGAGTGTCACCCCCCTCGACGGCCGCCTGCTGGTCATGCTCTCGGACGACAGCACTGACGAGCCGCGCTTCCAGATCAACGACATCGGGGAGACCCAGCTGATCTTCGGTATCGACGCGAATGCCTGGGCGCCGGGGAAGCCGCAGACCGTGGATACCCGTACGTTCGGCTACCCGCTCGTGAGTCTCAGCGAGATTCCCGCCGGCCGCTACCGGGTGCAAGCGTTGCTCAACCGGTACGAGACCTTCCGGCGCGCGGACGGCAGGGTGGTGAAGCTGCCGCCCGACCGGGGCGAGGGACAACAGTGGAATCGCAAGCCGGGGAACCTGTACAGCACCCCGCGCTGGATCCAGTTCGATCCGAAGAGTCAGGAGGTGTACGGCGTCGCGCTCGATCAGGAGATCCCGCCCATCGAGCCGCCGCGGGACACCAAGTTTGTCCGCCATGAGCGGATCCAGTCGAAACTGCTGTCCGACTTCTGGGGGAGGCCGGTCTTCCTGGGGGCCCACGTGCTGCTGCCCGAGGGCTGGGACTCCCACCCCGACGCACGCTATCCCCTGGTGATCGATCACGGCCACTTCCCGGATACCTTCGGGCCCTGGCGCGAGACCCCGCCTGACCCGGATCTCAAGCCCGACTACAGCGAACGGTTCCGGCTGGCCGGATACAACCGGATCCAGCAGGAGGAGGCCTGGAAGTTCTATCAGGAGTGGACCGGCCCAGGCTTCCCCCGGGTGCTGCTGATCCAGATCCAGCACCCGACGCCGTACTATGACGACTCCTACGCGGTCAACTCGGAGGCGAACGGCCCCTACGGCGATGCCATCATGCGGGAGCTGCTGCCGTACCTGGAGCAGAAGTACCGGGGTCAGGGCCAGGGATGGGCGCGTTTCACCTACGGCGGATCGACCGGCGGCTGGGAAGCGATGGCGGTGCAGATGTTCTATCCCGACGATTTCAACGGCGCCTGGGCCGCGTGTCCCGATCCGATCGACTTCCGGAAGTACACCGTGGTGGACATCTACAGCGACACCAACGCCTACTGGCTCCCGAGCCGGTGGAAACGGGTGGAGCGGCCCGGACACCGGGACTATCTCGGCCAGGTCCAGACCACCATCCGCCAGATGAATCACCTGGAGCTGGTGCTCGGCACCAGGGGCCGCTCGGGGGGCCAGTGGGACATCTGGCAGGCGGTGTACTCTCCCGTCGATGCGGAGGGATATCCGAAACCGATCTGGGAGAAGCGTAGTGGCCGGATCGACCGGTCGGTCGCCGAGTACTGGCGGGAGCACTTCGATCTCGGCTACATCCTCACCCGGGACTGGGCCACTCTCGGGCGGAAGATCAACGGCAAGCTGCATATCTACGTCGGGGAAGCCGACAACTACTTCCTCAACGACGCGGTGTATCAGGTGGAGGAGCGGCTGAAATCGCTCTCGAATCCCGCGCCCGATATCGAGGTGGACTACCAGCCCCGGGCGGAGCACTGCTGGAACGGCGACCATACCCGCCCCAACGCGTACTCCCGCCTGCACTATGCCCAGATGTTCATTTCCCGGATCATGGACCAGATCCGGAAGAATCATCCCGCCGGCGCGGACACCCTGAGCTGGCGGTACTGAAACGGCGCGGAGCCGATGCCGCTGACCCGCGAGGACGTGCGTAGCGCCGTGGAGCGCGCGGGCGATGCCCACTGGCAGGCGCTCATTCGCCACCACGAAGACCCCTATCCTCGGCCCACACCCACCCCGGGGGACATCTGCCGCGGGGAGGCCGAACGGTTGAATCAGCTGGGGTACGGGGACCGGGCCGATCTGGTGCTGGCCGAGTCGCGGGTGACCCGGGTGGGAGAGGAGGTGGAGCTGGTACACCTCTTCCGCCGGGCCGACGGGTCCGAGATGCGCACCGAGCCCTTCCGCAACTACGCGCCGGACCCTCCAGAGACGGGTTGACCCGACACCGACTGAGCTGATCGCCGCGACGGCACCCCAGCCCGCGACCGGAGGGCGAGCTTGCGGGCCGGCGTGGTCAGGTCTATTATGTAACCATATGGTTACGCACACCAGACCGGTCTTCGATGCGATTGCCGACCCGACCCGGCGGACCATCCTCGACGCCCTGCGCCGCCGGGAGCGCTCTGCCGGGGAGATCGCCGGGCTCTTTCCGGTGAGCCGGCCCGCGGTTTCGCGGCATCTCCGGGTGCTGCGCCGCGCAGGGCTGGTCAAGGAGCGCCGCGTCGCCCAGTCACGGCTGTATTCGCTGGACCCCGCTCCGCTCAGGCGGGTCGAGCGGTGGCTGGAGCAGTACCGGGTCTTCTGGGCCACCAGGCTGCAGGACCTCAAGAGCCATGTGGAATCGACTGACGCCATGCGAGGGGACCGCCCATGAGCTGGATTTACGAACACACTTTCAAGCTGCCGGCGCCTCCGGACCAGGTGTACCGCGCGTGGACCGATCCCGCGGAGCTCACCAGGTGGTTTGCCGAGCGGGTCGATCTGAAGTTGGCCCCTGGCGGCCGGTACCATTTCTGGGGCAAGCCCACCCTGGGCTGCCCGACCGAACCCGGGGCGGGCCAGACGATCACCAGGCTCGAGCCCGGCAAGGCGTTCGGCTTCACCTGGCCGATCTACCAGGTGAACACCGAGGTCTCGCTTGGCTTCGCTCCCACCGAGAAGGGCACCGCGCTGGCCCTGCATCACACGGTCGGCGGAGATCTGGGGGTGCCCCGTTCGCGGGAGCTGATCGATGATCTCTGGCGGCTTACCTGCGGCAATCTCGCCAAGCACCTCGAGGGTGGTGCCGGGGTCCTGCTTCCCGATTACTCCGATCCCTCGCCCGAAGTGCGCCTGACCGTCTCCATCGCCGCGTCACCCGAAGCGGTATTCCGTGCGCTGATCGAGCCGGAAGCGATCAACAAGTGGTTCGGCACGCAGTCCGCTGTGGTGGAGCCGCGGGTCGGCGGCCGCTACGACCTCCACTGGACCTACCAGGTGGACGGCAGGGACGTGACCGGAGGCCCGTCCCAAATCCTCGAGTTCAATCCGAACCGGAAGCTGGTGCTCAGCTGGCCCGACTGGCGGGGCGATGCCACGCTGGCCGGCCAGACCATCTCCTTCACCCTCGGGCCGGTCGGCGAGGGAACCAGGCTCACCTTCGTGCATGCCGGGTTCAGCCGCACCACCGACGTAAGCGACTATCCGTTCGGCTGGCCCTGGTTCCTCGAAGGGTTGGAGCGGGAGGCAGAGGCGCTGGCGGTTAGCAGCTA
>JBGQJV010000282.1:0-5333 GCA_041499215.1 Gemmatimonadota bacterium | reverse complement strand
GCCAACGGCTACTCCCCCATCCCGTCCATCACCGCCACCAGGTCCAGCACCGGCGTTGGCAGGTACTTGGTGTTGGCTGCGCGGATGGTTCCCCTCACCAGCAGCTCCTTGAGTGCCGGGAGGGCTTCGAATCTTGCCCGCTGATCGTTGGGAATCACCACGTACACGAATCCTGGCTCCGGCAGCGGCCCGCGGGTGAGCAGGTAGGAGGCATTCTCCGGGATCTCCGGACGGAGCTCATCCGCCTTCTGCAGGGAGACGAACTGCAGCCGCCACTGCACCACCTGACCGACGTAGCGGGCCGGGTCGGCCCGGATCTCCGCTTGGGTCAGTCCCACCAAGACCCCGGGTGGGGTGGTCGAGATGGCGCTGTCCGGTACCCACGCCTCGACCTGGATCCGGCTCCATCCACCCGAGCGGGCGATCAGCCGGGCGAAGGCGCCCGAATCCACCGCTCCGACCGTGGATCCTCCGGGCGTGAGCGATAGCGGAGTACGCCGGCCCAGCTCCACCCGGTCCGGCCCCTCAGGCACCACCGCGGTCGGGGCCGAGATTCCGCCCTGGACCGCGCGCTGATCGATCCACGCGGTGCGGCGTACCCGAACCCAGTCGCCCTGGGTCTCCGACCTGATGAATCCGACCCCATTCATCAAGCGGGCAATCGCCGTTCCGTTCGGCGAATCGCGCAGCGACTCGGACCGGGTCGCCACCGAGTTGAAGCCATCCCGGTTGAGCGGTCCCAGCGAGCGCGCCGCGATCCACCCCTGGATGGTCACCTCGACGGAGCGGCCGGAAGTCCTCCCCGGGAGCACATCCGCACCGGCGACCAGCGTGCCGAGCGTCTGCGAGCCGGGCGACTTGTAGAAGCGGGTGTCCTGCGCCAGGCGCACCCCCGACTGCCCGGCAGCGGGAGACGCAAGAAGCGCGAGGAGCAGCGCCGCCGAGGCTGGTAGGTGACAGCGGGGCGGACTAGATTGGGGCGCGAAACGCACAATCACGATTGTAGAAACGCCGGAGAGTCATGTCAAACGGGCACGGGCCTTCGGGGCCGGTTGTGCTGGTGGTCCTGGACGGGTGGGGCTACCGCGCGGCGCGTGAGGGCAACGCCATCGAGCTCGCCCGAACCCCCGTCTGGCACGCGCTCTGGGCCGGCTCGCCCCGCACTCTCCTGGAAGCCAGCGGCCTCGCAGTAGGGCTCCCCGAAGGCCAGATGGGCAACAGCGAAGTCGGGCACCTCAACTTGGGCGCCGGTCGGGTGGTCCCCCAGGATCTGGTGCGCATCTCGCAGAGTATCCGCTCGGGCGCCTTCTTCCAGATCGAGCCGCTCGCCGCGCTGTGCCGCGAGCTCAAGCGGACCGGGGGCACGCTGCACCTGCTGGGGCTGCTGGGTCCCGGCGGGGTGCACGCGATCGACCAGCATCTCCTCGCCTGTATCGAGCTCGGCGCCCGCTGCGATCTCCCACGCATCGCGATTCACGGCTTCCTCGACGGCCGGGACACGCTTCCCGCCATCGGCGAGCAGGTCGTGCGGCAGCTGCAGGAGAACATCCGGCGTATCGCCCCCCAACGGGCACTGATCGCCTCGCTGGTCGGCCGCTACTACGCGATGGACCGGGACCGCCGGTGGGAGCGCACCCGGGTGGCGTACGATGCGATGGTCCGCGGCATCGGGGCGCCCGCGGAGGACCCGGTCGAGGCGGTGCGGGCCGCCCTCGCCCGGGGAGAGACCGACGAGTTCGTGAAGCCGATTGTGGTGGTCGACCACGGCCGGCCGATAGCGCCTATCAGGGACGGCGACGGCGTCTTCTGCTTCAACTATCGCAGCGACCGGATGCGGCAGATCGTGCGCGCCCTGCGCATCGAGGGGTTCGACGGGTTCGACGTGACCGACCGCCCCCGGGTGGCCATGGTCACCATGACCCAGTACGACCGCACCTTCCCGGTGCCCCAGGCCTTCCCTCCGTTCACCATGGCCCGGATCGTCGCCGAGGTCCTGGCCGACCAGGGCCGGACCCAGCTGCGGACCGCGGAGACCGAGAAATACCCCCATGTCACCTACTTCTTCAATGGCGGATACGAACCGCCGTACCCGGGCGAAGAGCGTTCGCTGGTCCCCTCGCAGAAGGTAGCGACCTACGACCTCGCCCCCGAGATGAGCGCCGCGGGGATCACCGAGGTGCTGGAGGGTGCCATCCGAAAGAAGGCGCATGACTTCATGTTGTGCAACTTCGCCAACGCCGACATGGTGGGCCACACCGGGGTCCTGCCGGCGGTGATCACCGCGGTCGAGACCGTGGATCAGTGTCTTGGCCGCATCCTGGCGACGGCCGAATCGGCCAACGCGACAGTGCTCATCACCGCGGATCACGGCAACTGCGAGCTCATGATCGACCCCGAGACCGGCGGCGCCCACACCGCCCACACCACCAATCCGGTCCCGTTCGTCGCTCTGCGGGCCGGGACCCGGGCGCTGCGCGACGGCGGTGCGTTGTGTGACATCGGCCCTACCGTGCTCCGTCTCCTTGGCATCGACCCTCCGGCCGAAATGACGGGCCGGGACCTGCGACTCCAATAGTTCCGCGTTCCGCGTTCCGAGTTCCGTGTTCGGGTAACCCCGGGGCCGGGAGCCGACCTCGGAAGCCCGGAGTGACCAGCGCGGAACGCGGAACGCGGAACCCGGAACCTCTTCCCCTTATGATTCCCCCATGCGTCTAGCCTTCACGATCACTACCGCCGCCTGCCTCGTCGCAAGCTCGGTCTCCGCCCAGGTCGGCCACGACCCGGCGCACTCGCCCTATCGCGACATCATCCACGGTAGGTCGGTCACGCTCCTGATCGGGGACGTGGGCGGCGATGGGGGGAAGGCCGGCGTCGGGCCGCAGAACGGGCGCTCCTACGGAGCCCGGTTCGACCTCCGGCTCTCGGCCCCGGTCCAGTTCGGGCTCACGTTCGCGCGGGCGGAGCTGCAACGGTTCGTGGTGAGCGCGGACGACAGCGTGGCCACCCGCAAGACCGGACCGGTTGACCAGAACCTCACCATGATCGAGGCCACCCTGCAGCTCAACCTGACGGGGAAGAAGACCTGGCACCGGCTGGCACCGTTCCTGAGCGGCTCCCTGGGCTGGACCAAGGGCTCCGATCTGCCACCCAGCGTGCAGGACTCGAGCGGATTCAAGTTCGGTTCCAAGTTCTACCTGGTCCCGGCCGTTGGCGTCCGGGCGTTCATCACCAATTCGCTGTTCCTCAGGCTGGAAGCGCGCCAGCTCTTCTGGAAGCTCAGCTACCCGTTGTCGTACACCCAGGAGCCGGCGGCGCAGCCGTCGACCGACCCGGACCACCCCAACGCGGTGATCAGCGACGGGAAGCGCAGCCAGTGGAGCGGGGCACGCGAACTCAGGGCCGGACTCGGATTCGCCTTCTAGGTGCCCGGATGCCGATCAGTCTGACACGCACCGTCGGATTTCACGCTCGCCATCATCTCCGGGTGGCGGCGTGGGACGAGGCGCGGAACCGGCGGCACTTCGGTCAGCTGACCGAGCCGCATGCCCACGACTACACCTGCAGCGTCACGGTGAGCGGCCCGGTCGACCCGCAGGGCATGATCATGGACCTGGCCCTGCTGGACCGCATCCTGGAAGAGGAGGTGCGGCCCCTCGATGGCTCCCACCTCAATCGCGACATTCCGATCTTTGCGGCGGGCCACCCCCTCCCGACCTGCGAGGCGCTCGCCGCCTTCCTGTTCCGCCGGGTGGCCCCCCGGCTTCCGGCGGGGGTACGGCTCGACCGGCTGCGGGTCGCCGAGGATGCCACCCTCCAGGCCGACTGCTCCGGAGTCGACTGACTCCCTGTGCTCGCCCCGGGGGGCGGCGCCGTCTCCATCCCGCCCGCCCCGCTTTGCAACGGATCACTCTGCCCCAGGTGAGCCACTGATGCGGTTGCTGCTTCCCCTGTCCGCGGCCCTGGCAACGCTGCTGTCGCCATCGGTCCTCCGGGCCCAGACCGCCGACCAGGCCCGGTTGATGTTCTCCGTCGGGCTGGGCCAGAGTTCGGGGGGCGGAACGCTGTGGACCATCGGCCGGCAGCCCTTCGTCATCGATGCTACCACCACCGATACGCTGTCCGTGAGCCGGAGCTTCCGCCGGAGCCTCGACGTGGTGCTCTCCGGGACATACTTCCCCGGCGATCACCTCGGGTTCAATGTCGAGGCCCAGCTGCTCGGCCTCGCCACCCAGGACGACTGCCGGATCGTATTCACCCAGGGCTCCCCCGACACCCAGGACCTGTGCCGCACCATCGGCCGGACTCAGCGGGGCGGCGCCTCCGCCGCACTCTCCGGCGGCCTCATCTACCGGATCGCGAGCCACCAGCCGCTGCACCCCTACGGCCGCGTCAACGCCGGGCTGCTGATCACCCAGGAGAGCTTCGTCAAGACCACCGGCACCGTCATCACCATCACCAACGAACCGGCTCAGCTCACGCTGTACGAGGACCGGAACCCGTCAACGGTGCAGCCGTACCTGTCCTTCGGTGGCGGCGTCGTGGCCGTGATCGGCAAGGGGTACCAGCTGCGCTTCGAGCTCCGGGACAACTGGGTGCGGGTCCCCAAGGTGGACCGGGCCACCGATATCCAGGGCGTCAAGCCCCCCACCAGCACGGTCGGGAGGCACATCCTGACGGCCACCATCGGGTTCGACGTCGTGCTGGAACGGAAACGGGGGCGGCGGTACTGACCGGTTCAGAGTTCCGAGTTCAGAGTTCCGAGTTCCAAGTTGCGGAGAAACTGCCTAGTGTTCAGCAGAGCCGCCGGAACTCCGCTCGGTGAACCACTTGGAACTCGGAACTTCGAACTCGGAACGGGTGACCGGAGCCATCCTGGCCGGCGGTGGCGCAACCCGGTTCGGTGGCGCCCCCAAGGGCCTCGAGCGGGTCGGCGGCATGCGTATCCTCGACCGGCTGGTGGACGCCTTCGTCGAGGCCCTCGGCCACAAGCCTCTCCTCATCGCCAATGCGCCCGATGCCGCCGGCTGGCGGACAGACCTGCGGGTCGTTTCCGACCTCCGGCCAGGCCTGGGTGCGCTGAGCGGCCTGTACTCCGCAGTCCGTCTGGCCCCGGCTCCGGTGGTTGTCGTCGCCTGGGACATGCCCTTCATCCCGGCCGGACTGATCCGGGCACTCGCCGACGGACTGGCGGAGGCGGATGCCTGCCTGCCGGAGAGCGGCGGTCGCCGCGGAGTGGAGCCGATGTCCGCCGGGTACGGGCCGGCCTGCGAGCGGGCCATCGCCGCCGCCCTCGACGCGGGAGACCTCAGGGCGATCGCCTTCCATCGCAGCAT